>DASXZE010000226.1:0-26275 GCA_036502105.1 Candidatus Angelobacter sp. | reverse complement strand
TATCTCCTGCTTTTCGTCATCCATCCATCGCATCAAGCTGGCCTTTGAGATGGCGCAGCAGTACCGGCGCAAAATCGCTCTGGTCGGGCGCTCCATGACTGAGGCCTCAGAGATCGCCATGGATCTCGGCTACTTTGATGTGCCTGAAGGTCTGCTGATTCATCCGGGCCAGATCAAAGATTATCAGCCAAACCAGGTCTGCGTGATGATCAGCGGAACGCAGGGCGAGCCCATGTCTGCTCTGTCACGCGCTGCCGTCGATAGCCACAAGCATGCGCGCATTGAAAAAGGCGATACAGTCGTTCTCTCTTCCCGCATTATTCCCGGCAATGAAAAAGGCATCTATCGGATGATCGATCACCTCTTCCGCCGCGAAGCTGACGTGATTTATGACGACGGCTCAAATCCGCCCGTCCACGTAAGCGGCCATGCCAGCCAGGAAGAACAAAAACTGATTATGAATCTGGTAAAGCCGCGCTACTTCATTCCTATCCACGGCGAATACCGGCAGCTGCGCATACACGCTGAGATGGCGCGGCAAATGCCCGGCTCTGTGGGCCATGTGATGATGCTGGAAAGCGGCGACGTGATGGAGTTTGACGAACTGGGCGCGCGCAAGCTTGAAAAAGTCACCGTGGGCCGCATCTGCATTGATTCCGGATCGCGCACTGACGTGGTGGAAGACCTGGTCATCAAAGACCGCCGCCACCTGAGTGAAGACGGCTTTGTGCTGCCAATCATCGCCATTAACAAGCTCAAGGGGACGGTGGAATCGATACCTGAAATCGTGATGCGCGGCTTTGCCGCTGGATCAGAAGAAGGTTTTATTCGTGAAGCACGGCGTGTCGTCAGCGCTACCCTGGATAGCTCAACGCCGGAAGAAAAAGCCGACTATGGCGTAATCAAGGAAAAAATCCGGGCTGACCTGAAGCGGTTTATTGTGAAAACCACGGCAAGGCGTCCGCTGATTATGCCGGTGATTCTGGAGATCTAGTGGCAAGGTTCTCGCGCAAACAAAAAGTTTTTATCTTTCTTTTTGTGGTGCTGCTCACCATCGCCGTCACCGGCGCGGTGTTGTTCTATCCGGTTGGGCCGCACCTGCGCGCCATGTCACTGCTGCTGCGCTTCTCCAATCCCAAGGCTGCAGGCTTTGCCGCCAGCTTTGCGAACCATCCATTCAAAGAAGAAGATGGCACCGCGCAAACGCCGCATGGGCCGCTGCGCTACCGGCTGTATATTCCGCAGGACGTAAAAAATCCTGGCGGCGTTTTGCTGCTGCATGGCGTGCATCATTTGGGCATTGAAGATCCACGCATGTGGAGCCTGGCACGCGCGCTGGCCAGCGCCGGCGTGCTGGTGATGACGCCGGAGTTGAAAGATCTAACGGACTATCGCGTGACCCCGCAGACCATTGATGTGATTGGCGACTCCGCTACGGTGCTGAGCACGCGCATGAATCGCACTGTCGGTATGATTGGCCTGAGTTTTGCCGGCGGGCTATCACTCATCGCCGCCACAAAACCTGAGTATGCGCCGAAGATCGGCTTTGTGCTGGCCATTGGCTCGCATGATGACATGAGCCGCGTGGCCCGTTTCTTTGCCGCCAATGTCATCGCCAAGCCAGACAGCGCGGAAACTCCATTTCAGGCCCATGAATACGGCGTGCTGGTGCTGGCCTATGCGCATCTGGAAGATTTCTTCTCACCGCAAGACGTTCCAATTGCGCATGAAATCCTGCGGCAAAGATTGTGGGAGTTGCCAGATGCGGACAAGAATGCTGCAGCACTGAGCCCTGCGGGACGAACCGAGCTGGACGAACTGCTACATCATCGCGATCTGCTGCGCGATGCGCTGCTACAGGAAATCAAGCTGCACAAAGACGAAATGGATTCGGTCTCGCCGCACAGTAGAATTTCGTCTCTCCAAACTCCGGTCTATCTGCTGCATGGCGCAGGCGACACGATTATTCCCGCGTCTGAAACACTGTGGCTGGCTAAAGACCTGCCGGCGCAAAGCGTGAAAGCCGAACTGATCAGCCCCGCTCTGGTTCACGTGAACATGGAAGATAAAGTCACATGGCAGCAGCAATGGGAGATGATGGATTTTATGGCGCAGATTCTGGACGCCGCAGATAACTTACACGCAACAGGAAAGTAGGTTAAGCATGGATGCAAAAACAACGGATGCAAAAGTAAAAGTCACAGCCGAAGACGGCCACCAGTTTGACGCTTACGTAGCCGAGAGCAGCGGCCCGGCGCGAGGCTCAATTGTATTGATCCAGGAAATTTTTGGCGTGAACAGCCACATACGCTCGATTGCAGATGGCTATGCCAAGGATGGCTTTCACGTGATCGCACCGGCACTGTTTGACCGCGCTGAGCGCAATCTTGAACTCAACTACAACGCCGAAGACACGAAGAAAGGCATGGGCGCGATTTCGCAGATTGGTCTGGACGCGGCCTTGAAAGATGTTGCTGCTTCCATCAAGCACGCCCGCGCACAGTGGCCTGACTTGAAAACAGGCGTGCTGGGATTCTGCCTGGGTGGAAGCCTGGGCTGGCTTGCCGCTACAAGGCTTGATCCCTCTGCCGTGGTTTGCTACTACGGCGGGCAGATTGCCAAGAACGCTGCTGAGACTCCGCACTGCCCTGTGATGATGCACTTCGGGGCCAGGGACGCACACATCGGTCCTGAACAAATTGAGACCATTCGGCAGGCCCACCCGGAGCTGCCGCTGTTCGTCTATGACGCCGGACATGGATTCAATTGCGATCAGCGCAAAGATTTTGAGCCGCAGTCAGCAAAGCTGGCGCGTGAGCGCACGCTGGAGTTCTTCCGCACCAATTTATGATTGCCGAAGCCCGGCTACTTGGTGGCTGCGCGACTCGCTGCCATGGCCCGCTTGAACAACGTAGATGAATTCAGCTGTCGGCAGTACTCCTCAAAATCCGCGCGCGGCCCCTTCCAGCGCAGGTCTTCTACTGTATCGAAAACCGGCACATCCAGCCGCAGAGTTGCCAGCTTGCGGAACAGCAGAGCGTCGTCCCATGCGTTGAATAGAGATTCTGCCAGTGCCTTAGCCCGCTTGATCGCCGGATTCCATTCCTGATAATTCTTTGGAATATCTTCAAGGTGCGGATAAACAGAGAGAACGCCACCGGCAGCTTTCTCGCCCCAGCCTTTGATTCCGGGGAAGCCATCCGCGCTGTCGCCGACCAACGCCAGATAGTCCGGAATGGACTGCGGGCTCACGCCGAATTTCGCAACCACGCCGGCTTCATCGCGCAAGGCTTCACGGCGGCGGTCCAGTTGCACCACGCGCGTTCCCACTACTGACTGGCTCAGATCCTTGTCTGGCGTGCAGATGAAAACCTGCTTTACGCTGGCGTCTAGCGCTGCTTTCGCCGCAGCGGAGGCCAGCGCGTCGTCGGCTTCAAACTCCACCATGGGCCACACATGCACGCCCATGGATTGCAGCGCTACTTCAAGAATGGGAAATTGCGAAAGCAGATCCGGAGCCACGCCTTCGCTGGTTTTGTAGCCAAAATAAAGATCATTGCGGAAAGATTCCACCACGTGATCGGTGGCGACGCCCAGATGAGTTGCGCCCTGATCGATCATGGAAAGCACGGAGCCCAGCACGCCGCGCACCGCGCCAACTTCGCGGCCATTTACATCTTTGGCCGAGGGCACGGCAAAAAAATAGCGGAACAGCTCATACGTTCCGTCAATCAGGTGGACATTCATGCGGCTCTCCATCAAGTCTGCCATGCGATGTTATACGATCCGCAGGGAATGCGCAGAGGCGCTGTGCAGCTTTAAAAACGGCGGCCAATCACCACAATTTAGGTCGTCAGGCGATATTTTAGTAAAATACACGAGTGAGTATTCCCGCCGCCGACAAAACCCAAGCTACAGGACTGGTAAACAAATTCGTTCAGCGCTGGATCGCATTTTCCAAGCAGCGCGAAGAGCAGGTCTTTCTCGCGCTTACGCTGCTCATTGGCGCGCTGGTTGGGCTTTCAGTGGTGGCATTCATTGTCCTTACTGAAAATCTGGGCATGCGGCTTTATCCGGTGGGCAGCGCTGCCTGGCGGCGCGTTTTTATCCCGATTGGCGGCGCGCTGGCTATGGGCTATCTGCTGGCCCGCTATTTTCCTGATGCCCGCGGCAGCGGCGTGCCGCAGACCAAAGCCGCACTTTTCGCGCGCAACGGTTATATCTCTCTCCGTACAGTGTTAGGCAAGTTTGGATGCACCGCCGCCACGCTGGCCAGCGGCATCCCTCTGGGCCGTGAAGGGCCATCTGTCCAGGTAGGCGCGGGCATTGCTTCTGTTCTGGGACGCAAGCTGGGACTGAGCCAGGACAAAGTGAAAGCCCTGGTGCCGGTGGGAGCGGCAGCGGCCATTGCCGCAGCTTTCAACACGCCCATGGCCGCCGTGCTGTTCTCGCTGGAAGAAGTCATGGGAGACCTTAACGCGCCGGTGCTCGGATCAGTGGTTCTGGCCTCCGCAACTTCATGGGTCATGTTGCGCGTGTTGCTGGGCAACAATCCTCTGTTTCACGTGCCGCAATATGAACTGGTCCATCCCTCTGAGTTTGCCATCTATGCAGTGCTGGGCGTGGCTGGAGGACTCTTGTCGGCCGCCTTCACCTCGCTCTTGTTGAAAATTCGCCAATACTTCCTGCTGCTGCCCAAAAAAACGAGCTGGTGGCATCCGGTGACCGGCGGCATATTGGTTGGCCTGATGGGTTGGATTGTTCCCCAGGTTCTGGGCGTTGGCTATAGCTATGTAGGCGACGCGCTGAATGGCAGCATGACCTTAAAGCTTATGGCACTGCTGGTAGTGCTTAAGCTTATTGCCGTGGCCGCAAGTTACGGCACTGGCAATGCAGGCGGCATCTTTGGTCCCAGCCTGTTCATGGGGGCCATGCTGGGCGGGACCATTGGCAGTGTCGCGCACCACTTTTTCCCAGCTACCACGGCGTCGTCAGGGGCCTATGCCCTGGTCGGCATGGGAGCGTTATTTGCGGGCGTTGTGCGCGCACCAATGACATCCGTGCTGATGATTTTTGAAATGACGCATGATTATGCTGTCATTGTGCCGTTAATGATCGCGAACCTGGCAAGCCTTTTTATTTCTTCGCGACTGCAGAAACAACCGGTGTACGAGGCCCTGGCGCACCAGGATGGGATTCACCTGCCAGGCTCAAAGTCGCGGGAAGAATTCGGGCAGCGCAAGGTATTCCAGGTGATGCGCAGCGCCACGGAGGCGCTCCCCATTTCCATCAGCGTAAAAAGCGCCCTGGAGACGATTGGCGCAAGCCAATACCGCGCGTGGCCATTGATGGATGAAGAGAGCATCATGGGTGTTATGAGCCGTGCCGCGCTCGACCAGGCGCTGGCGGACGGCAAGGGCGACGAAACTGTACGGAGCCTTTTGACAACCATTGAATTTCCCCACGTACACACTGACCAGGCCTTGCATCTTGCACTGGAGCGCATGAGCGCTGCTCATATTGATATTTTGCCGGTGGTGAACCGCGCTGATGTGCACAAAATGGAAGGCGTGATCAGCCTGCGTGACGTGCTGGACTCTTACGGCGTTGATTCCATTGGCTCAGCGTAATACGTGTAAAATTGAAAAGGCTGACGCCTCTCTGGGCCTCACCTTCGTCACTGTTGTACAACTGGGCGAAAATGCTATCTTCTCTTGATGGCTCGTGATCCGGGAATCTACGTTGAAATCTTAATTCGTTCCAGCGTGGATGAGATATGGCGCCGCACTCAAGTCCCTGAAATGCATGAGCTTTGGGATTTACGCTTTACTGAAATTCACTACCTGCCAAAACAGTCAGAGGACGATCCACAAAAATTCGGCTATGCGACCCGTATTGGGTTTGGACTGAACATCCGCGGTGATGGCGAAAGCAAGGGAACGAAGGAAGCCGCTACCGGGCTTCGTACATCAGCTTTAAAATTCTGGTCCCAAGACCCGAAATCACTGATCGAAGAAGGCTCAGGATACTGGCAATACATTCCTTCTACAAACGAGGTCCGTTTCCTCACCTGGTATGACTATCGGACTCGCTTCGGAGTTTTGGGGCGGCTGATTGATCGAACCTTGTTTCGTCCGATGATGGGATGGGCGACGGCATGGAGCTTTGACCGGCTGCGGCTTTGGATTGAGCGCGATGTCCCGCCGCAAATCAGCTTGCGCATGGCTTTAATTCATGCCTGCGCACGCCTGGGAATTACGTTCATTTGGGCGTGGCAGGGGCTCATGCCAAAACTTCTGTTTCCCAGTTTTGACGAACAATCAATGATCGCTGCCGCGGGGCTGCCAATCACGCTGTTGCCATGGGTTGGCGTTCTTGAAATAGTGATAGCTGTCGCTACTCTCGCATTCTGGCGGTGGCGGCCATTCTTTCTGCTCAATTCCCTGGCCATGTGTGGGGCACTTGCCGCCGTTGCTTTAACAACGCCACACTATCTTGTGGCTGCGTTTAATCCCGTCACACTGAACCTGGGAATGATACTGCTTTCTCTGATTGGTTGCATCGCGTCGCCAGAACTTCCATCCGCTTCACGCTGTTTGCGGAAGGCACCCAGGGAAACACAATGAGATCCATCTATGAACAAGCGCTGGGCCCTGACTTCAACCGGCTTCATCCGGAAATTCAGCGGCGATTCGGTTTTTCCAGCAAAGACAATATTGCTGCAATCGGAACCGGCGTAATGGAGGAACTCTGGCATGGACCGGTCTATACCTTGCCTTTCCTCTATCTGGGTTCGTGGCGCAGCATTATGTTTCCGGAAAGCGGCAAAAATATTCCGTTTGAAATTGCGAATTACGCCTATGTTGATTCTCTGGGCCGGGAGACGGTCACATGGATTCGCACGTTTTATGCTAAGCGCAAGCGCCGGTTTGATGCTTACATGATTCACAGTGAGGAACGTAAGTGCATCGTTGATTATCTGGGAACTCATCAGCATCTGGCCGTAGACATCGATATTAGAGTTGATCCGAACGGCGGGCTGCGCCTCAGGTCAGGGGCACAGCGCTTTTACGAAAGTTTTCTTGGATTCTCTTTTCCAATGGCCTTCTCAGGCGTTGCTGACGTTTGTGAGTGGTATGACGACGCGCAACGATGCTTTTGCATTGAGGTCAACGTTAGTAATGCAACGTGGGGCCGCCTCTTTGGCTATAAAGGAAACTTCCAGGTGAAGTGGCTGCCTGTTTCCGCAAAAGATATTCCCCAAACCGTTCTACCTCGACGTACAGAAAAACGGGAATAAGTGAGTTCATCACATCCCAAAACCAATCTGCACCGGCCCTCATTTACCATAGATAAAGCAACTCAAATTTCTATGGTGACTCTTAACGACATTCAACAGGCCCAATCCCTGCTCCGCGGCATTGCTGTCCGCACGCCGCTGGTGCTGTGCAAGCTTTCCGACGACCGTCAGATTTACATCAAGCCGGAAAACCTGCAGCCCATTGGCTCATTCAAGCTGCGCGGCGCTTACAACAAGATTTCATCGCTCACGCCGGACGAGCGCAAACGCGGCGTGGTGGCGCATTCCAGCGGCAATCATGCGCAGGGCGTGGCCTTTGCCGCGCGGGCACTGGGCGTGAAGGCGACCATCGTGATGCCAAGCACTGCGCCCAAGGTAAAGCTGGATACCACGCGTGGTCTGGGCGCGGAAGTTGTTCTGGTGGGACCGGTGAGTGTGGATCGCATTAAGAAGGCAGAAGAGCTGGAACGCGAGCACGGGATGATTGCGGTGCCTCCGTACAACGATGAAAAGATCATTGCCGGTGCAGGCACAATTGGGCTGGAAATTCTGGAAGACCTCAACGACGTTGACCTGGTGCTGGTGCCAGTGGGTGGCGGCGGAATTATCAGCGGCATTGCCACGGCGATTAAAGAATCGAACCCCAAGGCAAAGATCATTGGCGTGGAGCCGGAGTTTGCCGCTGACGCGCAGGCCAGCCTTCGCTCAGGAAAGATACAATCGGTCTCAGGTGAGAGTGCGATGCGTACTGCTGCCGATGGCTTGCGGTCGCAAAGTATCGGTGAGATTAATTTTGAACACATCAAAAAATATGTGGATGACATTATTACCGCGAAGGAAGATGAAATCCGGATGGCGATGCGGCGGCTGCTGTTTTCCGCGCGCGTGCTGGCCGAGCCCAGCGGCGCCGTGACCACGGCGGCCGCCATGTTCCATGCCGGGCAGCTTCCTGCATCCAATAAGACAGTAGCTGTGCTAACCGGCGGCAACATTGAGCCGCAGCTTTTTTCTGAAATGCTCCAGCAAACCGTATAAGGTAAATAAACAAGTGAAGCACTGGAAAAAATTTGGACTGCTACCGCTGCTTGCTCTGGCAACCGCAGGCTCCTTTGCCGCTGACCGCGGGACTCTGATTCGCGAAGAGTATCTGTATGCCTCCGCCGGGGCGAACTCGCAGAAACTCTCGCAGGTGAATCGCGGCAGTGATCTCACTGTTCTTGAGACCACGAACGCTGACAACCAGCCATGGATGAAAGTAGCCATGGCGGCGGACCAGGCGCAGGTCAGCAAAGAAATCACAGGCTGGCTACCCGGCAAAGCGATCATCAACGCCTCTACCGCAAATGGCGACCAGATTATTTTTGGACAGGCCGTGGATTCTGAGCGCCAGGCAGAAGAGCGCGGTGGTCGCAAAGGCGCTGCCGAAGACGCGCTCCGTTTGTATTCGCGCGTGGCGGAGATTTTCCCTGGCTCGCCACTGGCGGTGGAAGCCATGTGGCGCGCCGCGGACATACGCTGGCAACTGGCCAAGTCTGACCGGTCAGGCAAAGCGCCCAATGAAAAATATCTACAAGAGGTAATCACCAGATTTCCGCAGACAAGGCAGGCTGATCTGGCCGCGTTTGATCTGCTGGAAGGCAAGCTGTGTGCCGAGTGGCGTGGGCTGCCGGAGTGTCCCACTAAAGAAGCTGCGTTGTATGAACAGTTCGCGCGCGAGCATCCGCAATCTCCCAAGGCCGCAGAAGCACTGTTTGACGCAGCGTGGCGATACGCGTCACTCGCGGACATCTACCGCCTGAGCGATGATCGCGACAAAAGTGAAGCAGCGCGCAAGCGTGCCATCGCGCTGGCCCAGCAGGTACAAAGCCAATTTGCGCAAAGCGATTGGAAGCCGCGCGCCGTTGACCTGATTTACAAGCTGGAAAAGAAAATTGTTCTGTACGGACCGGCAGAGTGAGGTGCACGATGTTGAAACGCAGACTATCCATGCTCACATTTTTGGTGGCTATCTCCGCTGCGGCATTTGCCGGCGATAAAGAACATGGCACGGTCATCACCGATGTGATGCTTCACGTCTCACCCGATCCCACCTCACAACAGCTGAGCAAAGTCACCCGCGGCCGCGATATTTTTCTCATGGACCACACCATGGTCGATAAAAAACCGTGGGCGCATTTGCTGGCCGTAGTGGATGTTGACGTGGAAAGAGAAACGGCGCGATCCATCAGCGGATGGGTGCCCGCTGATTCAGTTGTCACCACTTCCACACCGAACGGCGACCAGATTATTTACGGCGAGGCCGTGGATTCTGAAGGCCGGGCCGACCAGGGACGCAAGAATGCCCGCGACGACGCGCGGCGGCTTTATTACCGTCTCTATGAATACTTTCCCGACTCGCCGTTGGCGGGCGAGGCCTTATGGCGTGCCACGGACATCCAATGGAAACAGGAAAAAGCCGATGTGAGCCGGCGGCCTTCATCGCGTGAGATGGATCCCAGCCTGCGCGTGGCCATTAATGACGAGGGTGCAAAGCTGGTCATGAAAAAATATCCGCACACCAGGTGGTCTGACCTGGCTGCATATGACCTGATTGACAATAAAGTCTGCGGCGCGTGGAAGGGTGAGACCAAGTGTCCGGAAAAGGAGTCTGAGATTTATGAGAAGTATGCGCGGGAGCATCCGGAATCACCCAAGACAGCAGAAGCGCTTTATAACGCCGCTACCCGCCAGGGCGCGCTGGTAGAAATGTTCCGCGCCAACCACGAACAGGACAAAAGCGAAAAAGCCCGCAAAAAAGGCATGGAGCTGGCCCAGGAAATTGCCACAAAATTTGCCGAGGGCGACTGGAAGCCGCGCGCACTGGAACTCATGTACGCCCTGCAACAGGGAATCCCCACCTACAACGCGGACGCAGACCGTTCAGCCAAGTAGAATAAGACTTACGCCAGGGTAAATCACGGAGGAGTTTTGCACGACTATCTGCTCTCGTTCTTTTTAGGCATTGTTGAAGGCCTCACGGAATTTTTGCCGGTCAGTTCAACGGCGCATCTGCGGATCACAGAAAAGCTGTTCAGTTTGCCCCTGGATGATCCTTTCTGGAAGATGTACTCCATTGTGATTCAGCTGGGCGCAATCCTATGTTTGCCGATTTATTTTCGGTCGCGCATTGGGCGGTTCATCTCCACTTTTCCGAACGGTGAACGCAGGGACGGCACGGCTCTCACACATCCGTTGACGCTGGTGATGATCGCCTTTGTCTGCACGGCTATTCCCTCGCTGCTGCTGACCAAAATAATTGGTAAACATCTGGAAAGCCTTACCGTGATGGGCGTTTCGCTGCTGGTTGGCGGCATTGTGATGTGGGTTGTGGATGCTCATTTCGGCAGCACGCGCTCCGTGGGGCGCCACATGACAGAGCGCATGGAAGATACTTCTCTCTTTCAGGCAATCTGGATCGGCATCTGCCAGGTGGCTTCAGCGGTGTTTCCCGGCACGTCGCGCTCCATGTCAACCATTGCGGCCGGACAGGTCTCCGGCATGTCTCGCACGGCGGCGCTGGAGTTTTCTTTTTTCCTGTCGATGCCAACGATGATCGCTGCCACTGGCTACGATCTGCTGAAGACCTTCCATCCCAAGCATGGGCAAGAAGCACTGGGCCGCATGCCCGTTGACAGCCACGAGTGGATCGTTCTACTGATCGGCTTTGTCGTCTCATTTATTGTGGCGCTGGGCGTGGTGGCGTGGTTCATGAACTGGGTGCGCCGCAGAGGCTTCACGCCGTTCGCCATTTACCGGATTATTGTGGGCATCGCGGTGCTGGTGTGGGTGATGCGAGGCTAAAGCGCAAGCAACCGCCGCGGCTTGTCAACATCTTCAAGGGGGCCCAGTTACGTTGTAATTAAAAGGGTGGCCGGCGCAAGCGTCGGCCACCTTTATTTATGCAGGCAATTTATCTATGCGGGCAATGCCAGCAACACCTTCGTTCGCGTCGGGTTGGGTGCGACCGTGGAGGTGAGCTTCAGTGACGAGCCGCGAGCGCCGGCCGATGGTTGCGTTTGTGCAATCAATTTATCAAACACGCTGAACATCGCATTTGTGCGCATTCCCTTATCGAAGAGAGAAAAGCTGTCAGAGAAAGCTTTCATCCTGGAGGCAAATGCGTTCGGGTCCATCTTTGTTTTCGATTGCGCCAGCGCCTGCAGCCCCAGGACGGCTTCAACCACAGAATCCTCATTGCGGAAGAAGTTCGTCAATAGTGATATCTGGAATGGCTGCAGTGTTACAGTGCCGTTATTGGTTGGCGCGGAGAAGGGCGACGCGGCAACGGTGAACTGCAGCGGGGCACCCGGATTCACCATGGCCCCACCGCTGTTTTTCCAGAATTGGTAAACCCCCGGCGTGGCATACGCCCAGGCTATATCCTGCAGTCCCTCGTCAGCCACAAGCACTCCGAGCGTTACCGAGCGCATAATGCCCCGGATGGTGCTTTCCTGCGTGGTAACGCTAAAAATCCTGGCAATGGCCTGGTCAGTAAACTGGACTTCATAGTCTGCTTTTACGTAGCCGTAATCCACTTTGCCACCGCTGCCCTCTGAGTCCATATATGGAAGCACTGTGGCGGTGGTCGCCTGGGTCAAATTAAACTGGCCCGCAAATTTCAGGAAATCTGCCACGCGCTGCTGGGTGGTTTTGCTGTTCTCAAGCACTAACGCGTAGCTGGCTGACATACCTGTGACCGTGTCCATGAGATATTTCTGGCTTTTGCTGTCAAAGGCCGGCGGCGTGTTGATGCTCCCCTGCGTCTCGCCAATCAGGCGCAGCAGGAAAGTGGCATGCAGTTGCTGACGGTTATTTTCAATGTCCTCGGAGTTTTTGAGGTCAATGGTGGTAAAGACGGTGAGCGTGCCTTTGTCACCAGAAACAATCTGCTGCTGCGTGCTGAGGATAACCGATTCGATGGAAGAGTAATGAAAGTTGGAGTGCCATCCAGCGACATTGAAAGTCAGCTTGCTGGCGCGGGTAAGCTGGTCAAGCAAGGTGCCGCCCATCACGCGATAGTCATTGGTTATGGGCATGCCCATTACGCCGGTAAAATCTCCACGGGAGGCTGCATGTAGAATCTGGCTTCCAGCAGCGGTTGCCGGGTTGACTTCAATTTCCAGCAGCGCGTCGGTTTCTGCAGCGCGGCTGTATTCGGCATGCAAGGCCAGGGACGCGGTCTGGTTCAGCGTGTCTGTAAGCTTGGTGTACAGGGTGGTTTCAATGCTGTTGATTTTTTGCAGAGCAGTCAGCACTTTGGCAAGCTTTCCCTTGTCAATGCTGTCAATGGACTGCCCGATAATCCGCTCGACGAAGCCATTCAGTTCGTCATCGGCTTTTTGCTTCAAGCCATCAATGGTGGTGACGCCGGCAAGTTGGTTCACGAAGCCGTCAATCGAGAACTCTTTTTTTGCCAGCGTAATATATTTCTTGATCAGGGAATGAGCATCGTCCTGCAGAAGGGAAAGCGCGTCTTCCACGCGGCCATTGAAGATATCGAGAAGCGGCTGCGTAAGAGCGCTGCCGAAGGGATTTTTCAGGCCAACTTTGTTTAGTATCCAAGAGAGCGGATCGCCGCCGGTAAGCTCGTCAATTAGATTAGTTAACGTGCTGTTGCTGGTGTAGAGTTTGGCCAGTTGATCCAGTGACGCTAGATGCCTTAATTGCTGCAGGGCCTGCACCAGCGCTGGCTCGCCCAGAGCAAAATATTTATCAAATAAATTGATGGCCGTAGTGTCGAGATTCTGGTAGTCGGTGACGATCTTGTTGGCATCGGCCAGAAGGCTTACGAATTCCGGGGTGGCGAGCAGGCCAATGCCTTTGCCTACCCACTTCGATACAAAACTTTCAGCGAGCGAGTCCAGGTTTTTCTTGAGATCGTCTGGGCTTTTGCTGCTGATAATTTGCTGGGCAAAGTTGAGCCAGTTCTTGGCGTTCACTCCCAGCAATGCTCCCAGAAACTCCTGCGCGCTGCCGGGCAATCCGGTGGATTGCGTAGTCAGGCCAACCGTTACGTCCGCGGCAAAGCTCAGCTGGTTGCTGTGTTTCTTCTGCACGGTCACGTGGATCCATGAAGGATCGGTGTCTCCGCTTCGCAACTGAATGGAGAAATTGCCCGCCACGGCGGCAGTGCGCCCCAGTTTGCCGAGGAGGCTGAGCGAGTAGCTCTCAGATAGCAGCAGGTTGGCGATGTCTATGGAATGCGTGCCCTGCATCTCGTATCCCACGGACGCGTTCAATCCAAAGTTGAGATAGCCACCGTATTCCAGATAGATCACATTGCCGGCGCTCAGCGGACCAGACACGCTCGAAGGCGGGCACAGATTGGAGACAAGGTCCTGAAGCACGTCACCCAGATTCTGGCTTGTGTCATAGGCGCGGCTGAACCAGAATTCGCCGTCTGCGCCTGCCTTGAGTTCGGCTCCGGCTGAAAGAACGGAATACTTATAGGTGAACGTGCCATCGGCAGCGGCCTTGGCTGCAATATCGAGCGCCAGGATATATTTATGAGGATTCGCGTCAAAGAATTTGGTGAGCCCGTGGGCGTCCAGAGCCTTATCTGTTGCGAAATAGGGCGTAAGCGTGGCCGTGGTGCCGGCAGAAATACTGAGCTTTACATCACCCGCCGGGCCAAAAGAAAATGCCGGACCAGCCGCTACGTTGAAATTTGCATTGAGCAAGGCTGGGGTAGTGGGATCGAGAGGCTTGTCGAGCGGTAACGCTTGAACGTCAATGTCGATTGAGCCGGTTCCGCTGTTCAGGAATTTAAGGTCGTCTTTCTTAATGGACAGTGTTGGCATTGGTGCACGATCTCCTTGCGGGTACACGAAGCGCGTCTTTCTATAAGACGGGCTTTCGTACTATATCCCTTTTAAGGAATTCGTGGGTTCCACAACGGATGGGTGTTGCGAGCAGATACGCGCCTGAAATCTATTTTGCCGAAGGGACGCGCTATCTTACAAAGATCAGCATGATGCGAAGTGCCAGCTTGTCTGAGAGAGAGCAGGCATAGAGCTTAGCGGAAGAGTAAATCGTTCGGACTATCATAAAACCTCCGTCGGACTGAGCGAGTCTTCGACCAAGAAAATTCAAGTTTGTTCGTCCAGCCTTTTTGTTGTGACTGAACTTGTTCAGAGTATGCACTTGCGTGCCGGAAATTGGGTTAATGGAGCGTGAAATTACCGTATTGCTCGTCTTATTTTGTTGAGTTCTAAAAGGGATTATTTTTCTCTTAATGAGGCGAATTTGTGACTGGACAGCCATCTGCCAGAGATGAAGGATTGAAGACAAAAAGCAAAAATGTCTAAACGCAGATTTCGGTTGTCAAGATGTACTACTTCGTAATTGAATTCTTGCTGAGAACTCGCTAGATTACCGCAGTGCGACAAGCGCAAAGATCTTTGAAAAATAGCAATCAGCGTTCAGCAGTCGGCACTCAGCCAGCAACGCAGGCGAGGGCGCCTGCGCTCCACTTTTTTACCTGAACTCTACGCCAACTGAGGCCTAAGCGCTGAAGTCCGCGCCAATCTGGGATGACGTCGCTCAACCCTACGCCAATCTGGGATGGGTATGGGGGGGAGGGGCGCGTGGAAATTGGGTAACTTGGTCATTTAGTAATTGAAACCCAAACTAAAAAGCCCGCCTTGCGGCGGGCTTGAGCTATCAGGATTGCAAAAGCTTACTTCACCGGATTTCCATCCACGTCTATTTTGTGGATCTCACCCAGGTTCAGTTCGCGGATGCCGGCTTCCACTTTGCTCATATCGCCTACTATCACCCAAATTACGTGATCAGGCAGAATGAGCTTTTTGGCGATGGCGTTGGCTGAGTCAGGAGTAATGGCCAGCACTTTCTCCGTGAAAGTGTTGAAGTAATCTTCCGGCAGTCCGTATTGGATGATCTGGCTGTACGCACCCGCTAGCTGCTGCACGGTTTCAAATGATCCAGGCAGGCCGAGAGTGGCGTTGCCCTGCTCACGCTCCAGTTCCTTTTCTTCAATAGGCCTGGAACTGATGATGTCATGGTATTCCTTGACCAGCTCTGCCAAAGATTCTTTCGTTTTGTCAGTCTGTACAGGAGACAAGCTGAAGTAAGGCCGCTGTCCGCGCGCGGAAGGTATCGCGGCAAAAACGCCATACGACCAGTGTTTATCCTCACGCAGGTTCATATTGATGCGTGAGCTGAACGTTCCGCCAAAAACGTTATTGACGATCTGGATGGGAATTGAATCCGGATCATTGCGCGGTGGCGCAAGCAAGCCTCCGAAGATGATGCTCTGCCCTGATCCGGGACGATCGATCAGGTAGATCTCACTCTTCTGGGGCTGCTCTACGGTAGCGACGTTCTTTTTGGGCACGTCGCCAGCTTTCCATCCGGCAAAGATTTTCTCCAGTTTGGGAGTGATCTCTTTGAGCGTGGTATCACCAACGATCAGCAGCGTGGCGTTGTTCGGCTTGAACCAGGTCTGGTGCCACTTGACCAGGTCTTCACGCGTCATTTGATTGAGACTGGCTTCAGTGCCGGTGCCGGTGAAAGGAACTCCGTAAGGATGGTCTTTGCCATAAAGCAGCTGCGGGATGACGCGCAGGCCCATGGTCTGAGGCTCAACCTTTTCACGCCGGATGCCGGCAAAGCGCTCTTTCTTCAAGCGGTCAAATTCTTTTTGCGGAAATGCCGGATGAAGAATGAGGTCGCCGTAAATATCAAGCGCTTTGTCCATGGTGAGCTTAAGGGTGTTGAGGTTGACCGTGGCCCAGTCAAGATTGGCGCCTGCACCGAAATTGGCGCTGAGTGATTCCAGCTCTTCGCCAATCTTGAGTGAATTGCGCGTGGGCGTGCCTTCTTCCAGCATGCGCTGGGAGAAGCTGGCTGTGCCGGGCGCTCCGGATGGATCAGCGGCATAGCCGCTATCAACCATCAGCGTGAAGTTGACGACCGGAGCTGTATGGCGCTCTGCCAGCTCAATGTTCAGGCCGTTCGAGAGTTTGGCTTTCTGGATTGGCGGTAGATTGAGTGACATGGGCTTGCCAAGCGCAGGCTCTTTGGAGCGATCCAGCTTGCCGTCCGCTGCAAGCGATGTGGGGTACGGCTGCACTTCCAGAATGTAGTCGCCATCAGTGAGCCAGTCATTGGCGGCTTTCTTTACCGATGCAGGCGTTGCGGCCTGGATGCGCTGGAGATAAATCTTGTAGCAGTCTGGATTGCCGGTGAAAGTCTGGCAGCGGGCCAGCAGGTCACTCTTGCCGCCAAAGCCGCCAATGCGCTCAACGATGCGCGCATAGGTGCCAAAGATTTGGGTCTTAGCCAGTTTCAGTTCAGCTTCTGTAGGACCGTTTTTCAGGAAGTTTTGCAGCTCTTCGTCAGCCGCTTTCTCAGAGTTCTTGAAGTTTTCCTGGGCTTTCACGGGATCAGGATCAGACTTGGCAGTGATGGTGAAACCAAATTGACCGCCAATTTCATTCGTATCGTCGGAGGCAAACGCGCTAGTGGCTGTCTGGTCTTTGTAGATCAGGCGTTTGTAGAAGCGCGAAGTTTTGCCGCGTCCCAGTATCTGGGCTGCCAGGTCAAGCTGAACTTCTTCCGGCGATCCAAATTGCGGTACGTTCCAGATGCGATACAAGCGCGCCTGAGGGACGCGGTCCTGTACCCATCCGCGATGCGTGCCGGTACGTTTTGCAACCCACGATTCCTGCTTGGCGATAGGCGGGCCCGGAGGAATATCACCATAATACTTTTCTGCCTTTGCGCGTGCTTCTTCCGGCGTAACGTCACCGGCAATCACCACCGTGGTGTTGTTGGGGCCGTAATAAGTTTTGAACCACTCCTGCACGTCGCTCATGGAGGCAGCGTCAAGATCTTTCATGGAACCAATCACGGTCCAGGAATAAGGATGCCCCGCGGGATATGTATTCTCGACAATCAGCTGTTCCGTTACGCCGTAAGGCTGGTTCTCACCCTGGCGCTTTTCGTTCTGCACCACGCCGCGCTGCAGATCAAGCTTCTTCTGGTCAAGCACGCCCAGCAGATGTCCCATGCGGTCACTCTCGGCAAAGAGCACGTAATCCAGCATGGAGGTAGGCACGTTTTCAAAATAATTGGTGCGATCATTATTCGTGGTGCCGTTCAGGTTGGTGGCTCCAATACCTTCCATGGAGTTGATATAAGTGTGGTTGAAATTTTCGCTGCCGCTGAACATGAGATGTTCAAACAGGTGCGCGAAGCCGGTCTTGCCCAGCTTTTCATTTTTCGACCCGACATGATACCAAGTATTCACAGCCACAATAGGCGCTTTATGGTCTTCATGCACCAGGACTGTCAGTCCATTTTTAAGCACAAACTTGGTGTACTTAATATCAGGAATTGGAATGTTGATGCTGCTGGACGCAGCCGGCGCAACGGCTTTGGGCTTGGCAGCAGGCGGTTGCTGTGCGCCAAGGAAAGGGCTGAAACTTGCCATCATCAGCGCCAGGAACAGGCCCGCGATTTTATGCATTAACTTACTTCTCAAGGTGCCTCCGTAAATGAAGATCGAGCAAAAATTTTGGCCGGAAACAAGATCCGGCTGGCTGGTTCAGGTTTCACGTCGAATAAAAGGGTTTGTCCCACAGCTGCTGGCCTGCGTTCTTGCAAGACGCTCGTCCAATAAAGAATGCATCGGAGGGGATTTCAAGCTTCTGGGAACTGCTGATAATCATACCAGTGTAGCTGGCGCGTCTGGGCTGAATTGCACGCTTTTATAGAAACAAATAATGCTCTAACGTTTTACGGGACAAATGCGTCTAAGGGCATGCCTTAAAGCGGTTTTAGGACTTTTAGCCTTGGCCAGGATTTCTACAAACTCCTTCTGCTCTTCTGTATCTGGCACCGAGCAGCCTCTGGCCTGCTGGACCATGAGCCATGCTTGCGGACAGCGAAAGCCGATCCGAACAAGCACAGAGCACGCCATAAAAGAGGACCGGCCAATGCCAGCGCGACAATGAATAGCGACGGAGTTGCCTTCTTTCACCAACGCAGCTACTTGATCTACAAATGCTTTGAACTGAAGAAGACCCTCTGGAACCGAGCGGTCTTCAATCGGAAAATTGAGGTATTGAATGCCGCAGACACGGCACTCTTCTTGTTCCTGGGTTAAACCTAGTTCCTTAATCTCACTTTGCGTGAGCGTGGAAACCAGAATTTGTACTCCGGAGTTTTGTAGTCTGTGTAGCTCGTCCTGGAGCCAGTCTCCACCTTTGGGGCGAGCGGCAATGGCCAGACGGAATGAGTTGGGATTCTCTATCCAATAGAGTGACATATATAACCTCGTTTTTAGTTTTTGGGATTTTTCAGATGGCGGGAATATCAATGCACTGCAGATTTGCAGAGCGGCTTCTTAGTTGTTACTTGGGGTTGATTGGCAGGTTCGGGGTGGGGCAGTCTGCTAAAGACTGCTCATTTACTGCGGACGTGGAAACTTTGCCGCTGAGCAGCGGCAGTCATCCGCTGTTTCGAAAAGTTGGAAGGTTGTTCTAGCTAATCTCTACAGCCTTATTTCTTCTTCCCTGCTTTTTTGGCGACAGGCTTCTTCTTAGGCGCAGACTTTTTCGGCTCAGGCTTTTTAGGCGCTGGCTTCTTGGCCGCAGGTTTTGCTGCCGCCTTCGCAGGCGCTTTGGCCGGAGCAACGGCTTTCTTTGCCGGTGCTGGTGGCGCAGCTTTCTTGGCCGCCACAGGTGCAGGTATCGGCGCAGCCTTCTGTTTTCCCGCAGCCGCAGGTGGCTTGGCCGCAACAGCAGGCGCGGTTTTTGCCGGTTCTGCTACTGGCGCTGCTTCAGGTGCACCATCTGCGCTCTTGGGCTTGCGTCCGCGTTTTTTAGGAGCCTGATCGCCTGCCGCTCCGGGTGCTGCGGCTTCTTTTTTGCCGCGTCCGCGACGAACTGGTGGCGGTGGCGGAGGTGGCTCAGGCGGAGAGTATGGCTCCAGGAACTTAACAATTTCCGTGTGTGAACGCAGCTTGCCGTCCAGCAGCATCAGGAAAGCTTCATCCTGAATTTTCTTGTACTCCGGATGCTCCGGCGTAATGCGCATCTCCGCCATTTCCGGGAATGGCAGCTTCTGCCGGACAGGCGGCCACTTGGTGAGGAAATTTTTGATCTTCTGTTCCACGGCGGAAGCGCGCGGCGTAATCGCATTAAACAGCAGCGCGTCCGGACGGTTCGTCATCAGGAACTTCCAGGTTTGTGACGGCAGAGCCAGGTCGCGGGCCATCAACTTCTTGGCAAAGTCCTTGGCATCGTCTTCCAGATTTTTCCAGCGCTCCACAAAACCTTTGTTGACAATCTGCTTCTGCATGGCAGAAATATCTTTGTCAGGCAGTTTGCGCGTGAGGAAATGCATCACCATTGGACCAGCGTCAGGATTCAAGCCAACTTCCTGCAACTGCTGTTTGACCTTGAAAACCTGCGTCAAGCCTGCTGTATCAACCTTGGCCACGGAGAGATGCGGCGCAACGGTCTTGAGCCAGCCTTCTTTTTCCAGGGCCTTCAGCACTTCAACCGGATTATCTTCATGCGCCAGCTGCTCAATCTCATGTCCGATGGCGCGGTCAGAAACATATTCTATGTAATTGTTTTCTTTCGCTGCGTCATAGCGGGCCTGCGTGCGTTCTTCCAGCGTCCAATGGAAGCGCGTAATCAGGCGCGTGGCGCGAATGAGCCGTGAAGGCTCTTCATAAAACGCATAGTTATGCAGGACGCGCAGCACCTTGGTTTCAATATCGGCCACGCCGTTGAACGGATCTGTAAGCAGTCCGCGTGAGCCGGGATTGAGCGAGAGCGCCATGGCGTTGACGGTGAAGTCGCGTCGGCGCATGTCGTCATAAATTGTGCCTTGCGTTATCTCTGGTGGCTTACCTGGCTTGTCATATTTCTCTGACCGTGCGCTGGTTACCTCTGCGCGCACATTGCCCGGCAGCAGCAACATCAGGGTGCGGGTGGTTTCGTCCGTGGCTTCAGTTACCGCGCCGGCTTTTTCAAAGTCTTTTTGCAGCTTGAGCGCGTTGCCCTGCACGGAGAAGTCCAGGTCGCGGATAATAAAGCCGCTAATGATGTCGCGCACCGCGCCGCCGGTGAGAAAAATGTTCATCTCGTGCGCGCGGGCGACGTCCGTTACCAGCGTTACAGCCTTTTGCTGGTCAGGGGAAAGCCGGGTTTCCATGAGGTAAATAAAGTCAGCCATCAGTTAAAGAACACACCATTGCCCTCCCGGCCATGACCGGGCGAACGAACCAAATCTCCCTGTTTTGTAAGTTGCACTTTATACAAGAGTTAGACGGCTACCCTAGAGACTGGAACAAACCCGAAACATTATCACAAAGGTTAACCCTTTGGCTACCCCACAGGCAGGAAAGCTGCGGTAACACCTTTGATGCCCCCGCAATCAGTGCGAGAATCAATAGGCAAATGCCTTCCACCCACAAAAAGGTGATTGTAAGAAAAATGGGGCGCGACTCCCTCAGCGGATACGTCTCCCCGGCCAATTTTGTGGTGGAAGGCAAGCTGGAACTGCTGAACCAGAGCGGAAAAGTAGTGCTGATTGACCTGGCAGAGATCAAAAGTCTGGACTTTGTCCGCGACTTCAGTGATACCGCCAGCACCAGCCGCAAAACATTTACCACCCGCCCGCGTACTGAAGGGCTTTGGGTGCGCCTTAAGTTTATTGATAACGACATGATTGAAGGCCTGATGGCCAACGACCTTACGCAGGTCATTCCGGAAGGCTACCTGATTACGCCCCCGGACACGCGCGGCAACACGCAAAGAATTTTTGTTCCTAAAATTGCGCTTATGGAAATGAATGTACTCGCCGTGATTGGGCGTCCGGAGTCACACAAGAAGACTGCGGAAGATATTCGCCAGGAAAAACTCTTTGTCGAGCCATAAACAATGCTGAGCCATGACAAATGACGAGCCATAACATTGCCGAGCCATGACGATTTTGCTCTGACCTTTCCCTTATTCCCGTTACAATTTTGCTTTTAGGCTGTTTTCTCTCATTCACCCACGGGTGTCAGACTTAAACTACCAGGCTCAAATGACGATGAAGCTCAAAGAAATTGCGGAGAAGCTGGGCGCACGGCTTGATCCACCCGATGCGGACATTGACATCAGCGGCGTGGGCGCAATTGAAACTGCGCTTCCCGGCCAGATCACATTTGCCGTCAGCTCCAAATTTTTGCCGATGGCCAAAGCCACCAGCGCGTCCGCGGTGATTGTAGATGAAAAGTTTCCGGCGCTCGATAAACCCACCCTGCGTATCAAAAATCCGCACTTTGCTTATGCTCGTGCCGTTGAGCTGCTTCACCCTCTGCCCCAGGAAAAGCGCGGCGTTCATCCCAGCGCTGTAGTGGACCCTTCAGCCAGGATCGGCGCGAATGCATCCATTGGCGCTTGCGTGGTCATCGGCGCAGACGTTGAAATCGGCGAAGGCTGCACGCTCTTGCCGCATGTGGTGATCTATCGCGACGTAAAAATTGGCAAAAACTTTTTTGCTCACTCCCATGTCTCCATCCGCGAGAACTGCGAGATTGGAAACAATGTGCAACTGCACAATGGCGTTGTGATCGGCTCAGATGGATTTGGCTTTGCCAAAGACGACAATGGCGACTGGTGCAAGATTCCACAAATCGGCCGCGTGGTAATTGAGGACAACGTTGAGATTCAGGCCAACTCTTGTGTCGATCGCGCCAGCCTGGGCGAGACGCGCATTGGCCGCAACACCAAGCTGGATAACCTTTCTCACGTGGCGCACAATTGCCTTGTGGGAGAAAATTCCATGCTCTGCGCGCAAGTCGGACTCGCCGGGTCTACTGAGATTGGCAAAAATGTAATTCTCGCTGGACAGGTGGGCGTGGCCGGGCACTGCAAGATTGGCAACGGCGTAATTGTGACCGCACAGAGCGGCACGCACGGCGATATCCCAGACGGAGCCATGATCAGCGGCTCACCGGCTTTTGATCATAAGCAATGGTTACGCAGCGTGACTGCATTTACTAAACTGCCAGAATTGGCGCGGGCCATTCGCAGCAAAGGCACGAAAGAATGACAGAAAGCCGCACGGAAAAAAAGCCGATCAAAGTTCTGCTGCTCGATGACCGGCATGACAACCTGATTCTGCGCTCCGCCATTTTGCGCAGCAACGGGTATGAGGCCATCAGTTCAGCCTCAGTCGAAGAAGCTGAGACGCATCTCGGCGAAATCGATATTGCCGTACTTGACTATCACTTGGGCGCAGGCAAATTCGGCACGGAAGTAGCGCAGTCCCTGCGCGATAAGCGCCCTGAAGTCCCAATCATTATTCTCTCCGCCACACTGGAAAGAAAGTTCGGCGGCGTGGAAGACATGCATCTGCTCAAAGGCTACAGCTCGGTCGACGACCTGCTGGGTGCTCTCCGCTCCTTTGAAGCCAAGCGGCGCGGCAAGCCCGTTGTAGTGGATGCCCGCGACTTTTTTTACTCCCGCATCGCCATGGCCATGGGCGATGACATTGTTTTGGAAATCCTGGACCGTGACGGCGTCTGGCAATATGTAAACGATTTTTTTGCGCGACTGTATGAAAAGAAACGCCCATGGTTTGCCGGCAAGAACCGCTTTGAAGAATTTCCTGACCTGGGCGGTGAGTGGAAAGATATTATCCGCACCGTGGCTGACACCCGGGAAACCTATGTGGACCGCAGCTTCCGCTGCCTGCCGCATCTGCCCAAGAAAAAGAGCCGCTGGAACTGGAACATCCTGGTCTTCCCACTCAAGCTGCACGATAATCGCAACGGCGCAGTGCTGGCCGCGCGCGTGATTGAGAAAAAATAACGCCGATAGTAAACAGACAATAAGAGAATTTAAAACTCAAATGAAATCTTTCCGCCTCATCTCGTGCTTCATCGTTATTGCCGCCGCGCTTACGCTGTCAGGCTGCCGCTCGCATGTGGTCAAAGTGAATTTAAAAAACACCAGCACAGACGTGGTAAAGACCATCATTGTCGATTATCCAACGGCCACATTCGGCAAAGACAAGCTCGCTCCTAACGAAATTTTCTCTTATGCCATTAAGCCGCTGGAGCCGGGAATGCTGAAAATCCAATTCACTGATGCACTGGGGACCATCCACAGCTACGTCGGCACACCTTTGCATAAAGATGACGACGGAGTTCTTGACGTAAATCTAAGCCAAAGCGGCGCAGTGGTAACAGGCAAACTCAGCCGCTAAAAATTGGCTGCGGTAATTCCTCTGTGCTGCTCTGTGTCCTCTGTGGGTTTTTACTGCCGTTCCGGCGGCAAAGCGCTGTTGATCTGGTTCCACACAGCCTGCACCAGTTCTTCTCGCGTCGCGAATTGCTTCGGATCAATTGGCGGATGAAACACCAGCGTCGCGGTGCCGCTTCTTACAATCGAGTTCGCCTTCGGCATCATCTCGTAGGTGCCTAGAATCGTCACCGGGACAATCGAAAATCCAGTTTCCGCCGCCAGATGAAATGGACCTTTCTTGAACGGCATCAGTCGCCCATCCGGTGAGCGCGTGCCTTCCGGAAAAATCGTCATATGGATATGGTGCCGCATCACCTCGCCGGCGCGGCGAATGCTCTTAATGGCTGAATCGCGATCACTGCGGTCCACCGGAACAATCTCCGCCAGGTTCAGCGCCGTACTCAAGATGGGAATACGCCAGATTACTTTTTTGGCCAGCACGGATGATCGCCCCGGGATCAGCGGAATCAAAATCGGCGGATCAAGATTCGACACGTGGTTGGACATAAAGATATATGTCCCAGCCCTGTCGATTTTATCCAGCCCCACCAGCTTTACTTTTGCGCCGGAAATTTTCGCGCCCATCAGCGCCATGCCCATGCCGATCCCGTAGAGAAACTCGACCTTGCCGGTGATCAGCGTCCAGGGAAAAGCGATGAGCGCAGCCGGCGGCGCAAACACAATCCAGAAGAGGAGTGCCAGTATGCTGCGAATAAAACCCAGTATGGTTGCGATCATGAACGCTGCACACCGCGCAGCTCTTCCAGCTTGCGCGGCAGCTTTTCATAAATGCCGCCAAATCCGCCGTTGGAGAGGATGGCCACCACGTCACCACTGCGCAGCTCACGCGCTATCTCTTGAACAATGGCGTCAGCGTCAGCAATTTCGCGCGCTGGCTTGCCTGCCTCGCGAATACCGCTTACGACCGCCGCTGTTGTAAGCCGTTCGTCTTCCGGAACCGCTTCCGGCTTGAAGATGGGCGTGAGAACAATTTCATCGGCCACGGCCAGGCTATCGACCAATTCTTTTTGCAGGACTTTTCTGCGCAGCGTATTCGAACGTGGCTCAAAGATCGCCCACAAGCGCCTGCCGGGATAGCGCACGCGCAACGCACCCAGCGTAGCGGCAATCGCCGTGGGGTGATGCGCAAAATCGTCGATGATTGTGATGCCATCTATTTCCGCCTTGATCTCCAGTCGGCGCTTCACACTCTTAAAACTCTTGAGCGCCTCGGCAATCACCACCGGATCAATATCAAAGTTCGCAGCCATGGCCACGGCTGCCGTGGCGTTCAGCACGTTGTATTCGCCAGCCAGCGCAAATTCAAAATCAACCGGCTCGGTGCTGTCGCGCAGCACGGTCCAGGTGGTCCGCTCCGGCTCAAACTTGAGATTGGTGATGCGCCAGAACGAATCTTCTTTCATGCCATATTTTTCTACCGGACACAGCGCCTTGGCCACGCATTCATCCACATTTTTGTTCGCGTCATAGGCAATGATCTTGCCTTTGCGCGGCACCAGGTTTACCAGCCGTTTGAAGGCCAGCTTCACCGCGTCCAGGTCAGCATAAATATCGGCGTGGTCAAACTCCACCGAAGTAAGAATGATGGACTGCGGAAAATAGTGCAGAAACTTGGGGCCTTTATCGAAGAAGGCCGTGTCGTACTCGTCGCCTTCAATAATGAAATGCTTGCCCTGGCGGATGGCAAAGCTGCTGCCAAAATTCTCGGCAATCCCGCCCACCAGGAATGACGGATCTTTGCCCGCCGACTGAAAAATCCACGCCAGCATGGACGTAGTCGTGGTCTTGCCATGCGTTCCGGCGACGACCAGCGGATGCCGCGTCCGCAGAAAAAGTTCATGGAGAATGTCCGGCATGGAGCGAAAGAAAATCCGCTCATCCAGAACATACTCCAGCTCTGGATTGCCGCGCGAAATCGCATTGCCCACAATCACCATGTCAGGCCGCGGCTTCAGGTTGGCCTCAGAATACGGCTGCATAATGGAAATGCCGATGGACGCCAGAAAGTCAGACATGGGCGGATACGCCGCTGTGTCCGAGCCGGTGACTTTGAACCCGCGTTGTTTGAGCAAGCCTGCGAGCGACGCCATGGCCGTCCCGCAGATTCCTATGATATGTACGTGCTGTTGTTCCACGCTTCAAGATTAACGGATTTTTTGCGCTTGTGTGAGTAGGAAATTTACTGAGCAGATGCCAAGGTGGCCGCTTCCACAACTCTAAGCGTGATACCTGAGTTTTCCGCCGCCAGCTCCGCCCGCACGCCAATGGGCAGCGTAATATTGCCGCTGGTCACGTGCCCCGATTTGAGCCCGTAAACAATGGGCACGTTGTACGGCTCCAGCACGCGCATGATCACCTGCTGCAGGGTGTATGTCTCGCCTTTAGGCGGAAGGCAATCCAGCATCTCTCCAAAAACAAAGCCGCAAACCTGTTCCAGCTTCCAGGCCAGCCGCAGCTGCATCAGCATGCGGTCGATGCGAAACGGCCTCTCAGCGACATCTTCTATAAAGAGAATCGTGCCTTCGGTCTGGATCTCATACGGCGTCCCCAGCGACGCCACCAGCATGGACAGACATCCGCCGTAGAGCCGCCCTTCAGCTTTTCCCGCGCGTAGAACTTCAACGCCAGTGGTCGGGACAGT
>DASXZE010000225.1:0-11941 GCA_036502105.1 Candidatus Angelobacter sp. | reverse complement strand
CGTCGGTGTGTTTGATTCACAAAAGAATCCCAATGATTGCCTTACCAGGTGCACTACACGTCCGAGCTCCTTCACCGCCAATGATGTATATTCTCTGGCTTGATTGTCCAGCCCTGATGAGGATTCCAGCAAAACGAGCAGGTTGGAGACGGCTTGTAAGGGATTATTGATCTCGTGTGCCAAAACACCGGCCAAGCGTCCAGCGACGGCCAGTTTCTCCGACTGCAGCCGCAGCCCAAGTGCGTTCTTTATTGCATAAGAATGACGAAGCTTATGCCAAGGCACTCCAGTCAGGCAATTTCTCCGACCTATTCATTGAAAAAGTTTCTGAGAAAGATCTGGAGGAGCTAAATCGCCTCCTGGTTACGCAAGGCAACGCTGAATCGCGCGAATTGGCCCATGAACTTCTCCAGACCTCTGCCATCTATCAGCTCTTTTCAAAAGGGCTGGGCGGTGAATCGAACCGGAAACGATCACTCGCGATGAAAGAGAGGTTCTCCCGGAATTACGTCCAGAGCGCAAAAGGCGGTCCGGCCCCGAAGGTCATATTGAAATTTGGCGCATTCCATATGTTCAAAGGCTTTAATCCTCTTCTTAATAATGATCTGGGAAATTACGTAACCGAATTGGCGGATGGATTGGGTCTCAAATCGATCCACATCCTGGTCTTAGGTGTGGAGGGAACAAAACTTGAGGTTGAAAAGGTTAGTACTTCTGAACAGATAGCGCCCTTTGATTTGAAAAGCGGAGATTATCATCTTGGATTCAGGCCAATGCTGAATCTGGTTTTAGATCAGGGTTGGACGCTGTTCGACCTTCGCGGATTGCGTAAAGACTTCAAATCCTCAGATGTGGAAAGAGACATTGAGCGGCTGACTTTTGGCTATGACTTTCTCTTGCTGATTCCGCGCGTGGCAGCTGCCTCTCAAATCCAATGACATTTCCCGTGGAAAGGCTTCTTCGGCGTCTGAAGGCGCCTGGCCAATCTGTTTGGAGGTTTAGTGACCCGGCCTAAAACGTGAAATCAACATTTCCCTGTTAACTGCTGTAAGCTTCCCTGATACCCGCATCAAATCCCCCTGTTCGGTTGCGCCCTTCTCGTCGCGAGTATCGGCCTAAGTTGCCGGAAATGTTATTGATGGACGGCATGTACTCGAAATTCGGACAAGAAATCCGGAAATTTCCCTGTATTTTTCCCTGTTAACGGGAATTTTCATCAGAGAGGGGTTCGCAGCAGACTGCGACCACCGCCAGATTTTCTACCAGGTCAGCGAATCGTTTTCTACTTTCGCGTGAATTCGGGGCATTTGGGCAGCTCGAAATGGCACAGAAGTTGGGAAGCTTCTCCAAATTCTCGCTCTTTTCTCTACCTGCCAAGTTTGGCAGTTCCTTTTGATTGATGCTTCACCGAGGCTGGTGTGTCTCCTGGGATTTCTTGAAAAAGAGCTGACGCCAAAGCGGATTCCTTTTCCCGGGCTGCGCGAAAAGAATCACCCGGAATGCAAGGCCAACCAGAACGGCAATCGCCGTTCCAATGTAGGCAAGAGTCACGTGGGCCATATACAAGGAAAGAAGATGAAACATATTCGCGCCACCTACTTTTGATTCTATCTCAACATGAGTCTGCGGACAGAATTTCATTGGGGACCGCGAACTCTGGCGCCAGTCCAGTAAGTCGCTTGTTTATGAATCGCAAGTCTTTGATCGATATGTTCTCAAAATTAGGTAACGTCCGCTGAAACCTTTCTTGCGCGCTGGCCAAAAACACCCGCAGGATCGACTGCCCAGTTGCAGATCGGCCAGACGAGCTCAGGTCCAACCCCGGATGCATGCCCGCCAATTTGTGTCCACTTGACCTGTGGGGGTGGGCACCGTGCGCACTTGCTCCAATGGACAATGTGTGTGCCCATAAGATCTGGTTTACTCAGACCTGAGGCTTACTGAAACTACCTGCCGGCCTTCTGCAACGTGAGATTTGGGTTTTACGCTCCGATTGCATTTCGCAAGGGCCGGCTTTTACGATCAAGTCTGGTGTTCGAAGTGTGTTTCGAATAGTGTCCAGTAAACCAGAGCTGCCGGTTGTGCGACAGAGCTAATTCGCATCCAAGCCACCAGCAACGGCAACCGCAACCGTACCGCCCAAGACCACCATGATCGGACCTTTCGGGCAAACGCATTTCGGCATTGGACTTAAGTGACGCTTCTTTGCTTATGAGCGATATTGTTAAAAGCGATGTTGCTCATTCAGTTCCAGCGCCTTTAACGCCAATCCTCGCGCGACTGACGTAAACTCATTGCCTGCGCGAATACGTTCTGCGCCAAAGCGCGTCTCAAATAATTTTCTGACCGCCGGAACGAACGATGATCCACCGGTAAGAAAGACCATATCCACATCTTTAGGTTTCACGTTGGACGCGCTGAGCAAAGCATCCACGCAGCCCGCAATCTGCTCAAGCTCTTCGGCAATCCATTTTTCAAATGACGTGCGTTTCACCGTTGCGTCAAGGTCAACGAAGCCGTCGGCAAAGTGAAATTTTGTAATTTCGCTTTTTGACAAATCAGATTTGGTCTTCTGTACTGACTGGTGCAGCTGGTAGCCCAGGTCTTCACGAATCAGGTGGATGAGCGCGGCAATTTTGTCTGGCTCAAGCGCTTGCGCGTGGGTGCTCTTCAACATGTCCATTGTGTCTTTGGTGCGCAGCAGTGAGAGATGGTGCCAGCGTTCCAGTTTGGCGTAAACCCATCCGGCCACAGGCAAAATCTTTTCCATCGACCGTATGTTGCTGCCCGCGCCCAGCGCCGGTGACACTAGATGTTTAATGATCTTCGCATCAAATGCATCGCCGGCCAGCCCAAGACCGCCATAGCCCAGCAGGTCAGTTGGCTTCCGTCCGCGTTTGCGAATGGTGGGGCCAACGCGGACCAGAGAGAAGTCGCTGGTGCCGCCGCCAAAGTCGCCGATGAGAATTAGTTCGTCGTGATCCAGCGTGGATTCGTAATAATGCGCGGCAGCCACCGGCTCCAGTTCAAACTCGACTGATTCGTATCCAGCGAGCTGAAACGCCGAGCGCACACGGCTTTCGGCAAAGCTGTCATCGGCTTCCTTCTCTGCGCCGACGAAGTGCACGGGCCGTCCCACCACCGCAGCTTTGATCCTGGTTCCAAATTGCAGTTCAGCTTTTTCGCGGAGATCGCGCAGGATGCGGGCTATCAGCTCTTCCAGCGTCACGCGCCGGCCAAAAATTTCTGTGCCTTGCAGTGTGCGGCTGCTCAAGAAAGATTTAAGTGACTGAATCAGCCTGCCCTTGGTCTCTGCCGCCAGATAGCGCTCAATACCTTCCGGGCCTGTCCAGGATTTTGTGATCTTGGCGCCGCGCTCGCGCTCCTGCTCCAGATACAAGAGTGACCGATAGGCATCGGTGAGGCTGCCCATCTGCGGAAACTGTGCCAGCTCTACCTCGCCTGAGCTGAAGGCATGGGCGATTGAGCTGTTCGTGGTGCCAAAGTCAATGCCAATCGCGCGGGTAGCCATGTGTCTATCTTAGTGAAGATTTGTCTTGAGCGAAGAAGCTGTGTGAAAAATTCGGCAGTTGAAAAACTTTTACCACAGAGGACACGGAGGAACACAGAGGAAAACAAAAGAAAAATGGGAAAACTTTTTTGATCGGATCGAAAAATTACCTCACCACTGATTTCGCTGATGCCACTGATGGGTTTCGGTTTAGCAAATCCGCAGCGCCTTCGGGTGTGTTGTTGGTTTTCCTTTGTGTTCCTTCGTGTCCTCTGTGGTAAAAGCTTTTGTTTTTGATCTGCGCGGCAAAGCGTTAAAGCTCTCTCACGCCGTGACTGCGAACCAGGAAATAAGACGCCACGATAGCCAGCAAAATTCCATTCACAATCAGCACAATGGGAGCGCCGAATTTGCTGGCGAAATATCCGCTTACCAGGCTGCCCAGCGGCATGCCTCCGCGGAAGGCGACCATGTATATGCTCATCACGCGCCCGCGCAGTTCGTTAGGCACCACCAGTTGCACCAGAGAGGTCACGGTGGCGAATACGATAATCAGCGCCGCGCCGGTAAAGAAGAGCAGAAGATCGCTCAGCCATAAAATATTTGAGAGCGCGAATCCGGCAATCAACAAGCCGCACATAGCTTGAACGATCAGCGCCGTGCGGCCCATGCGCTGGTATTTTCCCAGCCACGCCACCACAATCGCGCCCGCCACTGATCCTGAACCAGAGAACGCCATCAACCGCGTGTATTCACCAACGCCCTGGTGAAACACCTGCTTGGCAAAGAGCGGCAGAAACGTGAGCACGGCGAAGGCAAGAAACGTTGTGGCGAAAGCAAGAATCGTAAGCGCCATCATGCTGCCTTCGCGCCGGACGTATGAGAGCCCGCCGCGCAACTCTTCGCTGATCCGCCGTGGAGCAACGGGCGGCGTATGTTTTACATGCAGCATCAGCAGCGCCACAATCACCACCAGGAATGACAGCCCGTTGAGAGAAAAACAAGAAGTCATGCGCTCGGTGATGTTTCGTCCAAGAGTGGCCAGGGCAAGGCCAGCCAGCAGCGGCCCCACCACGCGCGCCAGGTTGAATTGGATTGAGTTCAGCGCAATCGCGTTGGGCAGATCGTTCTTCTCCACCAGCGTGGGCACCAGCGCCTGTGACGCTGGTCCGCCAAAGGCCTGGGCCGAGCCGGTAATAAAGGAGAGCGTAAGAATCGGCCAGACGTGGTTCAAGCCATTAAAAACCAGAACCGCCAGAGTGAAGGCCGTGGACATTTGAATATACTGCGATACCAGCAGCGTGCGCCGGCGGTCAAACCTGTCTGCCAGCACGCCTCCAAGCAGCGAGAAGAGCATGATTGGCAGCTGCTGCAGAAATGCGTCCAGCCCCAGGTAAAACGCCGAACCGGTGATGGACAGCACCAGCCAGTTTTCCGCCACGTTCTGCATCCACGTGCCAATGCTGGAGGTGCAGGAACCGAGCCACAGAATTTTAAAATCCCGATAGCGGAAGGCCGCCAGCGTGCGGCGCACAGCCGTTCCACCGGCCATGCTCACTGCGGCAGCGGCGGAAGCCGGTTTAGCTTGTGCGGGGCTCTCGAAAGGTGTCCTGGTTTCACTCAAGATGTTTGCTCAACAAATCACGCAGAGTTTGAGCCTATCACAAAGCCCTTACGGTCATCTTATTTGACTCTTATCCTGTTGATTCGTTTCAGAGTTGCGTAATTTTATCGATGCACATCATTTCCTGTAACATAAGCTTTCCTGAATCGTCTTTAAAAGTAGAAAGCGAAAGCTGGCGGGAGAGAGGCATTCTTTTGTCTAAGACGGGAAACTTATCTTTATCCTGTACGTACCATCTTTTAAGTAACATTCTTTGCGCAATCATTTTTTAAGTAACAAATGAGGCATGAGCATGGAACTGAAAATCACCAACCTTTCCAAGACTTATAGAAACGGCGTAAAAGCCCTGGATAACGTATCGCTGACCATTCCGCGAGGCATGTATGGCTTGCTGGGACCCAACGGAGCGGGCAAGTCCACGCTCATGCGCACTCTGGCCACCTTGCAGGAGCCGGACAGCGGGAGCGCTTTTCTGGGCGAGATTGACGTGCTCCGCCAAAAAGACGAAGTTCGCCGCCGCCTGGGCTATCTGCCGCAGGAGTTTGGCGTCTATCCGCGTATCTCCGCGCAGGACATGCTGAGCCACCTGGCGCTGCTCAAGGGCATGACTAATGCTCGCGAGCGCAAAGAAATTGTGGCCGCCATGCTGCAGCGCTGCAATCTCTATGAAGTCCGCAAAAAAGCGCTCACTGGATTTTCCGGCGGCATGCGCCAGCGTTTTGGCATTGCCCAGGCGCTCATCGGCAATCCGCAATTGTTGATTGCTGACGAGCCTACCGCCGGCCTTGATCCCGGCGAGCGCAACCGTTTTTACAACCTGCTGGCTGAGGTGGGAGAGCAGGTGGTGGTGATCCTATCCACGCACATTGTGCAGGACGTAATGGACCTGTGTACTGACATGGCCATCATCCACGAAGGCAAAGTTCTGTTTCAAGGCGCGCCGCAGAATGCGATTACCGAACTCAAGGGACGCATCTGGGAGCGCTCCATCGACAAGCCGGAGCTGGCGCATTACGAAGAAAAATTCCGCGTCGTTTCCAATCGGCTCGTCGGTGGACGGCCGTTTCTGCACGTGTTTGGAGAAGAGCTGCCGGGCGAAGGATTCCTGCCCAGCCAGGCCGATCTGGAAGACGTGTTCTTCACCAAAATCCGGCACTGGAACTAGGAGCGACCAATGTTCTTAAACATAGCGCTGTTTGAAGTTCGCTTTTGGCTCCGCTCCTGGATGGTCTGGATATTTCTCTTCATCATTGGGCTACTGGTTTTTGGTGCCGTAAGTTCAGATCAGGTGCAGCTAGGCGGAGCTCTGCCCAATACGTATCACAATGCGCCTTTTGTTATTCAGAACTTTTATTCCTTCATTGCGCTGTTGACGCTGCTCATGTCCACGGCGTTTGTGAACTCTGCCGCTCTCCGGGATTTCAGCAACAATACTTATCAGATAGTCTTTACCACCCCGCTCCGCAAATTTGACTTTTTGCTGGGCCGCTTCATCGGCGCCACGCTTATATCGGTGATTCCGATGCTTGGCGTTTCTCTCGGCATTCTTCTGGCCAAGTACATGCCATGGGTGGACCAGGACCGATGGGGGCCTGTTGACTGGGCTGCCCATTTCAAGAGCATTGCAATATTCGCTTTGCCGAATGCGTTTTTTATTGCCGCAGTTTTATTTGCCGTGGCAGTCCTGGCGCGCAATGAAATCATCTCATTCGTGGCGGCTCTGGTCTTGCTCACTGGTTATGGCGTAGCGGGCGCGCTGACGCAGGATATTCAGAATGAAAAGATCGCAGCTCTGCTGGATCCTTTTGGCTCACGCACGTTTGACCTTGTCACACGGTATTGGACTGTTGCGGAGAAAAACCATGTCTCGGCCGGTTTTACCGGGCTGCTGCTATGGAACCGTCTTATATGGATAAGCGTCGGTTGCCTGGTTTTTGCGGTTGCCTATTCGCGCTTCAGCTTTGCTGAAAGACGCACCAAAGCAAAGCCGGTTGAGCCGGACGCCCAGGATGCAATCCGTCCCGTTTCGGTTACGCTGGCCCGTCCGCAATTGCAGGATGCGCCGTGGGCCAAGTTCGTGGGATCCTTCAAGATCCACTTTCTGGGCATGGCCAGAAGCACATTTTTCGTGGTCATTGCCGTGGCCTCTCTGTTGAATTGCATTCCCAGCCTTGCCCTGAGCGCCACTGAAGGTTATGGCAACCAGACTCTTCCCGTTACATATTGGATACTGGACCTGATTCGCGGCACGCTGTATCCGTTTGTTGTAATCGTAATTACTTACTATGCCGGCGTCCTGGTCTGGAAAGACCATGATGAGCGCATGGACGAAATTGCTGATTCCACGCCCACTCCAGACTGGATATCGTACGCTCCGCGTCTGCTCACGCTGATGATCATGGTCATGCTCATGCAAAGCGCCGCGCTGCTGGGCGGCATTGCCGTACAAACGTGGCATGGCTACCATCGTTATCAACTTGGTCTATATGCATATGAGCTGCTGGTTCGCGACGCATCTGCGTTCTTGTTCCTGAGTGTCCTTGCTTTTTTTATTCACGTGCTTTCGCCCAACAAATATATTGGGTACTTTTTCTACATTGTCTTTCTTGCCGCGAATGCGTTTGTATGGCGGCCGCTGAACATCGCCACCAGCCTGGTCCGTTTCGGCAGCAGGCCACAGGAAATCTATTCAGACATGTTTGGCGACGCGCCGTATCGCGCTGCATGGGATTGGTACACGCTTTACTGGCTGATCTTCTGCGGCTTGCTTGCCATTCTTACAATTATGTTCTGGCCTCGCGGCAAACAAGATCGCTGGCTTGGCCGCCGTCGCAACGCGGCCCAGCGTTTTCACGGCGGCTGGATCTCCGCGAGCCTCTTGTGCCTGCTGGCTTTTGCTTCCACCGGCGGCTGGATCTGGTACAACACTGAGGTTCTCAACCGCGTGGTTGCTCCCAAAACGCAGCAACGGCTGCAAGCTGAGTATGAGAAGACCTACAAGCAGTTTGAGAAAAAGCCCCAGCCGCGCGTCCGCAGCATAAAGTATGCGGTGGATATTTATCCGGAGTCGCGCAACATGGTGATGCGGGCGGAGCAGGTCATCCAGAATCCATTTGCCCAGCCGATCAACGAAATTCAATTCACGGTTGACCCCAACTACATCACTGAGATTGAGATTCCCGGGGCCTCACTGAGCAAAGACGATACCAAACTTTACTACCGGATATACAAATTCGATTCGCCCATGCAGCCCAATGAAAGCCGCACCATGCACTTCACGGTGAAGAGCAAGAACCGTGGCTTTGAAAATAGCGTGAGCACGGTAGAACTCGTCCAGAACGGGACATTCTTCAACAACGCGATTGGGCCGAGGATTGGCTATGACTCGGGACGTCAACTCACCGACCCCAATGATCGCAAGAAATACGGGCTCAAGGAAATTGATCTCATGCCGCCGCTGGAGCGCAATTGCACCACAGATTGCATGGATACATACATTGGACTGCATTCCGACTGGGTTGACGTGCAGACGGTCATCAGCACCTCTGCTGATCAGCTGGCGATTGCGCCAGGCTCATTGACGCGGGAATGGCAGGAGAACGGCCGCCGCTACTTTGAATACAAACTGGACCACCAGTCCCTGAATTTTTCCAACTTTATGTCCGCGCGCTATGAGGTGGCGCGTGAAGACTGGAACGGCATCAAGCTGGAAGTCTATTACGACCGGCAGCATCCGTGGAACGTCCCGCGCATGATGAATTCGATGAAGAAATCGCTGGATTATTACACGAAGAACTTTGGCCCTTATTATCACAAGGAAGCCCGCATCATTGAGTTTCCCCGCGTGGCCACGTTTGCGCAGGCCTTTCCTGGGACCATGCCGTATTCAGAGTCCATCGGCTTTATCGCCAACATCAATAAGCCTGACGATATTGATTTTATTTTTTATGTCGTTGCGCATGAGATGGCGCACCAGTGGTGGGCGCATCAGGTGGTGGGGGCGAACATGGAAGGCGCTACTGTGCTCTCCGAAAGTCTGGCGCAGTATTCCGCGCTCATGGTAATGGAAAAAGAATATGGCCGCGACATGATGCGGAAATTCCTGAAATATGAAATGGACAACTATCTGCGCTCACGCGGCACTGAGCGTTTGAAAGAGCGGCCACTGATTACGGTGGAAGCGAACCAGGGATACATACACTATCGCAAGGCCAGTGTGGTGCTGTATTACCTGAAAGAGATGATTGGTGAAGAAGCCGTGAATCGCGCGTTGCGGAAAGTGATCCAGCAGTATGCTTACGCGCAGCCGCCGTATCCCACGTCGCACGCGCTGGTGGACGCGTTGCAGGAGCAGACACCGCCTGATCTCCAGTATCTGATCAAAGATTTGTTTGAAGACATCACCATCTTCTCCAACCGCACGCTGGATGCCTCAGCCCAGAAGCGCGCCGACGGCAAATATGATGTGACGCTCAAGGTTGAGGCCCACAAATACAAGGCCGACGCCAAGGGCAATGAAACTGAAGTGCCAGTGAACGATTTCATTGACATTGGCGCGTTCGCCAAACCGGCTAAGAAAATGCAGTACGGGGACACGCTGCATCGCGAACGGGTGCACATTACCCAGAAAGAATCCACCCTGACCTTTGTGACAGACTCGTTGCCGGACAAAGCCGGTATTGATCCATTCGCGTTGTTAATTGATCGCATTCCAGATGACAACACAAAGTCTGTAACGCTGGTTGGCGGCAAATAAAATCGCGAGCTCTTATGGGGCCTTGTGCTTCCTGGCTGGAGAAGCAAGCACAAGGTCTCTCGCCGCTACGCCGGCGCTAAAGACGGCGCGCCGCCGCAAAACGCGACTCGAGATAACGAATCAGTAGTTGGAGCAGTTTGCTACATAGCATTCAAAGTGCCACCCTGCATTCCCTCTGCCCGGTTACACATCTTCCCCGGATTCTGTTAGCTTTGAATTCTGGATGATTTCTTTCTCTAACATCAATAAGCAGTACGGCAGGCAGCTGGTTTTTGTTGACGCGTCATTTCAGCTCAATCCCGGCGAGAAGGTTGGCTTGGTCGGCCCCAATGGAGCAGGGAAGACAACTCTCTTCCGCATGGTTGTGGGTGAAGAAGCGCCGGACGAAGGCGAAGTCTCCGTGCCTAAGCGGCTTACGATTGGTTATTTTCGGCAGGACGTGGAAGAAATGTCTGGGCGCTCGGTGCTGGATGAAGCGATTGCCGGCAGCGGTCGCGTGGGCGACCTTCACCATGAACTGGAAGCGTTGCAGCATGACATGGGCGATCCCGATAAAGCGGACAACATGGACAAAATCCTTGAACGCTTTGGCGAAGTACAGGAAGAGTATGAGCACCTGGGCGGATATGCACTGGAAGCCCAGGCGCGCGAAGTTCTGCATGGGCTGGGCTTTAAAGACGACCAGATTGATGGCGATGTAGGCGCGCTCTCTGGCGGATGGAAAATGCGCGTGGCGCTGGCGCGCGTTCTGCTGGGGCGCCCTGAAGTTTTGCTGATGGACGAACCCACGAACCATCTTGATCTTGAATCCATCATCTGGCTGGAGCAATTTCTTCGCACCTTTCAAGGCGCGCTGCTGATGACCTCGCATGATCGCGAGTTTATGAACCGGCTGGTCACGAAGATCGCAGAGATTGAAGGCGGAGAAATCATCAGCTATTCGGGCAACTATGATTTCTACGAACGTGAGCGCAACATTCGCGCGTCGAATCAGGAGGCGGCGTTTGCGCGGCAACAATCTATGCTGGCTAAAGAGCAGCGCTTTATTGATCGCTTCAGGACGCACGCAGCCAAGGCCGCACAGGTGCAGAGCCGGATCAAGGCGCTGGATAAGATTGAGAAAATCGAGCTGCCGAAGAAACGCCAGATCGTAAAATTTGAATTCCGTGCGCCTGCACGCTCCGGTGAACAGGTGGCCGTGCTTGAAGACCTGCATAAAAGCTATGGCAAGCGCGTGATCTATGACGGCTTCAACCTGACGATTCGCCGCGGCGAACGCTGGGCGGTGATGGGCAGAAACGGCGCGGGAAAAACCACTCTATTAAAGATGATTGCCGGCGCCAGCCAGCCGGACTCCGGACGCGTGAAGCTGGGCGCGAGCCTGGTGATGGGTTATTTTGCGCAGCAGTCATTGGACGTGCTTGCGCCTGATCTCACCATTATTGAGCAGTTACAGAGAGACTTTCCTCAAGACAGCCTGGGGTCACTGCGCAACCTGGCCGGCGCATTTCAATTTTCCGGCGACGATACCGATAAGAAGATCCGCTCGCTCTCCGGCGGCGAAAAATCGCGTCTCGCGATGGCACGCATGCTCTACAATCCTCCGAATTTTCTCGTGCTGGACGAGCCCACCAATCACCTCGATCTCGCCACCAAGGAAATGCTGGTCGAAGCGCTCAAGAATTTCGAAGGCACCATGATCTTCGTCTCGCACGATCGCATGTTCCTGCGCGGCCTCGCCTCTCGAGTGCTCGAATTGGGCGGCGAGAGCGGCACCGATCGCCAGCCTCGCGTTTATCCCGGATCGTACGTGGAATACGTGCAGGCGCTAGGCCACGAAGCGCCCGGCATCTACACTTAGAGCGATACATGAAGTTCGCCGCACCGATCGTCGCCGGACTCATTTGCGGAATCCTCGACGGCCTCGCCGCCATCATCATCACGCTTTCGTTCGGGGGAACCATCGCGCGAATGTTCCAGGGAATCGCCTTCGCGGTTCTCGGCAAGCCCGCGTATCAAGGTGGCGCGAACACAGTCATCCTTGGCATCG
>DASXZE010000224.1:0-11263 GCA_036502105.1 Candidatus Angelobacter sp. | reverse complement strand
TTATGCAATTTTTCTCGTGGGTATGCCACTATTTTTATGGGTGATGCTGGAAGCTGGCTACAAGGTTTTCATAAGGCCTTCATGGCGTGTTTGGCACATACGTAGAATCCGTAATCGACGACTACTGAGAGAAGCAGCTGTGCGCAATGATTTTGTGAACTAAGATTTCTACTCCACGTCGCGCCAGTTGAGCCCCACGCCTAACTCCACCAGCAGCGGGACGCTCAGGGTATGCACGCTCTCCATCTTTTCACGCACAAATTCGCGCATCAGGTCGATCTCAGCGTCCGGAACTTCAAAGAGCAATTCATCGTGCACCTGGAGCAGCATGCGCGACTTCAATTTACGCGAGCGCAGCTCAGCGTCAATCTGGATCATGGCCAGCTTAATCAAGTCGGCGGCGGTGCCTTGCAGCGGCGTGTTCACAGCGGTGCGCTCGGCAAAGCCGCGCATGTTGGCGTTTTTGCTGTTGATGTCTGGAATGGGTCGGGTGCGTTCGAACAAAGTTTTCACGCTCTGGTCGCGGCGCGTCTCTTCCCATATACGTTCAATGAAGCGGCGCACGCCGGCATACTTTTCAAAATAGGCGTCAATAAACTTTTTGGCTTCACGTTGTTCGATGCCGAGTTGCTGTGACAATCCAAAAGGTGAAAGCCCATAGACAATGCCGAAGTTCACGGCCTTGGCGCGGCGGCGATGCTCGGCGTCCAGCAGCATGGGCGGCACGCCGAAGACCTGCGAGGCGGTGAGCGAGTGTATGTCATCGCCACGGCGGAAGGCCTCAGTCAGCAGAGGATCTTCAGAGAAGTGCGCGAGCAGGCGCAGCTCAATCTGCGAATAATCGGCAGAGAGCAAGACGTGGCCGGGCTCGGCGATGAAGGCAGCTCGAATCTCGCGGCCCAGTTCGGTGCGAATCGGAATATTTTGCAGATTCGGATTGGTGGAGGAGAGGCGGCCAGTGGTGGTGCCAGTCTGATTGAAGGTGGTGTGCACGCGGCCGGTGCGTGGATCAATCAAGAGAGGTAGCGAGTCAACGTAAGTACTTTTGAGCTTGGAGAGCTGGCGATAATCAAGCACCAGGCGCGGCACTTCGTGCGTCTCTGAAAGCGACTCCAGCACATCGACGGCGGTGGAGATCATCTTGCCTTTGCCGTATTTCACTGGCCTTGATGCCGCACTGTTTTTCCAGATCAACGGAGAGCGTGCCCAGCATCTGGCGGTCAATCTTTATGCCCGCCTGCTCCATGCGCACCAGCACCGGAACCAGCGGCAGATCAATTTGCTCATAGAGCGGCATCTGTCCGGCGGCTTCCACTTCATTGCGCAGAGCAGGAGCCATGCGTCCGGTCAGGTCGGCTGCTTCAGCGACGGAGCCAGAAAGACTGAGGTTGAAGCTGCGTACGGCGATCTCTGGCAGAGAATGATTTGTGTACGTGGGGTTGATGATGTAGGAGTAGAGCATTGGCTCGTCGCGAACGCCGGCCAGTTCCACGCCATGAGCTTCAAGTTTGCGAAGAACGGTTTTGTAGTCGTGGATCGACTTGGGAATGTTAGCGTCACGCAGCAGGGCTTTGAGTTCGATGGAAATCTTGTCGTCGTTTAAAACAGCGCTGAAGGCCTTGCCTTGTCCGGCAGAGAGTGCCAGCTTCAGCGGGCCGAGCGCATTGGGATCATTCTGCGCGGCTGGTGCAGGAGCAGCCGCGAACAGATCACCGGATTGCTGAATGGCTTCTGCTGGCTCATCGTTTTCTTCGCCCTCTATTGCCGGAGCAGCAGTAAATTCAAAGGCGATGGCCAATGGAGTCTTGGATTTGGTTAGCGCCTTGAGATCTTTTTCTGAGGTCAGCTCACGATAGTCCGTCTCGTGGACTTCCATCACAGGCGCGAGTTCTTTGAGCAGCGTGGTGAACTCAAGCTCGCTGAAGAGTGAGCGCAGTGCGTCTGTGTCCGGCTCGCCGGCGACCATCTTTTCCAGGTCAAGTTCAATCTCTACATTCTGATCAATGGTGACGAGCTGCTTGCTCCAGAGAATCGTATCTTTGTTATTCAGCATGGATTCGCGGTAGGTCTTGCGCTCGATTTCTGCCGCGTGTTCCAGCGCGTTATCCAGGTTGCCAAAGCGCTTGATGATCTCGACGGAGCCTTTATCGCCGATGCCGGGCGCACCGGGAATATTATCAATGGAGTCACCGCGCAGGGCCATTACGTCAATCATCTGCTCGGGGCGCACGCCCAGAATTTCTTCCACCTTGGCGGCATCACAGATCAAATTATCTTTCGGCGGATTGAGCACGCAGATTTTTTCATTCACCAGCTGGAGCATGTCTTTGTCACTGGAGACGACAAACACGTTGTAAGACTGCGCGGCGGCCTTGCGGCTGAGAGTGCCGAGTACGTCGTCGGCTTCAAAGCCCTTGGATTCGAGAATGGGAATGCGATACGCCTCCAGCGCGCGCCGGATATACGGAACCTGCTGGACGAGATCATGCGGCATTTCCTTGCGTTGGGCTTTATAGCCCAGGTACTCCACGTCTTTGAAGGTCTGCGTTTTGATATCGAATTTGCGGACGGAAGTAACGGCCTTGGCCTGTTCGTCGCGGAACGTGGGGCCGGCAACGTCAAAGACCGCGGCCAGATATTCCGGATTGAAATCCGCACGCAGCTTGCGCAGCATATTTACAAAAACATAAGTGGCGGCGGTGGGCACGCCCTTTTTGGTGGACATGGGCCGCTGCCGCGCCATGGCATGATAGGCGCGAAAGATAAAAGACATGGTGTCCATGAGAAAGACACGGCCTTTTTGCTCGGGCTGCGATGCGAGGGATGTTGGGTTAGTAGCCAAGACAAAATTCTATCCTAAACAGCGGGCGCGCGATTTTTTGCTAGAATCGGCTGCGTGACCACGCTCAACGCAACACTCATCCAGGATTTCACCCGTAACTCTCAAAAATCAGCCAGGACGATTCATGGCCTGGTTGAACCTCTCACCGAGGACCAGGTTTGGACGAATCCATATACATACGGAAACAGCATTGGCAATCTGGTGCTGCACCTGACCGGCAACCTTAACTATTACCTTGGCGCAGAGATCGGCGGGACGGGCTATGTGCGTAACCGTCCGCTGGAGTTTGAGCCGGCGTCACGGATTGCGAAGGCTGAGCTGCTGAAGCGCTTTGATGATGCGATTGCCGTGGTGGCCACGGTGTTGGCGAAGCAGGCTGAAAGTGATTGGGGTTTAGCGTATTCGGCCAAGGGGCTGGAGAATGTTGGCGATCGGCTCAGTATGATTCTTCAGTGCGCGGCGCATCTTTATCATCACACGGGGCAGATGATGTATCTGGTGAAAGAACTGAAGCGATAAAACCTTACCACTGATAAACACGGATCACACGGATCAGAAAATCCGATCCAAGGGCTTTCTCCATAACCTCCGCTTAAAATAATTTCCTCACTTTATTCCTATTGCCAAGCTATAGGAGTCTGGGGTATCGTGTGCTCATATAGCTTACCTACATGAATGACCAAAATCGTAAAAACGATGTATGGCAGGGCACCATGGCGTTAATGATCCTGAAGACGCTTGAGGCGATGGGTTCGCAACATGGTTATGGGATTGCCCGCCGCATTGAGCAAATCAGCGGAGACAAACTGTCACTGAATTACGGCAGCATTTATCCGGCGTTGCTGCGGCTGGAGCAGGAGCGAGCCATTGCCTCTGAGTGGGGTACGTCAGAGAACAATCGCAAAGCCAAGTATTACAAGTTGACCGCCGCAGGACGCAAACTGCTCCGGCAGCAGATGGAAGAGTGGCAGGAGACCTCAGATATTGTTGCCCGCTTTCTGGCCGTGAAGGAGTCGCTATGAAGGCGCTTTGGGTGCTGTGGGCGCGGGTGACTGGATTGTTTCGCAAGAACTGGCGCGAGCGGGAATTGGCTGAAGAATTTGAATCCCATCTGCAGATGCATATGGATGACAACATCCGGAGCGGCATGAGCCCGGAGCAGGCCCGGCGGGACGCGCTGCTGAAATTTGGCGGAGTGGAAGCGGCAAAAGAAGGCGTGCGTGAAACCTCCCGGCTGGCCTGGCTTGAGACTACATGGCATGACTTGCAATATGCCGTGCGCCAGTTCCGCGGCAGCCCAGGGTTTACGTTTACCGCCGTGCTTACGCTGGCGCTGGGCATTGGCGCCACAACAGCAATCTTCAGCCTGGTGAATGGGATTCTTCTGCGGCCTCTGGCATACCGGGAGCCGAATCGGCTGGTGGCAATCGATACAATTGTGTTTCCGCCGGGAGTTGCGGCCACAAATCTTGCTGCTGCAACATATACATATTCGTCCTATCCGGACTACTTTGACTGGCAGCGCCTCAACCATACTTTTGAGTCGATTGCTTCCTGTGATCCTGTGGAGCGGCTGTTCAGTGGGCCGAATGGAGAGGGCGCGCGGGTCATCAGCGGCGCTCGCACTTCCGCGAACCTGTTTTCCACGCTTGGCGTGGCGCCTGCATTGGGGCGCACTTTCCTGGCTGAGGAGGAAAAGCCAGGCCACCGGGTGGTAATACTGAGCCACGAACTCTGGACATCAGATTTTGCCGCGTCGCCCAACGTTCTGGGGCAAGTGGTGAAGATCAGCGACGAGCCTTCAACGATTGTGGGTGTGATGCCGGCTGGTTTCCATTATCCGCCGAATAAGCCGGCGCTCTTTTTTGCAACATTCGCGGCGGACGCGGAAGAGCCAGCACCAAACACGTCAAAACGCGCATGGAACCGCATTCCCGTTGTTGGCCGTCTTAAATCTGGAACCAGGATGGAGCAGGCGCTGGCAGACCTGAACACGATCCAGGCCGGACTGGCGCAACATTATTCTGAAGACCGCCATAAACTCGCTGTGTCAATGGATACGCTGCTCGACGAAACCGTAGATTACGTGCGCTCAGTGCTGGCGCTTTTAATGGCCGCGGTAGGCGTGGTTTTGATCATCGGATGTACAAATGTAGCTGGATTACTACTGGCCCGCGCGAGCCGGCGGCGTCCGGAAATAGCGCTGCGGACGGCCCTGGGCGCAAGCCAGCTGCGCATTTTGCGGCAACTGCTTTTAGAGTCACTGCTGCTGGCGCTGGGCGGTGGAGCTGCCGGAATACTGGCGTCTTTTATTCTTCTGCGTGCAGGGCTCCGTTTTATTCCGAGCGATGTGCCCAGGCTCTATGACGTGGCGGTTGATGGTCGAGTTCTGGCCTTTGCCATTCTGCTTTCAGCAGCGACATCGTTGATTTTTGGTCTGCTGCCGGCATGGAAGATGTCCCGGCTCGATCCGGCCTATGCTTTGCGGGAAGGTGGATTCACCATCACGTCTGGCAGGCGTCGCAATGGCCTGCACCACGCGCTGGTTGTCGCCGAAACCGCGCTGGGATTTACGCTGCTGATTGGCTCGGGATTGCTGATCAGAAGCACAATCAATCTTCTTGCGATTGAGCCGGGCTTTGACACAAAGCATACCGTGGCTTTTGACATTGCTTTGTCAGACAAGCGCTATCCCGCGCCCGACAAAGTTGCTTTTTATCAGAAATTGCTGCCGCAGCTTCAGGCGCTTCCCGGCGTTACGATGGCGAGCAGCGGCCATCCTGGGCCGCTTTATTGGCCCAAAGGATCGTGGGCCGAGTTCACTATTCCCGGGCATCCATACCCTGCGGACGATTTACCCGGCGCAATGAATGCCGTGGTTGAACCCGGATATTTTGAGACACTCTCCATTCCCCTGCTGCAAGGCCGTACTTTCACCGCGCACGATGACGATGCAAAAGCGCCGTTGGTCGCGGTGATCAACCAGAGTTTAGCGAATAGATATTTTCCCGGCGAGAACCCGATAGGCCGTTACTTTATCCCTGATCTTCGGCATCCGGGTGAGGCGGTGATGGGGCGGCAGATTGTTGGAATTGTGGGAGACACGAGGACGAGCAGTGTGGAGGACCCATATGAGCCGGAATTTTACCTGCCGTACGCGCAAGATCCCAGGCACCAGCGCACGGTGACGGTAATGAAGGTTGCCGGCGATCCTTTGCTCTATGAGAATGCTGTGCGCAAGGTGGTGGCGGGATTCGATAAAGATACTCCGGTATTTGGCTACGGCACGTTTACGAAAAGAATTGACACGCAGGCGGCGCAGCCAAGGTTTGAAGCTACACTGGTTTCCGGGTTTGCCGGAATCGCGCTGCTGCTTTCTGCCGTGGGACTCTATTCCGTTCTTTCTTATATTGTGGCGGAGAGAACGCGGGAGCTTGGTTTGCGGATGGCGCTGGGAGCATCGCGTCCGCATGTGCTGCGGCTGGTTCTGCAACGGGGCTTTATTCTTGCTGTGATTGGGATTGCAGGGGGTGTGCTCGCTTCAATTTTTACTACGCGGCTGATTACCGATGTGCTTTTTAAAGTTGCGCCGTTAGATCGTTCGGTTTACCTGATTGTGACGCTTGCGCTGCTAGCGGTTTCAATCCTGGCGGCACTTGGGCCGGCAGTGCGGGCAGCGCATGTTGATCCGATGCGGACGTTGAGGGAGCAGTAGGATTATATCCCCCTTAGAGACTGCTAACTCTCACTGTATCGTTGGTAGCCCTCAAGGACAGCGGAGCAGTTCCCTCAACCTGCGCTTTGCATTGTTTACGCTGCCGGTGTTTATCTGGCTGCGGTTTTCGGGATCGCGCGTCGCGTGGGGAAGCGGAGTTGGTAGCTCTGACAAATTACTTTTCTGTCGGCGAGCCTTTACTTGCCAGATTTTCTAACTGACGATGCCAGTCGAGCTCTTCTACGAAAGCTGCGGACTGTCGCCAGCCGGCTTTAACTTTTACGAATAACTCCAGATAGACCTTTTTGCCAAAGCGCTTTTCCAGATCCATGCGGGCGGAGGTGCCCATTTGCTTGAGTTTTACGCCGCCTTTGCCGATGAGGATGGCTTTCTGACCGTCGCGTTCGCAGAAGATAGCGGCGGCTATGCGCAGCAGGCGGGGCAGATCTTCAAATCGTTCAACGATCACCGCGGTGGCGTAAGGAATTTCCTTGCCGGTCTGGAGCAAGACTTTTTCCCGGATAATTTCTGAGACGAGAAAACGTTCGGGCTGGTCAGTGAGCTGGTCGTCAGGGAAATAGGGCGGGCTGGGCGGCAGGGCGCGGATGATTTTATCCAGCAGCACGTCAAGGCCTTCACCCTTCATGGCTGAGATGGGGATGACTTCCTGAAAGGCATGCAGCTTGCTGTAATTTTCAATGACTGGCAGCAATCTTTCTTTGTGCAGCTTGTCGACTTTATTGAGCAGCAGAAAGACAGGAGCGCCGGAGCGCTTGACCAGCTCAAGCACTTGTTCGTCGGCCTGGCCGAATCTTTCTGTGGCGTCAACGATCAGCAGGACAATGTCACGGCTCTCAAGAGCGGCGTGAATTTCCTGCATCATTTTGCGGTTGAGACGGCTATCTGGCTTGTGAACGCCGGGTGTGTCGATGAAGACGATTTGTCCGGCAGGGCGTTTGCCTTTGGCGTTTACGTTGAGGATGCCCTGAATGTTCATGCGCGTGGTTTGCGGCTTTTCTGTGACGATGGCGATCTTCTCGCCTACCAGCGCATTGAGCAGCGTGCTTTTGCCGGCATTGGGCCGGCCGATAATGGAAACGAAGCCTGAGCGGTGCGCCATTACTGCTGGCCCTGTTTGTCGTGTGGCTCGGTCTGGTCAGTAGAGGTGCGGCAGACGCGGACTTTTTCTATCTTACGATCAGTGGATTCCAGAATTTCAAAACGCAGGCCGTCTTCTTCAATGACTTCGCCGGCCAGAGGGATGCGTCCGGCAATGGCGCTGACCAGTCCGCCGATGGTGGTGGTGTCGCGCCAGTCGAGGCGAACGTCAAAAAGATCCTGCAGGCGGCCTACGTCCACGGAGCCCTGCATCACGTAAGCGTTTTCACCTTCGCGAATAATATCGTGCGAAAGCTCGTGCTCGTCGCGTATTTCGCCGACAATTTCTTCCACCAGATCTTCCAGCGTCACCAGTCCGGCAACCGTTCCGTACTCATTAATCACAACCGCCATGTGTATATTTTCCTTCTGCATTTCACGCAAGAGCTGCGAGGTCATCTTGGTTTCAGGAATAAAAAGTACGGGCCGCACGAGCCGGGCCACGGTGGTGATGCGCGCCTGATCGTCTGGCAGCTGAATCAGATCGTGGGCCAACACCATTCCCTGGATGTGATCAATGTTAGTGGAATACACGGGAATGCGCGAATGAGGCTTGTCTCGCAGCAGGTTGGTGAATTCTTCAATCGTAGTGGTGGAGGGCACGGCAAAAATATTGGGGCGCGGCGTCATGACCTCGCGCACGGTCTTGTCTCCAAATTCGACGACCGACTGGATGAGCTGACGGTCACTCTCCTGCAAAATACCTTCTTCTTCCGCGGCTTCAATGAGGGCGTCAACGGCTTCTGAAGGGTGCTCAGGTTCCTCTGGCTCATGCGGCTCAGCGAGCGCGGCGACGGAGAGTCCGAAGCCGAGAGCGACGGTGATGGGCAACATGAAATAGACCAGGCCTTGCAACAGCGGAACAAATTTGACGAGCCACTCGCCGCGCGTCCGTGTAAAGAGCACATAAGGCAGCAGCCGGTTGCAGGCAATAATGACAAGAATAATGCCGATGATAGCTTGCGCGATTTCAGGCCACGTCCATTGCGAGACATGGAAGACGAGAAAGCCGATGAGGAAAGCAATGATGGCGGTGACAAGTTGCGTGAGCACGGCGAAGGTGAGGGCCGCGCGCCGGCTGGCGCTAAGCAGACGAGGCTCTACCAGCTTCTCAAAGGCCTCAATGTTTTCCTGAAATTCACGTGTAAGAAATTTGCCGCTCTCCGTGTAAAGACGGTCAAGATAAGAGACGAGAATCAGCAGAGCGCAAAGCAGCGTAACAGCAATGTAGACGGCTACCAGAGTCATTGCGCGCTCCTGGGTTTGTGGTTGCGAGTTGTTGAAGTGTCGCGTGGCGCACGCGCGTTGCGGGCTGATTTAGTTTTACGAGGCGTTGGCGTTCTGCGTGACGTAAGTTTGCTTTTGCGCGATGTGGGCTTGCGTGTACGCTTTTTCGCGGTGCTGGTCGCGGTGCGAGTTCTTGCTGGCGCAGATTTTGTGCTGGTAGCTGATGCGTGCGTGCGGTCGATGAGCGAAGAAGGAAGTTTTAGTTGAGCGCGCAGACGTGATTCAAGACGCGCCATTTGTCCGTGGTCAGATTCGTGGTCATGGCCGGCCAGGTGCAGCAGGCCGTGCAATACGAGGATCTTTAATTCTTCCGCAATGCTGTGGCCGTAAAGCGCGGCGTTCTGGCGGGCGATGTCCGCGGAGATTGCAATGTCTCCGCCGGTTGGTCGCGGGAAAGAGAGAACGTCTGTCGGCTTATTTTTGCGGCGGAAGTGGCGATTGAGCGCTTGCAGGCGCTTGTTGCCGGAGATCAAGATATCGACCTCGCCTTTGACCTTGGCCAGCTTTTGCGCACGGCGGACGAAGCGCTGGATCACTGCAGCGCTAACGCCTTTAACCGTTGTTTCAAAAATGAGCATTTATTTTTTCAAAGAATGTTTCTGAAACATTCTGTTGGAACCATTATCGCTAAAGCAAACGGGAGGGCACTGAACTGCCCTCCCGCAAAGGATTTTACTAAATTTTCTACTGTTGCAGTGGAGGCTCGTTCGGTTCGTGTCCGGGTTGTACTTCTCGCGGCAGTTCCAGAGAGAGTTGCTGGTTGCGCGTCTTTTCTTCATACGCATGGACGATGCGCTGCACCAGATGGTGGCGCACAACGTCTTCCTCACCGAAAAAGTTGAAGTAGATGCCCTCCACCGGCTTAAGCACGTCAATGGCTTCCAGTAGACCGCTACGGCGGGCGTTGGGCAGGTCAATCTGCGTGACGTCACCGGTGATGACCATTTTTGCGTTGAAGCCCATGCGGGTCAAAAACATTTTCATTTGTTCCGGGGTCGTATTTTGTGCTTCGTCAAGGATGATGAATGAATCGTTCAGGGTCCGTCCGCGCATGAAGGCGATGGGCGCAATCTCGATAATATTTTTTTCCAGAAAGCGATCAACGCGCTCCTGGTCCATGAGGTCGTAAAGCGCGTCATACAGCGGACGCAGATACGGGTCTACTTTCTCCTGCAGCGTCCCTGGCAAAAATCCCAGGCGCTCGCCGGCTTCCACCGCCGGACGCGCCAAGATGATCCGGCTCACGCGCTTGGCATTCAGCGCAGATACTGCCATCGCAACAGCCAGATACGTCTTACCTGTGCCCGCCGGTCCAACGCCGAAAACCATGTCGTATTTTTCGATCGCGTCAATATACCGGCGCTGATTCATGCTCTTGGGCTGCACCTGCCGCTTCCCAAATGACCGCTGTTTGCCTGCGTCCGCCAGCCCGCGCAGAGTTGCGGTACTGTCAGCCACCACCACGCGCAGCATCGCGCTCAGATCGGCGTCAGAGAATTCCTGCCCGGCGCTGCCTAGATGATCAAAGTCAGTAAATATCTGCTCCACGCGCGCCACGTCCCGGGCCGCGCCTTCAATTTGCACGGAGTCAGACTTCAGGTCAATGGCAACGTTCAGCCCGCTTTCCATCACGTGCAGGTTTTCGTCGCGTATGCCAAACAGCTTCTGTATGTTCGGGACGATCTCAATATTTTTTTTCATTCAGTTTGCCGTTACTTCTCCAAATTATTCTGCTTCCTGTTCCCGACCACTAACCTTCATCTTGCTACTATTTAAATCACGCCAACTCTTATCACCAGTGATGGGCCGGCTGCAAAGCTGTCCGCGCTACTCACGCTGAAATGCATCCACGCAATCACACAGCAGTAGTCTCCGTGCCCACAGGGCACACGAAACACCTGTGCCAAAAAGCACAGTAAACATAAAGATTGCTTTGTGCTGGAAATGCAGGCTCACTGGCCCGCCCGAGCGCGGAGGCAATACCATTGGCCTGAGAGTACCCCCGTTATTCGCCCAAGTCAACAAAGTTCAAGCAGCTTTCACACCCCTTTAATCCCCGCTTTAATCTTGGATGCCAAAAGTAGGAACACAGGTACGAATTGAGCCAGCCGAGCCACGCTGGCAGCGCACTGGCCGGGCGGCGATTGACCAAAGCCCTTAAATCCAAGTAAAATAGGTTCTTCGGTTACCCCTCCGAAAAACTCTCTGATAGGAACCAAACAGGCACAATGGCAAATCATTTTTCTGCGCTCAAGCGTGCG
>DASXZE010000223.1:0-16093 GCA_036502105.1 Candidatus Angelobacter sp. | reverse complement strand
CTGACCACACTACCAGCGTGGGAATCGACGACGTTACTTCCGATGCGAGCCTGATGATTTATTCAGTCCGCCATGGCGGAGAAGATGAAATTGAACTGCACATCATGGATTTGAATGCGCACCATGACCTGCCAGAAGTTTTTCCGCGCGCGTTGTACATGGGCACATCATGGAAGAAGGATAAAAGCGGTTTCTATTACACCGTGGGCCGTCGCGACACCGGCCGGCGCATTTATTATCACGCTCTTGGCTCTGAACAGGCCAAAGATGATGTGATCTTTGGTGAAGGCTATGGGCAGGACACATGGCTGGGTGCTGGTGTATCAGAAGATGGCCGCTACCTTTTAATTGATGTGCAGGCAGGCTGGGCGAAAAACGATCTGTTCATCCAGAACTTGAAAGAGGGCGGCAAGATTCAGCCGCTGATCACCGGCCTTAACGCTCATTTCAGCCCGCGCTTTGCCGGCGACTTCCTGTTTGTCCAGACGGATTGGCAGGCGCCGCGCAACCGCATTTTGAAGATCGACCTGCGTGATCCTAGGCAGGAAAAGTGGCAGGAAATTGTGCCCACTACGCAAGACTCAATTGAAAGCTTTGCCTTGGTTGGCGGCAAGCTCTTTGTGAATTACATGCACAACGTAACTTCACGCATCGCCATTTTTTCGGCCGAAGGGAAGCCGCTGGGCGAGGTCGCGCTGCCCTCTGCTGGATCGGCAGGAGTTTCTGGCCGCTGGGACAAAGACGAAGGTATCCTCTCTTTTTCTTCTTACACAACGCCGGCTTCCACATATCGTTACTCGGCCTCGACCGGCAAGCGCGATCTTTGGTTCCGCAGTCCGGTGCCGTTTGATTCTGACAAGTATGAAATGGAGCAGGTCTGGTACAACTCAAAAGATGGCACAAAAGTGCCGATGTTCCTGGTGCATCGCAAAGGCTACCAGTCAGACGGCAAGACGCCCACCATCCTTTATGGCTACGGTGGATTCAATCTAAGCCTGAATCCGAACTTCAGTGCCAATGCAGCCTGGTGGGTGGAACAGGGCGGGGTCTATGCTGTGGCCAATCTGCGCGGCGGTTCAGAGTTTGGAGAAGCATGGCACAAGGCCGGCATGCTGGAAAAAAAGCAGAATGTTTTTGACGACTTTATTGCCGCCGCGGAATGGCTGATCAAGAACAAGTATACGAATCCGGAAAAGCTGGCGATCTGGGGCGGAAGCAACGGCGGCCTGTTGATGGGCGCCGTGGTAACACAGCGTCCGGAGCTGTTCCGCGCCGTGATCTGCGAGCACCCTGACCTGGATATGGTGCGCTATTACAAGTTCACCAAAAATAATAATCCTCCGGCACTGTTGGAATACGGCAATGCCGCCGATCCGGAGCAGTTCAAGTTTCTCTACGCTTACTCGCCTTACCAGCATGTTCAGCCCAAAACGAAGTATCCAGCAATGCTGTTCACCAGCGGTGATGCGGATACGCGCGTTCCACCAGAGCAGGCGCGCAAAATGGCGGCGCGCATGCAGGCTGCAAGCTCTTCCGGGAATCCTGTTCTCTTACTATATGACACCAAGGCGGGGCATTCAGGCGGACGTCCGTTCAGCCAGGTGTTGGATGAACTGTCTTTGAAATTTGCGTTTCTGGAATGGCAGTTGGGCATGAAGTAAAGCTTTAGCTTTAGTGCTTTGAAAAAGTTTGGGACTGGGGTCAGCTGGTTTTATGCGCGAGTGGAGTTCAGCGACGCGATGGAGCATTATTGTTGCGGTATGTGCGGTGGCGATTGCTATCGTCTCGTTTCTCGCGCCTATTCCGCAGTCGCAGTCTTATCATCATTTTGCGGATCAGCGTTCCATCGCTGGCATTCCTCACGGCCTGGACGTGCTCTCGAATCTGGCTTTTCTAGTTTCTGGTGTCCTGGGGCTGATCTTATTTTGCGCGCGGGATTTGTTTTAGATGGCGGCACGCGCTGGGCCTTTGCCACGCTTTTCTTTGGCCTGATTCTCACCAGCCTTGGCTCCGGTTATTACCATCTTGCTCCGAGCAATCGAAGTCTGGTTTTTGATCGGCTACCCATGATCGTCGCCATGTCTGGCTGCGTTGGCGCGGTCATAGCTGATCGCTTCGGCGGCACAACAGCTTGGTCAGTGATCGTCTTACTCGCGACTGGTTTGTGGACGGTGCACCTGTGGACTGCCAGCGAGCATGCCCGGCACAGTGATCTGCGCTGGTATGCGCTCTATCAGGGGCTGGTAATTCTGGTCGGCGCACTGCTGTTGCTATTGTTCGCATCGCGCAACGGAGCCACAAAGGTATTCGTGATCGCCGTGGCCGGAAATGTTCTGGCGAAAATTTTTGAATTACTTGATAAGCCAATCTTCGCGCTGGGAGGAATCGTCAGTGGACATACTCTCAAACATCTGAGTGCTGGTCTGGCCTTTTTGCCGCTTGCATTTTTTATTTACCGCATCGAAGAACAGCGAACGATCGGGTCGGCCAAGAGTGAGCTGGTTTCGTCCGGCTCCGTTCGCTAGCGCGTTTCCGGAAACAGGCGATAGAAATTCTCAGCCGTATTCTCTCCAATCTTTTCTTTGCTCACCCCGCGCAACTGGCTGATGGTCTCTGCTGTATTCACCACAAAACCTGGCTCATTGCGCTTGCCGCGATGCGGCACCGGCGCAAGATAAGGTGAGTCGGTTTCAATCAGCATGCGGTCGAGCGGAACCTGCTGTGCGGCGTCGCGGATATTCTGGGCTTTGGGAAAGCTCACATTCCCGGCAAAAGAAATATAAAAGCCGATATCCAAAGCAGCCTGAGCGTGCTTCCATTCTCCGGTAAAGCAGTGCAGAATTCCCGGCAGTCCGCTGGGCGCCCAATGATCGCGCAGCATTTGCAACGTATCGTCCCAGGCATTCTCACTGTTGTTGCTGGGCCGGCAATGAATGATTATCGGAAGCTTGGCGGCCTGAGCCAGCTCCATCTGGCGGCGAAAGACTTCCTTCTGGACGTCACGCGGTGAAGAGTCGTAAAAATAATCGAGACCTATTTCGCCCCACGCAATCAGCTTGGGATGTTTTGTCAACGCCGCCATCTCTGCATAATCCACTTCTGTCGCCACGCTGGCTTCATGCGGATGTAAGCCGGTGCTGGCGAAGATCCAATCATGTTCCTCGGCAATTTTCAGCGCGCAGTCATACGTTCCTGGGCCGGTGCCACTGCCGATAGCCAGGATGCGTTCAATGCCTGCTTCACGGGCGCGCGTGAGCATCTCAGCGCGATCAGGATCAAATTTGCTGCCCTCAACATGGGCATGGGAATCAATGTACAAGAACCTCTCCTTTTACGTGAGCAAATTCAATAACGCCATAAGCTCTTTCAGTCCCCAACGTGCCTGTGATATACAGAGACGGCAAACCCGGAGGGCTGGCAATGACGATATCGCGTAGAGATCTGATCAAGACAGGCGCAGGAGCCGTATGCGCCGTGGCAGTGGGAGCCAACACCATGGAAGCGCAAACAGCGCCGGCACAACCAGCCAAGCCAGCAGACCGCATGCCGGAAATTCCTGCTGACAAGATGACGCCTGAGCAAAAGAAAGCTGCCGACGATTTTTTTGCCGAACGCAAAGTGCCGGTCTTTGGCCCGTTCGTTCCTCTGCTGCGTAGCCCTGAAGTCATGCTTCGCGCTAAATCCATGGGAGATTACCTGCGTTATAAAAGCGTGCTGCCCGCGCCGCTCAACGAATTTGCCATCCTGATTACTGCTCGCCATTGGTCACAAGAATACGAGTGGGCCCTGCATCAACCTATCGCGGTAAAGGCCGGTTTAAAAGCCGAGATCACGCAGGCACTTGCTGAAGGCCGCAGGCCGCAAGGCATGTCTTCCGATGAAGAAATGGTTTATGAATTCTGCACCGAACTGCATCAGAACCAGAGTGTTTGTGACGCGACTTATGCGCGCGTGCAAACCAGATTCGGAGAGCAGGGAATTATCGACCTCACCAGCGTGAACGGCTATTACACATTCCTGGCGATGGTTCTGAATGCGACACGCACTGCCGTACCAAAAAGTCCGGCACCCCCTTTGCCAGCGTTTCCGCACTAGCGTTTTTGCTCTAGTGCGGAAATGACGATGCGTTTACTTCAGCTTGGCCCCGACTGGCACATCTTCCAAAAAGCTTGCCAGCACCGGCAAGCCATTTTCGCCGACGGACGCAGCCACAATCATGCCATTGGACTCCAGTCCACGCAGCTTGCGCGGCTGCAGATTCGCAACGATCACCACCTTGCGTCCAATCAGGTCTTCAGGTTTATAGGCCAGCGCAATTCCCGCAACCAACTGGCGGACTTCCGTCCCTATGTCCACTTCAAGGCGCAGTAGTTTGTCCGCGCCTTTTACTTTTTCCGCCACTTTCACCATGCCCACGCGCAACTCCACTTTCATGAAGTCTTCAATGGAAATTTTTCCATCGGCTGAGACCGGTACAGTCGCGGCAGCTTTGGCTGCGGGAGCGGCGTCAGTTGGTCCGTGCGCGGATTGAGTGGCTGGTTGGCCTGCCTGTGCGCCTTCACCTGCTGGTGCGGCGGTTGATGATGATGTAGCGGAGGCAGCCTGTGCTGCTCGCTCCTGTTCCATCTGTTGCATCCTCTCGATAGAAGTTTTGTCGGCGCGGGGAAACACCGGTTCCACTTTGCCCAGCTTGCCGCCCAGGGGCAGCTGCGCCCACTTAAGTTCGGCAAGATTGAATTTGCTGATCTCGCCCAGCCCTAGTTGGTTCCAAATTCTGGCGGTTGATTCCGGCAGCACCGGATGCGTCAGCGCGGTAACAATGCGCAGCGCTTCCGCAGCCGTATATAGGATTGTAGCCAGACGGGATCTGCTCTCTTCGCCCTCTTTTTCGGCCACAATCCACGGCTCTTCATCCACCAAGTATTTATTCACGGCCCCAATCAGCGACCATGCCGATTCCAGCGCCCGCGAAAACTGGTAATCGTCAAACAACTTGCCAAATTCCTGGATCACCGCCAGCGCATGTTCTTTGATTACATCGTCCGTGTCTTTGCGTGCGACGGTCGGCGATGGATAGGGTACTGATCCGTTAAAGTAACGGTTGATCATGGTTAAAGTGCGACTTGAGAGATTGCCCAGATCATTAGCCAGATCAGAGTTATAGCGCTGGACCAGCGCGTCAAAGCTGAATGAGCCGTCCTGTCCAAACACAATTTCACGCAGCAGGAAATAACGCAGCGCGTCATTGCCCATCACGTCAATCACGGTTTCAGCGCGCACAATATTGCCGCGCGACTTCGACATTTTGCTCTCTTCAAACAGCAGCCAGCCGTGCGCCACAATGGAATGTGGCAGAGGCAGTCCGGCAGCCATAAGGAACGCCGGCCAGTAAACACAGTGAAAGCGAATGATCTCTTTGCCAATCATCTGCACATCTGCCGGCCAGTAATGCTCAAACTTTTTCTGCTCGGCCGGGTCCGGTGATCCCAGGCCAATGGCGGTGCAGTAGTTGCTCAGCGCGTCCAACCATACGTACATCACATGCTTGGGATCGCCAGGAACGGGAATGCCCCATTTAAACGTGCTGCGGCTGATCGAAAGATCGCGCAACCCGGTCTTGACGAAGGCAATCACCTCATTGCGGCGCGTCTCCGGCCGTATGAAGTCCGGGTTCTGCTGGAAGTAAGCCAGCAACTGGTCAGCAAAAGCAGAAAGCTTAAAGTAATAGTTCTCTTCGCTCACCGTTTCAGTGGGCCGTCCGCACTCCGGGCAGGGAGCGCCAGCGCCAGTCACGTCAACATAAAGTTCGTCGAAGACGCAGTACTGGCCGGTGTATGTGCCTTTGTAGATATGGCCGTTCGCCTGCAACCGGCGAAAGAGTTCCTGCGCTCCGGCTTTGTGGCGGGGCTCAGTCGTGCGTATGAAATCGTCGTTTGAGATATTCATCTTCTCAAACAGCGCGCGGAACAGCCCTGACACTTCGTCAGCGAACTGCTGCGGCGTCATGCCGGCGGCCGTGGCGGAGCGCTCAATCTTCTGGCCGTGCTCGTCCGTGCCGGTAAGGAAGTATGTGTCATAGCCCAGCATGCGCTTGCGGCGGGCAATGGCGTCACACACCAGCGTGGTATACGCATGCCCAATATGCGGACGCGCGTTTACGTAATAAATGGGCGTTGTAATGTAAAACTTCTTGCTGCCCTTATCCATTGGTTACTTCCAGATAAACTTTAATGGCTTCCTGCATGACTGTTTTCAATGGCACTTTCTGCTCTTTAGCGATACGGCTGCAATCTTCATACTCAGGAGCATAGTTGCTGATACTGCCGTTCAAGTTGGCCAGTTTCATGCGAACTTCGCCCCATTTAGTGCTGACGCTCATATGTCGCCGCGTCAAGGCGGCCCTGGTTTCCCTGCGGATCCGCACGCCCAGGGTCGTTGTTTCCGACAATATCAGCTTGGTCATGCGCTGGCTGTCTTCTGTCCGACATAGCACAGTCAGCAGCATGCCCGGCCGGCTCTTCTTCATCTGGACCGGGATGCCAAAAGCATCCAGCGCGCCGCTGCTCAGCGCCTGCTCCATCACGTAGCCAAAGACCTGGGGCGACATATCGTCAATGTTGGCCTCAAGCACCGTGATCTCCTCCGTGGGAAATGGCGACTCATGCTGAGCCCTGGTTTTACCAACAGCGGTCTCGCCAACAGCGGTTTCACCAACAGTTAGCCGGACAACGTTCGGATGATTCTTGAAGTTTCTTGTCCCTGCTCCGTATGCGACTTTTTCTGCTTTCATGGCAGGGAACTGTGAGAACCGTGAAGCCAGCACGCTTACGATGGCCGCGCCCGTTGGCGTAACCAGCTCTTTCAGTATTTCACCCGAATAGACCGGCGATTTCTTCAACAGCTCCAGCGTCGCAGGAGCAGGAATCGGGAATGTGCCGTGAGCGCAAACCACCGTCCCGCCTCCTACGTTCAGCGGAGAACAAATCCATTCATCCACGCCCAGCGCTTCTGATCCGACTGAGGCGCAAACAATATCCACAATCGCGTCAATCGCGCCCACTTCGTGGAAGTGGATCGTTTCGATATCGCTGTTGTGGACTTTAGCTTCCGCCGCGCCCAGAGCTTCAAATATCTTGATCGCCCGATCCTTCGCCGACTGGCTGATGCCCGCTTTGGAGATGATCTGCCGAATCTCTTTCAGCCCGCGATGCGAATGGCTGTGCGAATGGTCCTCATGCGGGTGGCTGTGACTGTGCTTTTCGTCGTGCACATGCGAATGGCCGTGAGACTTTCCATCCTCATGGGCGTGTTCGTGGCCGTGAGACTGTTCCGCCGCATGTTTCTCTTCGCCACCATGGAAGTGCGCCACCGTAGAAGCTGTTGCCGGGCTGAATGCTGACTGCTGATTGCTGAGTGCTTCTTCCCCTGCTGACCTCTGACTGCTGCCTGCTCCTTGCCAAAACTCTTCCCGCGGCAGCTCTTTTTCACCGGCGGCGATCACGTCCACCTTCGTCGCGCTGATGCCGCTGCGGTCCACCCGGGAGATTTCCAGCCGAGCGTCCACGCCCAGGGCTTCCACCGTTTTGATGAAGAGCTCAGGCGGAACCCCGGCGTCGATCAGGGCGCCCAGAAACATGTCGCCGCTGATGCCGGAAAAGCACTCGAGATAAGCAATACGCATGAGTTAACCTAAAATTTCCATCATAGGTTCCCTTGTCCATGCCGTCAAACCGCCGCAAGATTAAAACACTAGGAAATATTACTACTTAGTAAAATTTTGGCTTTAACCCCACCCGGCATATTAGTCTTGTTGAAAACAAAAGCTAAAGTGCATTTCGACCGAGCGATGACCGCGCGGTCAAAGCTCCCTTTTGGCCTCGTTTTCATGCCCAAACTCGTTGCTTTTTAAATGCCCTCCAGATGCGACAGGTTTACCAGAATGTCACTAATTCTGAATTGTCAAAGACCTCAGCCAGCACGTCCCTTGGGACATCCTTGCAGTATATCGTATTTTATTCGCTTTTGTCAACCCTTGGATTCAGCCAACCGAGCGAAACCTCAGGAAAACCCTTCGTTTATCCAAACTATAATCAGTAGACGAGAATGAGCGATCTGTTGTTTACATGGTCGGGAGAAACATCCTTTGCGGCTGAAATAGCCAAACCGTTGGAGCGAATCTCTTTTGAATTCTCCCAACATGAACGGGCCAATGAGGACAACTCTCTGGCGGCTAGGAGGCATAGGACTGAGAATACAGGCGGAGATGCACGATCTGGCAGAGCGTTTGGAGGTAGGAGTTCTATGTTTTGATTTGGTTTTTGCACCCGCACACGGCGAGAAGATCGTGGATTTGGACTCGACTTTTCTCCAACCTCTGCGTGTTTCTAAACTCGTATTAAGCGAGTTGGGCAAAAGTGTTGAGAGTGGCCTCCTTATCCAGTCAAATGGCGGCGAAGAAATCTTGATAGTTGCCAGTGCCTTTCCATGTTTCCTCGCAATTCGTGGCGTGTTGTCTTTACCTCACATTTTCGAGCCGGAGTACCCTCTCAATCGGTATCAAATCATCCCTGTACTGGGTTGATCCTGGGGTTCGCGCAGCTAGATAGCATGCGTGCACCGCTTGCGATTGCCGACGGCGCTTAGTAGAACCAAAATGCTTTGATATAATCGCCTTTTCCGTCAGCAACTTACGGCTTTAGAGTAAGCCCCAACCGCTGAACTTTACACAGCCAAAGGCCAACACTTGTATCTGGAATTACAGCAGCAGCTTATCGGGCGCGTCCGCGACCTGTTGAAACAGCAATATGACGTTGAATTGCCACGCATCGTGGTCGATCAGCCACCCAACGTTGGCCTGGGCGAATATGCTTTGCCGCTCAGCTTTGAGCTGGCCAAGAAGCTGCGCAAAGCCCCCAAGAAGATTGCAGAAGAAGTTGTGGCTGCGCTGGGGCAGGTTCCCGGATTTGAGAAATTTGAGGTTGCTGGCGCGGGCTACATCAATGCCAAACTTAACCGTGAAGAAGCAGCAAAACTTCTGCTCTCAGATGGAGCGCGCCAAGGCTCCGCCACCGGCAAAAAGATTCTGGTCGAGCACACCAGCATCAATCCCAATAAAGCAGCTCACATTGGCCATCTGCGCAATGCGATTCTCGGCGACACATTCGTCCGTCTGCTGCAGGCCGCTGGCGCAAAAGTGGACGTGCAGAACTATATCGACAACACCGGCGTCCAGGTTGCAGACGTAGTGGTGGGATTTCTCTATCTGGAAGGTAAGAACAAGGAAGATGTTGAACGGCTTATTAAGGAAAGCAATTCCGGGGGAAAACGTTTTGATTACTACTGTTGGGATTTATACGCACGTGTTTCCCAATGGTACGAAGAAAATCCAGAAAACAAGAAAGCGCGATTGCAGACTTTGCATGACTTAGAACACGGCCCTGACGAAGTTGGAAAAGTTTCAGAGCTGATTTCAGCTGCACTTACTAACAATCTTCGAAGAATGCTCGATATTACTGTTCTTAACGATGAAGAACGAGATCGCTTTAGCCGGGAACTCATAGAGTTTCCTCAGAAAGTGCCCGATTTGCTGGTTGGTCTCCTCTATATGGAGCAAAAGTCTTTAGATGAGATCGAAGCGTTAGTTAGCAAGATTGAACAAGACGGCTCATTTTATGCCTACTGTACTCGGCTTTATGCGCAGGTTCTTCAATGGTATGCAGAAGATAGGGAACGCGAGAAAATTCAGGTTCAGATAAAACAAGATATTGGCCATGCAGATAATCGTGCAGCAGAAATGGGGGCGATTATTTCAAACGCCATTATCCGCCGCCATCTTGAGACCATGCAGCGCCTGGACATTGAATACGACTTTCTGCCGCAGGAAAGTGAGATTCTGCACCTCCATTTCTGGGACCTGGCTTTTGAGCAGATGAAGCAGAAGACCGTCCTCTATTTTGAAACCGAAGGCAAGAACAAAGGCTGCTGGGTAATGAAGCGGGCTGGCACCAAGCCTGCTGCCGAGAAAACTGAAGAAGAAAAAGAAGGCCCTGACGAAGACGCCAAGGTGATTGTCCGCTCCAACAACACGGTGACTTACGTAGGAAAAGACATTGCCTATCACCTGTGGAAATTCGGCCTGCTCGGACGCGACTTCGGCTACCAGCATTTTTATCGCTATCCTGATGGCCGGCAGGTTTGGATCTCTGCCGAGACCGGTGAAGCCAACCATCCCCATTTTGGCGGCGTAAACGCCATTTACAACGTGATTGATTCCCGCCAGGCCGATCCGCAGAACAACGTGATTGAAGCCATTCGCGGGCTTGGCCATGCCGAGCAGGCAGAGAACTACCACCACTTTTCTTATGAAATGGTCGCGCTAACGCCTCGCTGCGCCATGGATCTGGGCTATGAAGTCTCAGAAGAAGATCAGAAGCGGGCCTACATAGAAGTCTCCGGACGCAAGGGCTTCGGCGTGAAGGCCGATGATCTGCTGGATTCCCTGATCGCTGCCGCGCAGAAAGAAGTAGATACCCGCCACGCAGAGATGCCTGAACCCGAGCGGCGTGAGATTGCCACGCAAATCGCGATTGGCGCGCTACGTTACTTCATGCTGAAATTCACCAAAGGCACGGTGATCGCGTTTGATCTGAAAGAAGCCCTGAGTTTTGAAGGCGAGACCGGCCCTTACGCCCAGTATGCCATCGTGCGTTCCACCAATATTTTCCGCAAAGCCAGCCTCAGCGTGGAAGAGATTCTGGCCGGACAAACCGATCTGCGTTTCCTTAAAGAAGACGATGAGTTGTGGGAGCTATGGCTCAGTGCCGGACAGCTTTCGAGCATCGTGGAGCAGTGCATCTCAACCACCGAGCCGGCTTACGCCGCCAAGTATGCATTCCAGTTGGCACAGCAATTCAACAACTTCTATCACAAGCACCACATTCTCACTGAGACAGATGAAGCGAAGAAGCGCTTTCTGCTGACCACCGCGGCAGTAGTGCGTCGTTCGTTGATCCAGAGTCTGGAATTGATGGGAATCGGTGCGCCGAGCGTGATGTGAGATTGCTTCGCCTCTTTGGGTGTTGCTTTTCCTCTGTGTTCCGTAGCCTGCCCTGAGCGACCTAAGCTTGCGAAGGGAGTCGAACGGGTGTCCTCTGTGGTAAAAGGTGTTGGTTTTATTCTGCGGGGATCTGCGGGATATTGCTTTAGCGGGTTGATTCTAAAAAAGAAAGTGGTGGGCGATCACGGACTCGAACCGCGGACATCCTGCTTGTAAGGCAGGCGCTCTAACCAGCTGAGCTAATCGCCCACTTTCAACAACTTAGCGCTCCTGATTATAAACGAAAACGCTCTGGTTTGCTTCCGTATTCCAGCCGGAAGGCTCAAGCGACGGCAAAACGCTCCTTGATTTTTTTCCTTTGCATAAACCCTTTAATTTTCTGGATCGAGTGCCGATGATGCTTATTGCACCAGGGCTGGGAGGGCAAGTCGTGTTTCCCAAAATGGAACTCAACGTTTGTTCTCAAAATGTTACTGATGTCACGTTTTTATCCTTATCCACAGGGCTGTTTGCACTGTAGTCCGTGCTAATCTCAGCGTTTATTAAGACTGGAAGTTTGTGGCATGGCCATTTTGTTGGAAAAGCTCCCTACTATTTTAGTTCTGGCCGTGATGGTAGGCATTTTTGTGGCGCTGCGGCGGCACGTAAAATCGGCCCGGCTGCATCTTTGGATTGCGGCCTGGGTGCTTATTTTTGCTCATTTCTTTGTCCAGGTTTTTGAAACCGCAGACGGCAATTATTCGCCCGTAATTTCCATTATTGATCTTGGCTGCCTTCAGCTTTCCGCGCTCTTTCTTATTGTCTCACTCACTACTTTCTTTGAAAATAAAAAGCTGACGTTTAGTTTGCTGGCGCTAGCTGGCATTCCCGTCATCGGCTATACCGCCGGGTTGGCTTATGAATTGGATTGGCGCTGGCTCTACATTTCCTCTATCGCCATTATTTTTTACGGATCGCCATTATTCATTGCCTTGCGCCGCAAGCTGATCTTTGAATTTTATTTCTGGGCGCCCGCGTTAGTGATAACCGGCACCGTAGCCATTGTGCGCGCGTGGAGCCACCATTTTACTTTCGGCTTGCTCACTTTATTGACTCTTGGTTTTGCCATACCTGGCCTGCTTTTCTGGCGACGCTATCCGCGCTGGTCGCCCGGCGTGGTCACCAGTGCCGGCGGATTTTTGCTGTGGGGCGCGGTTTTTCCTCTGAGCACATGGCTGGATGCCTGGGCGCCACATCTGAAGGTGAATCCTGAACTGTGGAATACCCCAAAATTCTTTGTGGCCTTCGGCATGATTCTTACGCTGCTGGAAGACAAATCAGAATTCCTGCGATCAGCGGGTGAACGCGAGCAAAAGCTAAACCATCAGCTGCTGAAATTTTCTGGCATCACATCACGCCTGCTGAGCGGCGTGGATATAAATCTGGTTTGCAAAGAGATTGCCGTAGCTGTCCGCGAAACAAGCACGTTTGACCGCGTAGTAATTATTCTTAGCCCGGATGGCTTCAATCTTTATTCTGCCGGACACGCCGGTTATGACGGTGAAGCAGCCAGGCTGATCGAGTACAAATGCAACGACGTCTGGAAGTTCGACGATCTGGTGGAAGCATGCACCATCGGCGACAAGCTTGGCGAGCGGTCTTTACTGTTACGGCCTGAACAGATGTCGAGATATGGGCAGGTAAAGAGTTCCAAAGCCTATGAGCCTTCTAAGTTTTGGATGAAAGGCAATCAAGTTCTGGTGCCATTGCGATCATTGCGTGGCACGCACGTAGGCTGTATTGGCCTGAGTGATCCGCGGGATGTTACACGCGTGAACGCTGAGGAACTGGCCAAGATCGAGATGCTGGCCGGCGATCTGGCCGTAACGGTGGACAATACCGCGTTACACAGACAATTGGCGCGCGCAGAGAAGCTGGCTGCCATTGGACAGCTCGTAGCCGGTGTAGCGCATGAGCTGAACAATCCGCTCACTTCCATCGTTGGCTATTCAGAATTAATTAGTGATGATCTCCCGCCCGGACCAGCGCGGCAAAAGCTGGACAAAATGTTGCGTGAAGCCCAGCGCATGAAGCGCATTATTGAGAACCTGCTGCGTTTTGCGCGCCAGAATAATCTGGAGAAAAAATCAGCCAACCTGGAAGCTCTCTTGCAGGATGTGCTGGGGCTGCGCGAATACCATCTGCGCAATAACGATATTGAAGTCCAGGTACAAATTGAATCGCATCTGCCTGATGTAGCGCTGGATGAAGACCAGTTCAAGCAGATTCTGCTGAACCTATTGAATAATTCTATTGACGCTCTGGAAGGGAATCCCGCCAGCCGTATTCGTATTGAAGCCAGTTGCAGCAATGGCGTTGTCAACCTGCGCTTTGACGATAATGGTCCTGGCTTTGGGGACGTGAACCGCGTCTTTGATCCTTTCTATACAACCAAGCCCGTAGGTAAAGGTACCGGGCTGGGGCTGAGCATCTGCTATGGCATTGTCAAAGAGCATGGTGGAGAGATCCATGCAGAAAATCTTGAGCCCAATGGGGCCCGCGTGGCCCTGAAACTGCCCGTGGAAGCCGCCATATTTGTTGGGAACACAACGCTCGCCGGAAATTAATCCAACCGCAGCATAGTTAGGTATTTCATCTTTGGCATAGCTTTGAATTTTGCGCGGTACCACTAGACTAGCCGTAAACTGAAGTTAAATAAGGTAAATCACCAGCAGAACTAAACTAGGCTTTGTTGTAATATAGGCCGCATGAGCCTCCGCTTTTTGCTTGCCCTATGCCTAAGTGTGTCTGCTGTCGCCCAGACTACCGCAGACAACACTAAACCTGCTATTGCTCAGCCAGCCAGTACTACCGCTGCCACCACGCCAGATCCTTTGGCGAACGCTGAAGAATTGATGAACAAAAGGCAGTTTACTGAGGCTACTGCCGCCTATCAGGTGATCCTTGATAAAGATCCAACATCGGCCGGGGCCAATGCCGGGCTGGTTCGCAGCCTGCTCCGCAGTCATAAGCTTGAAGCAGCTTCTGCCGCTGCCACCAGGGCCGTTGCGGCAGCGCCATCTTCGGCGATGGTCCATGTAGCCGCAGGTGACGTAGCTTTTCGTGATGGCAGATTTGCCGATACAGAAGCGGAATATCGCGCCGCCCTGAAATTGGATCCCAAAGATGCCCGCGCGCAATTAGGCATGGGACGCATGTTGCAAATGGTTTCCATGAACAAACGGGCCAAAGATACCTTCGCGAAAGCGCATGAACTGGCTCCGGGTGATGGGTTGATTGCAGATTATTGGCAGGAGACATTGTCTTATGCTGAGCAGCTTGAAGCAGAAAAGAAAGCCGCCGGTGGCCATCCATCGGAAGGGGCAGCGAACAGCATTGCTTATCTCACCGCTCTTGCGCAGAAGAAGTCCTGGATTTTAGCCAGCGAGTTTAAGCCCACTGAAATCAAAATATCGCCTTACGGTAAGGAGATTACCGGCGTTAACGATATTAATCGCAACGGTCCTGTAAGCATCAGCAAAGGCTATGGCCTGGGGATGAAGTTCAATGATCGTGCGGGTGCGACTCTTCTGCTGGATACTGGTGCTTCAGGAGTTACGATTGGAAGAAAGCTGGCTGAGAAAGCTGGCGCCGTGAAAATTGCAGACACATGGATCGGGGGAATAGGCGATAAAGGCGCTGTTCTCAGCTACAAAGCCTGGATAGACAAGATCAATATTGGCGGCGTGGAATTTCATAACTGCGTTGTGACGGTCTCAAGCAAATCCGATGTAGCTGATGAGGCCGGCTTGGTTGGCACTGATATATTCGAGAAATTCCTCATTACGCTGGATTTCCGGGAACACAAAATGCTGCTGGCGCCGTTGCCCAAAAATCCTAACGCCAGCGGAGATGATAACGCTGCCCAGGACCGTTACATTGCGCCGGAGATGCAGGGATTCACCAAGTTCTACCGCTTTGGGCATGACATTGTTGTTCCGGTGGTGGTGAACGATAAAGCGGTTGGGAATTTTATTCTGGATACCGGCGCCGATCTCAACACCATCAGCCCCCGGCTTGCCTCTCAGGTAACCAAGGCCAGCGCTGACGGCGACTACACCATGAGTGGCGTAAGCGGCAAGGTGAAGCAGGTTTTAACCGGCCAGAAAGCCATATTGCAATTCGCCAAAATGCGCATTGAAAGCCATGATCTGCCCGTATTTTCCATAGACAACATAAGCAATTCTGAAGGAACAGAAATTGCGGGATTGATTGGAATACGTACACTGGTCCAGATGAAGATGATCTTGGATTATCGCGATGGTCTCGTGAACCTGGAAGTGTATGAGTTCCAAAAGGCCCGCGAATAGCGCATTTTGCGTATCCTGGCAAGCGCAAGTATTCTGAGTGCATGCGTTCTCTGGTTGTGACCAGATTTCTTGCAGCGTTCATGGTGCTTGTGCTTTTGCCATTTCTGGCTGCGGCACAAACTCCCACGCCTTCTATCCCTGCACCTTCCAACGATGCGCTGGCAGATGCGCAAGAGCTTTTCCGCAAGGCCGACTTTCGCGGTGCTGCTGCTGCCTTCCAAAAGATTGTTGAAACCAGGCCATCGCCGGAAGCTTACTCCGGCCTGGTCAGAAGCCTGCTGAAAGCGGATGACGTAAAGGCTGCAGACGAAGCTTCGCAGAAAGCACTGGCAGCTCTGCCGAAATCTGTCCTGGCTCATGCGGCGCGAGGCGATGTTTACTTTCGCCGCGGAATGGTCCCCGAAGCTGAAACCGAATACCAGACTGCAATCAAGTTGGATGACAAGACATCACGCGCATGGCTGGGCCAAGGCAACGTTGACTCCATCTATTCACGGCGCAGCAAATCAAAGGCTGCCATCACCAAGGCCCATGAACTAGACACCAGAGATGGTGACGCGCTTTACGAATGGGCCATCCGCCAGCCTTATCCAGAGAACGTCGCCGCTTTGGAAAAGCATCTTGCCGAATATCACAATGACCCAGATGAAGAACGGCATGAACGCGAATACAAAGACTTTGTAAAAGC
>DASXZE010000222.1:0-10320 GCA_036502105.1 Candidatus Angelobacter sp. | reverse complement strand
TTGACCGTTCGGAAATCCTGGTTTCGGAGTCGGGTCCGTGGTGATGGAAGTTGTGGTGCTTTTTTGCGTGATTGTATACGTCTGTCCAGCCGCGCCTACGGGCGTTAGCACAACGGAAGCATCGCCTTCCACCATAATGCCACCACCGGTGAAGGTTGGATTATTGCCGCTGCCATCCGTTGAGTAAGGCAAAAAGACACTATTCTTGGAATTGGAAAATGAGATGCCATTCGCATCTTTAAGCGCGTTGTTCATATCGCTCGTTGAGGGCTGTCCGGCTGTACCTGTACCTTGGCCGTCAAGCACCGCGCGCTGCTGGTTAAAGTCATTGGTTGGCAGTGGAACAGCTTGTTGTCCCGGGCTCAGACCTTGCTGGAATGTTGGTGAAATGCCATTGCCTGAAGGACCTGCCACCTCCGCGCATGTGCCATTCTGATAGCCTTCTTTTGTGCCTGCGCTTCCAACCGCGCCTGTAAACGTATATTTGCCGGTGCCAAAGTTCCATGATCCGTTGGTAAACACTGGACCAGAAATGGTGCCAGGTACAAGCGTTGTGCCGTCACAGATCGTGGAGTTAGCAATGAACATGCCCCAGCCGGCAAAACTTGTCGTGGAGCTGGCGTTCACCACATTGGCTACCAGGGTAATCTGGCCGCGATCGAACAATGTGGCATTTTCGCCGCCGCGCGACTGTCCTTGCACCGTTGTGGTGTAGTTGTATACATATTTAAACTGTGTTGTGTTTGGGGGCAAATTGGAGCACGACCACGCCGGCTTACCTGCCGCTGGTGCTGGTGTTCCGATTACCGTGCAGCTAACCAGACTCAGCGAAAACGGAGTGCTGGTGGGAATCTTAAATGACCCTGGCCATGAACCTGTTGCCGCAACCGGCGTGAAGCTGGCATACGCGTCGTTAACGGCTTTCGCGATAGTGGCTTCAGAACCATTGGGGATGGGCGCAGAGTTGGCAGCAAATGTTGACGGTAAGCCCACGCCGGGCTGGAACTGATTAATCGCTGCCACTCGGACCACATTCAAGCCGGAGTCAGCCGCATAAAAAGCGCCGCGGAAATTCCTGTAGTAGCCATTGACCAGCATATCGGAACGGGCTGACCATGCCATAGTCAGAGTCAAGCCTGTGAGCAGCATTAGAAGCAGCAGGGTGGTGATGAGGGCCACGCCGCGCTCGTCTTTCTTCGTTCGCCGTCGTTGTGACCTCAAAGCCAGAATCTTTTTACGTTGCATGTCGCCCTCCTCAAAAAATTACATACTGAGATTGCGGGGATTAATCACTACGGAGATCTTCTGTACCTGGTACGGGCCTCCGTCGAGCTTGTTTCTAAAATTGTTGGAAGGATCGCTATTGATAGGCGTTCGCGCCGTTAAATCGATCCTGACTGCTTTAATGGAAGTCCAGTCACCGCCATAACCGGTGGCGCCTTTAGGCAGTGTTGAGTCATATACATATGTAGTGCTATAGGTGTTCCACGCGCCCACTTTGAAGCCGATAATCTGCTCTGCAATCACGTTTTGCGCCCCTGTAAACGAAGTGCCAAGCGGGTTATATGGCACCCGGACAAGCTTAGGATTGCTGGGTGTGGATGCATCCACTCCATAGCTGATGGCTGTAAGCCGTATGGCATAGTCTTGCAATGGATCAAATGTGTTGGTCAGCTGATCGCTGTCGGCGGTGGTAATAATTCCCATTGGATCCGGCAGTGTTTTTGGAACACCGCCTGCGAGCGTAGCGGTGTGCGAAATCTGGATTGCACTGCCATTGACCGTTCCGGTAGAAGTCAACTGGATCGTGGTCATGCGCGGATTACTGTTGCTGAAATCCGTGCCGCCCTGAATGAGCAGAAATTCTGTGCCGGTGGTAAATTTTCCCGCCCACAATGCCAGATTAGCAGCGGTTGGTGCGGGAATAACTCCGGGAAATGTCAGAAAGAGAGTGGTGTTCGTTGTGTCTACAGGGAGGAGTCCGGCCGCATCTGAACTCGGGTGTGCCGGCGGGATAGTATCGTCTGCCGTGATGACATTCATGCTGTCAAAGCAGGTGGTGTAATTGAAACTTGCATCAAAACAGCCGGTGGTTCCAGAATTGACAATGGTTAAGCCCACGGGAAAGAACGGCATGTTCGCCCCTGGATAAAATCCGCTGCCGGCGTTGACCACATCCATCTGCATCTGGGCTACCGCATTGCGGACGCCCACGTTTAATGCTGCCTGGTTTTGCTCCGTGGCGTAAAGCGGCACGTGCTTTTTGATCAGGCTGACGGCGGCTGCGCCCACTACCAGAAATACAAGCATGGCCACCATCAACTCAACCAGCGTGAATCCTGACTGACCCTGGTGTGCTTTAGACGCACGAACTGAACGCTTCTCTCTGTTCATCATTATTGCCTCACCATGCTGGTCTGGAATTTGTTGGCGCGCGTGACTGAATCACCGCCCAGCAAACCAATGGACACCGTTATGCGAATGACTCCAGTCGGCAAGCCGGTAGGATCTTTTTCAATGGCCCATCTCCGCGTGAATTGGAGCAAGTCTGAACTGGCTGCTGGGGTCGGGGTACTGCCCGTCAACGCCGCCACAGTCGTCGTGGTGCCATTGTCGGAAGAAACCTGAACCTGGTCGCTGTAGCCTAGATCGTCGCTGTTAAGGTGACCGCCCACCGCGAGAGCCGGATCGCCTATCTGCAACCGGTTCAGGTCTTCCAGCTTCTCTGAAGCCAGCATGACCTCGGTTCCCATATAGCGGGAACTGCCGGTGGTCCCTGTTAATTGCGCCATGAGCGCAGCTAGGCCAAGCAGGCCAATCGCAAGAATCACGATTGCCATCATGACTTCAATCAGTGCAAAGCCTTCTTCAGATTTTGCCTTACGGTGTAACTTTGATATTTCCATAGCTGGATACCGTGATTGTTTCCGTTTTTGTGAGATATGTTAGGACCATTGTTGTTACGCCTGAAGCGGCCGTGGTTGATGTAACGGTGCCGCCCGGGCTAAAGGTAAAGGTAGTGTCTGCATCCAGAGTGAGCGGTATTCCTGATCCTGCCAGTGGAACCGTGCATGTAGTTCCTCCGGACGGGCAATAGTTTGCAAAGGTGCCTGTCCGGCTCACGTCATTCTGGACTTGATATGTCAGCGCCGTGCTGCTGTAAACGATTCTGAAAGGATAGCCATTGAAGATTGCCTGATAGCGCGTGGCCTGCAGGCTTCCGGTCACGGCTGAAGCCGCGCCATGAATGCGGAAGCTGACGAGTCCATTCTGCACCAGGGGTATCGCCATTGCGCTCATGATCATGGCGATTAAGCAGACGAACATCAGCTCAATTAGCGTAAAGCCCTCCGCAGACTTTCTGCGCCGGCCCTGTGTTTCGGTCTGTTCTTCCTGAACCCGGTGACATGTCATCAAAAACTCTCCATTCAAAACCGGCGATCGGCCCAATAAATCTTTGGGCGGATGCTAGTGTTTTAGTTCACCAGCGCGAAGCCCGGCAACTTACCAAAGTCCGTCCTGCTTGCTGGTACAGGGGCCACAGTCATCGGTACTCTAAAGCTCTGTACCATTTCAATTTCCAAAATAGCGTTCAGCTCTCATGCCAATCTGGTGGCAAAGAGTTGTGGCACGCTGCACATATCGGATAATGAGCGGGAAATTCCGCACTCTTATACGAAGGGCTGATGAAATATTTCTATAAAGCCTGTAGTTAAGCAGGCTTTCTGGGAGGGGAGAGTTCAAAAGTACTCCGCGGTAGAAGGGGAGTCAATCCAAGAGCCAGAAGGCGGGGTAACCAAAGTCATAGTCCGTCTGGCTAACAGAGGCTACCTGCCGAGCCAGCGAGTTTTGCCCTGAATCGCGGACATAACGCCGGAACTCATCAAAATTGCGCCAAATTTCTCTGAATTGGCTTCCTTAGGCAGGGATCACAGCCACGCAGCCTCTCTTGGTTGTAAAATACTCGCAGCCATGATTATTCAACGCCTCTCCCGCGCCTGCCTGTTCGTCCTGTTGTTGTCACTTCCTGGTTTTGTAGGACAAAGTTTTGCAGGACAAAAAATGGCGTCCCCTGACCAGAAGACCGCGTCAGTGGGCGTGACAGTTGTTCGAGACTCAAACGGTAAGCCAGTGAAAAATGCTGAAGTTGTCCTCCATATCGTCAATATCCACGGCAAGACGGCGCAGGAAGGAATGGAACTAAAGACTCACGAAGACGGCAAGGCCGAGGCTTCTGGCATTCCTTACGGCAAGGTTCGCGTTCAGGTGATTGCGCCGGGGTTCAAGACTTACGGCCAGGACGTGAGCATAGATCAGCCCAATGTCGCGCTCACTATCAAACTGCAAAAACCGGCAGAGCAGCTTTCCATCTATAAATGATGTGGCCGTCCGTTTTTAAGAATAGTCATTTTCATGGGCCAAAACAGCCGGGTTCAAGCCGTGGCTGTTCCCATGCCTTGACTTTCCTGCTCAGGAATGTCATTTCTAGTAGCTTGACCAAATGAGCCAATTCAGCAGTGCATAGAAAGGTCTTTTGAAAGTCAGGGTTTTTTTTCACGGCAAATGTTTTGACGGAACGGCCTCAGCGGCCCTGTTCTCGCGCTTTTATAGCGAACGTATCCGCGCCGACGTTGATTTCCAGTTCACCGGCCTGGTCCACCGCGCCGGTGCATTGTTCAATGAAGAAGATTTTGACGGCGACGAGAACGCGATTGTCGATTTCAAATATTCTCCGTCACCCAAAATCACCTGGTGGTTCGATCATCATCAGAGCGCCTTCCTCACGCCAGAAGATGCAGAACACTATCGCAACGGTGATAAGAGCCAGAAGTTTTTCGATCCTGAGTTCAGGTCCTGCACTAAGTTTCTAGCGCAAATTGCGGAGCAGAAATTTGGGTTCGATCCGCGACCGGTGGAAGAGTTGATTCGCTGGGCAGATATTATTGATGGTGCCCAGTTCAAGAGTCCTGAGGAAGCCGTGGAGATGGCGGCGCCAGCCATGAAGCTGACCATGGCGATTGAGTCCACCAATGACCCTGATTTTTTGCCGCGCCTGATTCCATACATGGTGAGTGAGCCTCTGGCGCAAGTCCTGCAGGAGCCGTTTGTGGCCGCCGTGGTGCCGCCGCTTCTGGAGCGCCATCGCAAGTCGATTGATATTGTGCGCCAGCGTTCAGAGTGCAAACAGGGCACCATTTATTTCGATATCGCCGATCAGGACCTGGAAGGCTACAACAAGTTCATTCCTTATTATCTGCATCCTGACTCGGTCTATAGTGTGGGACTCAGCAGCAGCAGCTTCCGGACAAAAGTTTCCGTGGGCTCCAATCCCTGGACCACCCGGCAGAACATGGTAAATCTGGCCAAGGTCTGTGAACGCTACGGCGGCGGCGGGCATGCACGCGTCGGAGCAATCTCATTTCCTCCGGATAACGGGGAACTGGCTCGCAAGGCGGCGGCAGAGATTGTTGCGGAGCTGCGCGCCGCAGAAGTAGCAGCAGGAAATACAGACTAAGATTTGTGTTCAGCGTGGGTTTCAGGATTAAGGTAATGCTTAATCATGGTCTAATTCTGCATCGCAAAAATATGCAGCTAATTCCAGCCAGGGCTTGAAGCTGAGTTGATGCTTCTGTACCCTCACATTAGTCCTCACCACGGGTGAGAAAACGAAATCAATCTGGAGTAAAGAGCAGTGCAGCGTAAATACCCCAAACTGGCTGCTGTCGTCGTCTTTGGTCTTTCTTTGGCTGTGGCGTCTCAGCAAAGTCATGCCCAGCAAAATCCTACTCAGCCGAGTTCGGCCAAGAGTGCATCCGGCGCGGTAAAGACATGGTCCAAGCCTCAGCCTGCGGCCCCAACTGGAACGGCCAGGCTTACCCCCGGACAGAAATTCGCCATTGATACCGTACGCTTGGCCGTAGCTTTGCCGGAGTCAGACCAGCAGGACCGGCTGCGGGTGCTATCGACCGCTGCTGAAGTCGTTTCTCCCATCGATAAAAAGATGGCCAAAGGTTTTTGGACTGAAGGCGCGAAGATTGAAACAGATCTGGTGCGGCTGGGACAAACGCCAGCAGTTTCAATGATGTCCACCGGCGACGTGGATTGCACTGTTGCCTTAAGTTTCGTAGAAAACCTGCCGGAAGGCTCCGTGCTGTTGGCCGAGCAATCCTTGATTGGCGCCATTACTTCTTGCCCCAAACAGACGCTGGATCCAGTGGCCCGTAAGCTTGATGCTGGATTGGACAAAGGCTCAGTGGCTTCACGCGCGCTCATGGCCAGCATGGCGGCGCATGGTGAGAAATCTGCCTGGTCCCAGCAGCACTTCGCCAAAATGTTTGCCGCGCTGCCAGATCCGCAGCAGAATGCCTCGGAAGCAGAAAACCTTGCTGCCATGTACACGCAGATGACGCCTTCCGTGGACAAAGACGTCGCCTCCAAAGCCGGCTTACAGCTTCTGGAGTGGCTGGGAAAGCTGGATGATTCGCCGCTGCGCACGCTCTCCATCAAGATCACCACTGGAGCGATGCAGCAGGCGCTGGGGAATGAAGCCTACGTGAGCGCTCTGCAATCCGATCTTCTCGCCAACACAACCGCGCAGAACCCCGGCCAGGACCGTGAAATTGAACGTCCGGAGCCGGAAGGCGTCTCAATTCTGGCCGCCATGAGTAACGGCAATGTTGACCCCGAGCAATTCAGTGGTCTGCCGCCAACAGAACGGGCGCGCGCAGCCGCTGCCCAGGGCTTTGCGAGTGGCACATCTGGCAAGAAGCAACAGGCCGGCAAATATTTTGATATGGCCTTCAGCGCCGCCGACGAGGTATGGGACGCCCGGACGCCAGAAACCAACGCAGCAGCCGTGATCCAGGAGATTAGTGAAGCCGCGGCCCAGGTTGATTCACTCAATGCTCTCACCCGCGCCCAGAAACTCCATGATAGCTCTGCCCAGGCCATTGCCATGCTGGCCGTTGCCCGAGTGGTCGCCAGTAATGGAGTAACAAAGTAAAATCTTTGTAATTCACAAAACTTAAAGACTTTTGCCATTGTCATGGGTTTATGGCGTTGTTAGGCTATTGGAATCTCAAATCAAAAGAACAGGGTCCTCAGTTGCTCCAGATTATTGATGTCCAGTGCCCCAAGTGTCAGCGAAAGTTCCGCACCGTTCCTTCGGTTGTGGAACATGCAGGTTGGATGTACTGCTCCGTCTGCGGCACACGCATGAATATCTCAGATCCCCGGCCCATTAGCTCTCTTTCCTCCATACGATCCAAAGAACTGGGCAAATAGGGTTCGATAAAATTTTCCGCAATAACACCAAAGCTTCGGCCAGTCCGCGGCTGGTCCAGGACTGCTCTCCGGTAAAAATGCCGGAAGCATACGCAGGTGTGTTCGTCCCAAAGTTACCTGTACCTTGCGGTTTCTCATTGTCAGTGGTGCTGTAAATGGCTAAGCTTGCACAAAGAAACTCAGGAGAAGGACTTAATGTTTGACCGCAAGTTCCGGCTGGCGGCCGCCTTTTTGGTGGTTTTTGCAGCTGTGTCCACAAGCCAGCGCGCTTATGCTGCTGATCAATCGCCCCGCCAGGCCATGATTGAAATGCTCTCGGGAGGCGAAGCGCCTTTCAAGAAGCACCTGACTCTGGATATGCAGAGCAAACTTCAGGACCTGATGAGAGGCTCGCCTGATAAAGCTCCCAATCCGCTGGAATCGTTGATTGGAGCAAGTTCAGATCCGAATAAATTTCAGGCCTTTGATATGGGGCCAATTCTGTTTTCATTCAACAATCCTCAGCAACACGAGCGGTACGTACTCCAGATTGATAGCGAACAGCAGGGCCGGGAAGAAGACAACATGGCGCTTTCTTTGCGCCTCGTCCGCAATGGAGTGGAACAAGAGCTGCCCACCGGGCTGCGGCTGCTTTTAAATTTGAAGAAACAGGAGGGCACATGGCGGTTGAATGCCGTGACCATGAGTACCACGTTGTTCGTGGGTGATCCACGGTTCCTGGAAAAAACCTGGTGGAACCCGGTGTGGCTTGCTGCCACGGGAACCAGCTCTGATCCAACATTGCCCACAACAACGGATGCGGCAGATGAGCGCCCCAAGATGACGCCTATGCGCTCAGTGCGCATTATTGGCATGGCGGAAAATATTTATGCCCAGCAGCACCCTGGCATCGGCTTCACCTGCAAACTCGCGGAACTGGTGGACGTGGGCAAAGGCATGGACGAAGAGGGCATGTACAAATTTATCGACCCGGATTTTGCTGACGGTCTCTACAACGGCTACAAATTTATTCTCAGCGGATGTGAACGCAAACCAGCTCGCGCGTTTCGCGTTACGGCTGAACCTCTGGCCGGCCGAGGCAAAGCGTATTGCTCCGACAACCTAAACAATATCCGCGTTTCTGACGATGGCCGCGGCACTACTTGTCTGGCAGCAGGGAAGATCGCTCACAAATAAGTCAAAGCACGACTGAATAAAATGCGCGAAGAGACAAACGGAGGAGCAATCCTCCGTTTTTCATTTTTCATTCCCAGCCAGCGAGCATGCGCTTTAGCTACTCCAGCAAGATCGCTAACACACCCCCGGATGATTCGCTCCCGTATAAGGATTGTCTTATCGGGTACCTAAGGTTAATCACCGCTTGTGACCGGGTTACTGCTGGGTACAATCGTAATCAACCTCCCCCAATGCTCCAACCCCGCTAAAAATGCGGGTGAAACGCACCCAGTTCCAAAGTGGATTACTGAAGTACCGTTGTCACTAATTAGAAATGCTTTAAGAATGTGTGGGTACAACGGGTCGATGGCTGCGTATTTGTAGCCTCCGGCCGGGGATTCATGCAGGAGGAGAGTCTTAAAATGAAGAAATACTTTACAATTTTCGCGCTGGGGATGATGGCCATGTCCACAGCTGCTTTTGCTGCCACCACGGCGACCGGCACCAATACGGTAGCGCCTACGTTGCAAATTTCGGCCACCATTCAGTCAGCAGTACAGCTCACCCTGAGCACCGGCACTGCCGCTGTAAACCATTGCGCTGTTACCGCCGGTACAGGAACAGATTATGCCATGAGCTTCGGCTCGGTTAATGCTCTTGCTCTCGGCACACCGAGTTGCGGTAGCAGTTTTGCTCCCACCAATACAACCACCGCTGGTGCTGGCAATGCCATTTACTGGTCGGATTACACACTGACTCCGCTTTACACCAGCCAGGCAGCGTCCGCCAATCCTACTATCACAGCAAAAGTGACCGCTGATTTTGCTGCTCCGAAAGACCTTACCGTAGTGCGTGACAGCGCCAATTCCAGCACAGTTCCGACTGGACTTACCTCTTTTGTCGCCGTGGGAACGGCAACCGCCGATACGATCGCCAGTGCCGTTGCAAGCGGTACCGCTCTTACCCGTTTTATCGGTGTTCAAGTATCACCAGTAAATGCAACTGGTATTCCGACCACGGTACAGACGGCGACGGTCACCTTTACTTTGACGGTCAACTAACCGGCAAATAGTTGTTGGGCCTGCAGTGCGGCCCGTTATGAATTGGGATGATGAGAGTATGTGACCATGACCTTAGACGCCAACCCCTCCCCGTCGTCGAGTCCGGTGGGAAGGTGTATTGGACGTCGTGTGTCTGGTCGCATAAAGCTCTCATCATTCTTTTTTTTGTAATACTCGCCGCAGCGCGGCAGGCTCAAGCCGCTCCAGCCTTCGCATTGCAGCAAGCGCCAGGCGCGCTAGGCGGCACACTGGTTGGAACCAACTACCTCAATACATTCGGCACCATGAATGCGCTGGCCCTGGGCACGCCGCAAGGCGGCTTGACCGTGACGGCCCTGACCAACGGCGCAATCTATTTCACTCCATTTCAGGTGCAATTTACGGGGCTTGTGACGGGCCAAAGAGCCTCGCTTACCGCGTATGTAAGCACCAACTTTGCTCATCCTCTGGCGTTGGTCGTCCAGAATTGCCCCAGCTCTTTGACCTGCACAACTGCAACTGGCTTCAGCACCATGTCAACCGTGCAGGGCGCGCCCAGCACAGTGGTTGCAAATTCGGGCAACGCTACTGTGGTTGGCGGCATTGGGATTTTTGTTCCTGACAATGATGGCGCAACGGCCTTTTCCGGCGTCGATAACGGAGCGATTGTCACTTATGTGATGCGGGACGTAACGAAAAATACCGTACTGCAAACTGCAACGTGGTCTTTCAACGCAGCGCCCAGCACGACTCTGCAAACGGCGGTGCAGTTAACTCTGGGCACCGCAACCGGCGGATTGACCGTTACCACGGCAAACGATTACGCCATGAGTTTTGGCAA
>DASXZE010000221.1:0-4596 GCA_036502105.1 Candidatus Angelobacter sp. | reverse complement strand
GTCCAGGCCGAGCATGGTAACGGAGATGATCCAGCCGCCAATCAATCCCAGCAAGTCAGAAATGATGGTAAGAAAAAACATCATGAAAATGGTGGAGAGCACGCGCGGCGTGACCAGCTTTTTATATGGATCAGTACCCAGGGCGCGCATGGCGTCAATTTGTTCGGTCACGGTCATGGAGCCAAGTTCGCTGGCCATGCCGGAGGCGTTGCGCCCGGTCACCATCAAACTGGTCAGCACCGGCCCCAGTTCACGGACCATGGAGAACGCAACCAGGCGTCCGGTGAAGGAGAGTGAGCCGAAAGATTCCAGTGTCTTGGCCGTGTTCAGCGCCAGCACAATGCCGGTAAACATTCCGGTGAGAATTACGATGGGAAGAGAGCCAACGCCGATGAGGTCGGCCTGCTGGATGGCGTCCGCCATGTAGAACGGTTTACGGAAGGCGTTCGTAATCGCGCGGACGGAAAAGTTGCTATATTCCTGCACCGCGAGGATCCTGCGCTTCACGAAATCAAACGGGGAGGTCAGTTCCATCCAAGAGCCAATATTAGCAGAGCATGCGCCTGTAACCAAAAGTGGACTGGCATTCCGTGACTCTCCTTATGGCTTGGCGCGGGGAAACTCCTCAACGTGAATTTCACCCTTGCGGCCAAAATAGATCACTTTTTTGCCGGTGAGAAAGGCCCAGTAGGCGATCACGCCGGCTGCGGCGGAGCGCTTCATGAACTCCGGATAGCGGATGGTGTCCGTCTGAGCGCCGCGAATTGCCGCAACTATACCAGTCGATGAAAACTGTTCAGCCACAGGAATCAGCGGCAGAACCATTTTCTCCACGTGCGTCTGGCCATCCGACATATAAAAAGTTTCCTGGCCGGTGGCAAGATCGCAAAAGTAGGATTCAACGTTCTCAGCAAGCAGCCGGCGCACAACTTCCGGGAAGATCAATTCACCGGCCTGCGATTGGGCAAGAATTTCATGGATTACGCTGGTATTCACATTTCCCATCTTTATTCAATATCCAAGATTGTGCCTGCGAATGGCCTGCATTACAATCTCAGCCCACATGAGTACCAAACCCACGTCGGTTAGAAGCCTGCTGCACAGCATTGCGCTCTCCAAGGGACGCATGGAGGCGCTCACAGACGGCATCTTTGCCATTGCCATGACGCTGCTGGTGCTGGAGCTTAAGATCCCTGACCTGCCGAAGTCGGCAAGCACCAGCGAGCTGCTGCAGAATATTGGCCATGAAGGGCCGGCCTTTTCAGCTTCCTGGTTTCATTCCTTTATTGCGGGATGCTCTGGGTGCTGCACCACCTGGCCATGCATTTTGTGCGGCATCTGCAGATTGCCCTGGTTTGGCTGAACCTGCTGTTTCTCATGTCGATTTCCGTCATGCCTTTTTCCTGTGGTTTACTGGGGCATTTTCTGCGCAATCCAGCAGCCCAGGAAATTTATTTTGGAAACATGTTTGCCGCTGCCGCCCTGCTGGCCGTGCAGTGGCTGGTGGCGAAAAAGAAAAAGCTGCTCAATGCAGATGAGCCGCTCAAGACCCAACTGATGGGGCAACAGATTATTTTCTTTCCCGTAGCCTTGTGCGCGGCCATGGCAGCTATCCACTTCATTAGCCCGCAGGCAGGATTTTACGCACTGGCGCTGGTGCTGGTGTCACTGCGCATTGGGCAAAGGATATGGTTTCTCCGGCAGGCTAAGAATCACTAATCCTTAACGCCCTTTTTCCTGATCTCAATATTCAAGCGCTTGATCTTCTGATTGAGCGTGGAGAGCGGAATGTGGAAGCGCTCCGCTGCTTCCGTCTGGTTCCAGTTGCATTTCTCCAGCATGTTTACGATCAGGCGGCGCTCGCAGTCTTCAACGATTTCAAACAGTGACGCATCCGGGCGATGCTCAAACATCTTGCCTTCTGAGCCGCGACCAACAATATGGTCAGGGATCAGCTCAATGCCCACCGTGGAGCCGTTGCAGAGCACTACGGCGCGTTCTATTACATTTTCCAGCTCGCGAACGTTGCCCGGCCAGCCATAGTCCAGCAGCGGACGCAGCGCTTCCGGCGAAATGTTGATGGACGCCTTGCCATTCTCACGCGAGAATTTTTCCAGAAAGCGGCTGACCAGCAGCGGGACATCTTCTTTGCGGCTGCGCAACGGCGGCAAATCTACGGTGATTACGTTCAGGCGATAGAAAAGGTCTTCGCGGAATTTGCCTTCCCGAACCAGCACGTGCAGATCGATATTCGTGGCTGCAATTACGCGCACATCGACTTGTAATTCATGAATGCCGCCCAGATGCATGAATTTGCGGTCCTGCAAAACGCGCAGGATTTTTGCCTGCGTCTCCATGCTCATGGTGCCAATTTCATCCAGAAAGAGCGTGCCTGTATCGGCAACTTCAAAGAGGCCTTTCTTGGATGAGATGGCGCTGGTGAATGCGCCTTTTACGTGTCCGAACAGCGTTGATTCCAGCAGGTCAGCCGGCATGGAGCCGGTATTTACCGGCACAAAAGGATTGTTCTTGCGCGTGGAGTTGGCGTGGATGGCCTTGGCAATCAGCTCTTTGCCGGTGCCGCTTTCTCCCTGGATCAAAACCGTGGAGCGGCTGGGAGCAACCTGGCCGACCAGGTCAAAAATCTTGAGCATGATGTCAGACTTGCCGACAATATGCTCAAAGCTGTAGCGCTGTTTTAGCGCGCGCTTGAGCTGCTCATTTTCTTCTTCCACGCGGCGGCGCGAAACCGACGCGCGCACATCTGCCAGGAGCTTTTCGTTGTCCCAGGGCTTCTGAATAAAGTTGGTTGCGCCCTGCTGCATGGCACGCACAGCGTTATCAAGCGTGCCGTAAGCGGTAATCATGATTACGGCCAGTTGCGAATCGCGCGAGCGGATGTCTGCTAGGATTTCCAGCCCATTGCGATCAGGCAAAGCAAAGTCGAGTAAAACGAGATCGAAGGTTTGCTCGCTCAGGCGGGCGAGCCCATCTTCACCGGTTTCCGCCGATTGCACCGTGTACCCTTCAAATTCCAGAAGCGTTTCCAGCGATTCGCGGATCGCGGCTTCGTCATCGATAATCAAAATGGAGCCGGCACTTACGGCGTCGGTCCGGGGGCGAGTTAAGACCGCAGCTTCAGACATTGACTGCCTTTCTCATGGGAAATTCCAGTTGAAACTTTGTTCCCTGTCCAGGTTGAGAGTCCACGCGGATCTTGCCTGCGTGCTCTTGAATGATTCCGTAGCTCACGGAGAGGCCCAGACCCGTGCCGCGCGACTGTCCTTCACGCGGAACATTCTTGGTGGTAAAGAACGGGTCGTAAATTTTGCTGATGTGCTCCGGCGCAATGCCGCCGCCACTGTCACTGATAGCGACTTGTACGGCATCACCATTGGCCGTGCTGATGTGAAGCGTTCCGCCCTTCCCTGCCATGGCGTCTTTGGCGTTGAGAAACAGATTCAGGAAAACCTGCTGCAGTTTGCCGGAGTTGCCATGGATCATCGGTAGGTTGGTATAGAGCTCTGTCTCAACTTTGATGTGCGAAATCTTTAGCTGATGTTCCAGCAAAGTGAGCGTTTCTGTAATAATTTTGTTGAGATCAATGGCGCTGAATTCCGTGGCGCTGGTGCGCGAAAAGTTCAGCAGGTTGTTAACAATCTCTGACGCGCGGAAAGTCTGGCGCGTGATTTTTTCCAGCAGCGGAGAGAGCCGCTCGTCGCCGCTGATCTGCTTGGTCAGCATCTGTGCGTAGCTGGAGATGACCGCCAGCGGCGTATTCACTTCATGCGCCACGCCGGCAGCCAGCAATCCGATAGACGACATCTTCTCTGCCTGGCTCAACTGTGATTCCAACTCGATACGTTCTGTGATGTCATCCACAATAATGAGGCGGCCAATCACGTTGAATTTTCTGGTGACCAGAGGAGCAATGGCCACGTTGGCAATGCGCGTGTCTCCCGCGCGCGTGTTCAGGCGGAATTTATACAGGTTGTGAATGCCCGGGTTCTGCCGTACGCGGTAAAACTCTTCCATGAACGCCGAGGGGAAAACTTCACTCAGCCGTTCACCCAGCACTTGCGAGCGTGGCATGGCATACATAACTTCCATCTGGGAGTTCCAGGATTCAATGCGATCTTCCAGGTCCACGGCCAAAACGCCAACGCTGATGGATTCAACAATGTTTTCGTTGAAGTCTTTCAGCCGCTCATACTCGCTGGCCTTCTGCTCCAGCGATGCATAGAGCCGCGCATTCTGGATGGCAATGCCCATGTAGCCTGCGAGCGTTTCCAGCAGCTCAACGTCTTCACTCGAGAGGAACTCGCCGGCCATGGTTTTACCCAGGCCCATCACGGCGATGGTGCGCCCCTGCACCGTGCAGGGACTGTAGTAGTTCAAATTCAGCTTGGCGATAGTCTCGCGCGCCGTCACGCTCTCCTGCAGCGCCTTGCGCGTGTTGTCAAAGAAAATGTGCCCGGCATATTGCTCGGGACGTTCGACGACCAGGAAGCTGAGATCGAGTATGCCGTTGTAACTGATGCCGAAAGATTTCTCCATCACAAAGTCGTGGGCATTTTCGTCCGTGGCCAGGAAGAT
>DASXZE010000220.1:0-7089 GCA_036502105.1 Candidatus Angelobacter sp. | reverse complement strand
AGTCCTTGCTCTTGTAAGAAATCAAAGTAGACCTGACGCTTCGCCTCAACAACACCCTGTTTCAACCTCACCAATAGGGAAAAAACTCCCCTATGACCTGTCTCGAGGTGCAGTCATACATCAAACCGACAATACAATTACGCGTCATGGTATGACTCTTGAGAAAGTAACTCGGCTTGTTCCCGAAAAAGCGAATAGTCGAAAATACCTATTTACGATGAAGTCAGGGTCTACATTTGTGTTCGAAATACAAGATGGTCTAACTGATCAAATGACAGGGGATATATTGAACTCCATGCTTGATGATACTCTGCAAAAAATAGCTGCGGCAGGCAAAAATAATCCGAGCAGTCAATAATTGTATGTGGCTATAGCTCATTTTGCCCTTCACGTTACAATAGCTCAGTGGACATCTATGAAGAGATAACCCGGCTGCGGCGGGAGGGGCGTCGTGGGGCATTGGCGACCATTATTAATGTGCGCGGCTCGATTCCCTCGTTTGAGTCGGCCAAGATGCTGGTGCGGGATGACGGCTCCATTGCGGGCACCATTGGCGGCGGCTGCGTGGAAGCAGAGGTATGGGAAGCGGCGCGCGAGACCATGAAGACCGAGAAGCCGCAGACTCTTCACTTTGACCTGAATAATAATCCGAAATACGATACCGGCCTGGTTTGCGGCGGGACGCTGGAAGTTTTTGTGGAGCCGATATTGGCCGTGACCACGCTTTATATTTTTGGCGCGGGACACGTGGCGTGGAGCCTATATAAGGTAGCGCGGCTGGCCGGCTTTGAAGTGGTGGTCACGGATGACCGCGAGAGTTACGCGAACCGCGAGCGCTTCCCTGACGCGCGCGATATTTACGCCGACGAATACGAACGCGTGATGACCCAACTGGCGCCGAATGAGTCGTCTTATATTGTGATTGTGACGCGCGGACATCGCGATGACATGCGCGTGCTGCGCTGGGCGGTGGATACTTCGGCACGTTATATCGGCATGATTGGCTCGCAGCGGAAGACTATCGCCATTTATAAAGAGCTGGAAAAAGAAGGCGTGGCTGCGGACAAGCTGGCGCGCGTCTATGCGCCGGTGGGGATTGATATTGGCGCGATCACGCCGGAAGAAATTGCGATTGCGATTATGGCCGAGCTGATTGCCATCCGCCGCCACTCTGCTACGCCCATTCCGCACATGAAGAGCGCCAAGGCTGCGGAAATTCTGAAGCAGTTATAGATATACTTGCTGTATGGCCCTTTCACCATCTTTTGCCGGTGTCATTCTCGCCGCGGGTACATCTTCGCGGATGGGTCGCGACAAAGCGCTGTTGCCGTGGCGCGACGGCACATTTCTGTCCGCCGCCATACGCGCGCTGCAACCAGCAACGGAGCTGGTGATTGTGGTGGCCGGAGCCAACGCTGCAAATTTGCAGCGGATTGTGGACGCGCATGCGGCGTTTCTGGTGGTGAATCCTGATCCGCAACAGGGGCAGTTCAGCTCACTGCAAATTGGATTGCAGGAAGTGTTAAACCGCGGACGCGATGCGGCGATTGTGACGCTGGTGGACCGTCCGGCAGCCGACGTGGCGACCGTGCAGCAGATCAGGGCGGCCTTTATGCAGAGCGATGAAAAGATCTGGGCAGCGGTGCCGGACTTCCAGGGCAATCATGGACATCCTTATGTGATTGGGCGGGAGATGATTGAAGCGTTTCTACGCGCGCCGGCGCAGAGTTCAGCCCGCGACGTGGAGCACGCGAACCAGGCGCATATTTGCTACATTCCGGTCAGTGATCCGCTGGTTACGGCCAACGTGGATACGCCGGAAGAGTTTGAAAAACTTCGTGCAGGCGTTCCTGCGGGAAGAAGTTCTGTTTAAGATTTTTATTTCAGGCATTTCTATTTAGGATTTTATTGGGGCTTCTATTTGGATACTGATACGCAAACCTCACCTACGGGCCAGCAGTTTGTTGATTCTGTGCTGGCGTTGCGCCCGCGCGTGGCCGTATTTGATTGTGACGGCACGCTCTGGAGCGGCGACTCTGGCGCAGACTTTTTCTCATGGGAGATCAAACGCAGGATGATCCCGCCCAAGGTCGCATACTGGGCTGAAGCCCGCTACAAAGATTACAAAGCCGGACACGTGGAAGAAGAAGCCATGTGCGGGGAAATGGTGGCCATTAACGCCGGCACTACGATGGAAGACCTGGATAAAGCCGCGGCGGAGTTTTTTGCCGGTATTGTTGCGCCACGCATTTTTCCGGAGATGCTGCAGCTCACGCGCGAACTGGATTCCGCCGGATGCGAGATATGGGCTGTCTCTTCCACCAATGATTGGGTGGTACGTGAAGGCGTAAAACGCTTTGGTATTCCCGGCGACCGCGTGCTGGCGGCGTGTGTGCATCTGGAAGAGGGCAAGGCAACGGAGCGGCTGATACGCGTCCCCAGCGGACCGGGTAAAGCAGTGGCTATCCGCGAAGTGGTGAAGAAGCCAGTGGATGTATGCTTTGGCAACTCGATCCACGACCTGGCCATGCTGGAGATTGCGCAGCACCCTTTTGCGGTGAATCCCAATCCGAATCTGGAAAGAGTTGCGCGGCAAAAAAAGTGGCCCATCTACTGGCCCGCAGGAACCAAGGCGGCTGAGTAACGAAAGAGGTAAGACTTGCCTTTTGCGGAGATCGCTTCTGCGGAGATCACCTCTGCTGAGATTAATAGCGTACGGATTTTTTATCGGCTGGAAGGCCAGAGCGGCCTGCCGGTGCTGGTGTTGTCTCATTCGCTGGGTTGCGACCATGAGATGTGGGCGCCGCAGATGCCGGATTTCCTGCACCATTTTCAGGTATTGCGCTATGACACACGCGGCCACGGCGCTTCATCTGTCCCTGCCGGAGATTTCACGATCGACCAGCTAGGGCAGGACGCGCTGACACTTATAGACAAGCTTGGCATTGCGAAGTTCGCATTCTGCGGCCTCTCCATGGGCGGTGCGGTGGGACAGTGGCTGGCGATCAATGCTCCGCAGCGGCTCACTGCATTGGTGCTGGCGAATACATCGCCTAAATTCGGCACGGCTGAAATTTGGGACACACGCCGCAAAGCCGTGCTGGATGGCGGCATGCAGTCAGTGGCAGATGCAGTGATGCAGAGATTTTTCTCGACAGAACAACTTGCTGGTATTGCGGCGCAATCTACCAAAGCAATTCTGCTGGGTACTGATCCCAAAGGCTACGCAGCTTGCTGTGCCGCGCTGCGCGATGTGGATTTACGCTCCACGCTCAGCAAAATAAAAATTTCTACGCTGGTGATTGGCAGTGACAGAGATCCCTCTACACCGTGGGAGGGCAACAGTTCTGTGCTGGTAAGCGAAATTCCGGGCGCTAAAGCTCTGAAGCTAAATACGGCTCATCTTTCCAACCTGGAGTTGCCGCGAGCATTCACCGGAGCGGTGCTGGATTTTCTGCTGCCGCGCGGGGCTGGCGCTGATCCGCTGGAAGCAGGGATGAAAGTGCGCAAACAGGTTTTGGGCGCTGACCATGTGAAGCGATCCATGGATGGCGCGACCGATTTAACACGCGAATTTCAAGAACTGATCACGCGCTTTGCCTGGGGAACCATATGGACGCGCCCGGGATTGGACCATCGCACACGGCGGCTGCTGGTGCTGGCCATTACTGCCGCGCTGGGCCGATGGGAAGAATTCAGGCTGCATTTGCGGGCCGGTCTGGCGCACGATCTTGAAATCTGTGACGTAAAAGAAACGCTGCTGCAAGCGGCGGTGTATGCCGGTGTACCCGCGGCGAATACGGCTTTCCAGATTGCCAAGGAAGAGTTGGAGCGGCTATCGCAGCTGGCAGCTACTGAGTAACAAGCCAGCACTGAAGCTGGCGCACAGTCGACGCGAACAAAAGAGCAGTATTCACGAAAATATTTGTCAAATACCTGTCGCGGATGTTGTTCTTTGCTTCAGCTCTCATTTATTCTGCAAGATAGAAGCGCATTTCCTCTAGATGTGCCAATGTAAGTGGCGGCTGCTGGCCGGCAGCGTTTATCGCAAAGATCAGTTTCGCAACATCCGGTTTTGCAACATTTCATTTTTGCAACATTCAGTTTTAAAACAATCAATCGCGTAAAGTACTCGTAGACTTGTGGATCGTAGATTAGTGAACCAATGAAGCTGAAAATATTTAAAAGAGATCTCAGCATGCCCAAGCGGGTCGCCGGATTCGGCGTCCTGAAATACCGGCTGCTGGCTTTTCTTGCAGTGTTTGGTCCCGGCTTTATTACCGCGAATGTTGATAACGATCCTGGCGGAATTCTAACTTATTCACAGGCCGGAGCCAAGCTGGGCTACGTGCTGCTGTGGACGCTCATTCCTACAACCATTGCGCTCATTGTGGTGCAGGAAATGGCAGCACGCATGGGTGCGGTCACGGGCAAAGGACTGGCGGACCTGATACGCGAAGAGTTTGGGCTGCGGGCCACATTTTTTGTGATGGTAGTGCTGGGCATCGCTGATTTTGGCAATATCATGGCGGAGTTTGCCGGGCTGGCATCCGGCATGGGAATTTTCCATATCTCTAAATATCTTTGCGTGCCCGTGGGCGCGGCGGTGGTCTGGTTTGTGGTGGTGCGCGGGTCGTACAAGCCGGTTGAACGCCTTTTGATTTTATTTTCGCTGGTCTATTTTACGTACCCTGTTTCCGCGATCTTCGCCCATCCCAATTGGTTCCAGGCAGTCAAAGACACGTTTGTTCCGCACATTAGCCGGCAGTCTGACTACATTGTGCTTTTGGTGGGACTGGTAGGCACGACCATTACGCCGTGGATGCAGTTTTATCTGCAGGCTTCTATTGTGGAGAAAGGAATTACCAAGCGGCAGTATGCGCTCTCCCGCTGGGACGTGATTCTGGGCTGCATTGTTACTGACGTGATTGCCTTCTTTATTGTGGTGGCGTGCGCCGCAACTTTGTATATAAACGGCAACCATAATATTACTGACGCGGCTGACGCAGCCGTGGCTTTAAAGCCGCTGGCCGGACCTTTTGCAGCCATGCTGTTTGCCGTGGGACTGATCAATGCGGCGCTGCTCTCCGCTGCGATTCTACCCCTGGCAACGGCCTACAATATTTGCGAAGGGCTGGGCGTGGAATCCGGCATCAACAAGAAATTTTCTGAAGCGCCAACTTTTTACTGGATCTATACGTTCCTCATCGCAGGCGGCGCAGGCATGGTGCTGATTCCTCATCTGCCTTTGATCAAACTGATTCTTTATTCCCAGGTGGTGAATGGAGTCCTGCTGCCGTTTGTGTTGATCTTTATGCTGAAGCTGGTGAACAAGCCTGAGCTGATGGGAACGTATACAAATTCGCGCATAGGCAATGTCATTGCCTGGGGCACCAGCGTAATTATGATCGGCCTTACGATTGCACTGATCTGGACCCAGCTCACCGGCCAGGCTTAAAGCAGCTTGCCTGTGCTCAAATCTTTTACCAACCCAGTATCGGCCTGCAGAAAATCAAACGTGGGCAGGTCTTTGCGGTCGACCCAGCGTATGTCGCGGAAGATGCGGTTCTGCAACTCGCCTTTGAAATGGTCGACACGATAGAAGTGCAGTTCCAGCGCATTGCCGCCGCGATACGTGTGCTGGATGGCCGCGACGCGCACACCGATCTCCGCGTCAATGCCGAGTTCTTCGTCCAGTTCGCGATGCAAAGCGTCTTTTAAATCTTCGTCGGGCTCAACTTTTCCGCCGGGAAATTCCCATTTGAGCGGCATGGCCTGGTCTTCTGTCCGCTGACAGATGAGGATGGTGTTTTCTTTGACGATCAATGCCGCTACGACTTGTTTCATCATTTATTACCCTTAAACAAGAACTTAACCACAAAGGCCACGAAGGAACACGAAGCAGGGCCAATCACGAGAGTCACACTTTGTGGTTTCTTTGCGCCCTTTGTGGTTAAGTCTTTTCAGTTGCGGTGAGAGTTGATTGTATAGAGTCAATGCCGCGCAAGCCCGGCGCTGTTGCAAAAATTTCTGGATGGATTGCCGCTGCCAGCGCGTGCAGGCCCTGGATCAGCGTACTGGCAGGTGTATTCAGGAACTCATCATTGATGCAGTAAACGCGGCCCTGCTGCGCTGCTTTCGTTTGCTCCCAGCCGCGGCGTGGAATTATTTTTTCCAGTGGGACGCGATCACCTGCACCGCACCAGGCAGCTACGATCACATCAGGATTGGCGGCGATTACTTCTTCTTCCGTGGTCTGCTTTCCGGGCTCGCCGAAGAAGCGTCCACCGGCGATCTCTATGAGTTCGGCGACCCAGGTTTGCGAAAGGATGAGCGGCTTGCCCCACTCTTCACAATAGACCAGCGGCTTCCCTGCTGGCGCAGAAGGCTCTTGCTGCGCGGTTGTAGACATTACTTTTTCGCGCAACACATTCTGTACCCCGGAAATTTCTTTTTGCATGCGCTCTATCAGCGCGAGCCCGCGTGCTTCCGCGAGACCAGGCTCTTCAGAAGAAACGATGCGCGCGATCATGAGAATGTCATGGTAAACATCTGCCAGGCATTTGGGCGCGAGGCCGAGAAAAGGCGCTCCGTTCTTGATGATCTCCGCCACGGACTCAAGGCGGTACGGCACGGAGGCAATCACCAGGTCGGGCCGGGCGGCAATGATCTGCTCGGCTTTGGCTGACCAGGAATCTTCCACAATTGTGCATCCGGCGGTGAGAACTTCAGGGCAGACGTCAACGCAATATTTAGTACAGGCGACAAGACGGCCAAGCAAACCGAGATCACGCAGCGTAACAGTGACGCTGGGCTGGAGCGAAACCACTCGCTGCGGGATACGACTTTCTGGCATCATTGGATTATAGCGACAGCGACGCTGGGCAGGATGAACCGTCCAAGCAGAAATGAGCATCACACTAGCAACTGCAATCGAACAGAAAAATATTATGGCTTACTCCGAAAAAGTTCTGGAACATTTCGAGCATCCTAAGAATGTGGGCGACCTGCCTGCAGCCGATGCCGAAGTGCGGCTGGAACATCCGGTGTGCGGCGACATTATGAACCTGGCGGTAAAACTTTTTGATG
>DASXZE010000219.1:0-4749 GCA_036502105.1 Candidatus Angelobacter sp. | reverse complement strand
AGGAGAGATCGTCACATTTTTTGCTCCGCCAGGCCTTAAATACCTGCGGCACAAAGGAAAGGGTGGTCAGCGTTCCGGCCAGAAATCCAAACAGTTCAGTTAGGCTCATCGATCCTTCGCTTCTTTACTTCCAGCACTTCTTCACTTCAAGCAGTTCCCAGTCCGTATAACTTTAACTGAAAATTATGTTGCTCTGGTGAACGGATCGGCACTGGCAAAATAAAAGAGCACGCCAACTCACAGCGTGCTCTTTCGTAACGTCGGACTTTCAAAATATCCAACTTCAGATCTTGCGAAAGACTGGCTACATCAAAAACTCTTTCGTCTGCCGCGTGATGGGATGCTGCCTTTCTTCCAACTCATTCTTGACCTGGTTCAGGCCATAGACCAGCCGTTCAAACTCCTGCGACATTTTGCGGAAGAGCGGCGCTACCTTGGCGTATTCAAAGTGCTCAAACTTTGAAACGATGTAGTAGCTCTCTTTGCCGGCTTTCACAAAGTCAATGAGTTGCTCCATGCGGGTCTTGCGCAGGCGATCGTGATTGAGGCTTTGCGGGAACATGCCGCTGAAGAAAAGCGCGTAATCGCCAATGTGTTTGCGCACCTGGCGCTCACGGTCAAAGGATGGCGCCGGTCCATAGACAGGATCGGATTCCAGCAGCATTTCGCCTACGTCGCACAGCTGGCGGCCATCAGCATTTTTGATTTTGTAGAGAGTATCGGTTTCGCAGAATTCGGCAAGCAGGTTGGCTACGTACGCATGCACTTCTGAATTGCGCACGCCAACTTCACCGTAATTGCGTTCAACTACTTCCTGGAAAAACACCTGTAGCGGACTGGATTCAGATATCACCTCATCACCCCTTTTCCCGCGCCGTCCGGCCAAGCCGGGAAACGCAGGCGTCACCCATCCCAGCAAGGACTTCGGCAAAATCGGGGAACAACTCTTACCTAATATGAATGCAGTATCAGTACTTTAGTTTTCCATGGCAAGCAATTTATGAGGGAACCATGCACTTTGGCAGCAGCTCTGGGAGAGTGCTAAACGTGGAGGGACAGCAGAAAACAAGGGGACTAGCGGTTGCTAACGCAAATTTCCTGCGTTAACTCTTATCCGCCCAGACCTTTCTTCACCAGTTCGCTCACGGTTTTTCCTTCCACGCGCGCGCCGGTGGCCTGGAGTTTTGCCATTACGTTCTTCATAACGGTGCCCATATCTTTTAAAGTAGGCGAGCCCATTTCTGCGATGGTGGTTTTTACGGCTTCCGCAATTTGTTCTTCCCCCATGGCTTTGGGCAGATAGTGTTCAATCAATTGGATTTCCGCGGCTTCTTTGTCGGCCAGCTCCTGGCGTCCGCCTTTGACAAACTGCTCAATGGATTCCTTGCGCTGCTTGATGAGCGTGCTCAGAATCTGCTGCTCTTCTTTCTCGTCGAGAGGCGCGCGCTTGTCGATTTCTTTATTTTTCAGCGCGGCTTTGACCATGCGTATGGTTGAAAGCTTCAGTTCTTCGCGGCTGCGCATGGCGGCAACCATATCTTTCTGGATCTGTTCAGTAATGGTCATTTTTGGTGTCTCTCCGGTGAAATCAGATTATAGCTGTGAGTGTTCCCGGGCTGGTAGAAATTGGTATCTCAGAAGATGCAAGCCTGCCACCTGAATTGATTCCATCACACAGCCCAATTATCATCTGGCTTAACTTTCCGGAGACAGCATGCAGCCGCAAGCCCTAATTTTCAATATCGCCATGATCGTAGGGATTGTGGGGATCATTGTTTATTGGGTGCGGCGGTTCGCAACCTTTTTGGGTTACAAAGCAATCCAGCCCGACGTGCTGCAGATTGCGGATTTGTTGAATACGCAACCCACGCGCGACCGCAGTGACGTGGTGATTGCCGGCTATTATGGCGGCAATCCTACGATTGTCCGCTTCTCCCACCGTGTGGATACGCCGGGGCTCGACGTACAGATGCGCGTGCCGGCGACGATCAATCTTTTTCTGGTGCCAAAGACGGCGGCCATCACCGGTGAAGGCCGCGTGCTGATGCGCACCGGCAGCGTGGCCCTGGATAGAAGATTCAACGCCAGAAGCGACCATCCCATGGAGATCAGGATGCTTACGGCTGGCAACACCATTCGTGCCAGTCTGGAACAGCTGTGCTGCTCGACGCAAACCGGGCTATCGATTAAAGACCGCGTGATTGAGTTGAGCGAGTTGACCATTCCGCCGTTTACGGCAAACCATGTGTTCGACCATCTGCAATCCATGCTAATGCTGGCGAAAGGCGTGCGGGAGATGCCGGGAACGGATTTGGTGACGGTTGAACCACTGCCGCCTAAAGTCAACAGCTGGCCGGTGCGTATTGCATTGGCAGGTGGGCTGGCATGCCTGGTGGGGCTGCTTTTTGCCCAACCTTATAGTCATCCGGCAGCGGCCAGCAATCTAGCTCCCGTTTCGGGAATATTGCCCGCTGACGCTGTGCGCTTACAGCAGCTGCAAGGATGGCGTGTGGCAAAAACCGAAGATTTTTCTATTTCCGCTCTGCGCTTTCTCGCAGACCATAAACTGGATACGTCAGGACACATTATGGGTGACTTTGGCGGCCGTGGCGGCGAAGCCGATTCAGCCTATTTTCTGGTGGATGCCACGGGGCGAAAACGAGTCAGCATGATGGCCAAAGGAATGGTGGCTTATGACGCAATTTTTGCTCATGCCGATGCTCTGGCGCGGATTCCCAAGAGCAGTGTGGCAAAGATACAATGGATGTCATCTGCTCCGCAGGTTCCTCCTGATGGCGATGCTCTACTGGTGGTACAGAACGCGAACGAGCCAACCGCAAGCGTGGTGTTGTTGAGACACGGCACCCAAACCGACACTGCCCGTCCGGCAGACTTCAACAAAATTGATCTGGGTTCCCAATAAGAAACCCACGCACCGCAAAAGATCTTTAGACAAGAAAACCAGAGATAGGAAAACAAAATGATTCGTAAAGGCCGTCTTTTTACCCCAGGTCCAACCCAGCTTCTTCCGGCTGCACAGCTTGCCATGGCCGCAGCTACCATGCACCACAGAACCGCGGAGTTTCGCGCCATCTATACGCGGGTGCTGGCGGACCTGAAGACCTTTGTCGGAACAAAGAATGATGTCGTACTGTTTACAGCTTCTGGCACTGGCTCCATGGAAGCAGCGGTGGCCAATCTGACTTCTCCGGGCGATAAAGTTCTGGTTGTAACTGCGGGCAAATTCGGTGAACGCTGGGAAGGTCTGGCCAAGGCTTACAGCTGCGATCTGGAAACGGTGCGCGCACCTTACGGCGAGACAGTTACGCCGCAGCAGGTGCGTGAGAAGCTGAAGCCTGAACACAAAGTGCTGTTTGTGCAAGCGACGGAAAGTTCTACCGGCGTGCGGCATGATGTGGAAGGAATTGCGCGGCTGCTGAAGGGCACTGACACATTGTTTGTCGCCGACGCAATTACCGGCCTGGGCACAACGCATTTTGATGTAGATGGCTGGGGCATTGACGTACTGATTGGCGGCTCGCAGAAAGCGGTGATGGTTCCGCCCGGACTGGCTTACTGCTCGGTGAGTGATCGCGCATGGCAGCGCATGGAGACCACGAAAAATCCGCGCTACTACTTTGACCTGCGCAAAGAGCGCAAGAACGGCGCGAAGGGCGAATCAGCTTATACACCTTCTACCGCGCTGGTGGCGGCACTGGATGCAGCGATGGCTTACATACGCGAACAGGGCGGCGGTGATCTGGCTGCCGGACGCAAGCTTCTTGTCGATAACGCAGAGACCGCAGCAGCCATGACGCGCGCTGCAGCCAAAGCTCTGGGACTAAAACTTTTTTCTGCCAGTTCACCAGGAGCAGCGCTTACGGCAATCGCCGCACCAGATGGAGTGGACTCCAGCGATATTGTGAAAGCCTTCCGCAATCACTTTGGCGCGATCATCGCCAACGGTCAGGGCGAAATGAAAGGCCAGCTCTTCCGCATCGCACATCTTGGCTACTATGACTATCTGGATACCATCGCTGCTATTGGCGCGCTGGAACAAGTGTTGTTCTCCATGGGGAGACCCATCGAACTTGGCTCCGGATTGCGGGCTGCACAGCAGGTGTATGCAGCGTCCACACAACCTGCGATGGCCGCGAAATGAAGATCATCATCGCAGAAAAAGTTGCTGCCAACGCCGTCCAGTTGCTGAAAGACGAAGCGGACTGGACGGTCCTGACGCATGACCAACTTCCTGACGGACTGGAAAAAGCTCTGGCCGATGCAGACGCGTTGATCGTTCGCTCGGCCGTGGATGTAAATGAAAAAATTCTGCGCAGTGCGCCTAGGCTCCGCGTGATCGGCCGCGCCGGCGTTGGCGTGGACAATATCGATCTGGAAGCCGCGACCAAAGCGGGCATTGCCGTGATGAACACGCCGGGAGCCAATGCCGTGGCTGTGGCGGAACATACTTTGGCACTCATGCTCTCGCTGGCGCGCCATCTGAGCCGCGCCGATTCCACCACGCGCGCCGGCAAGTGGGAAAAGAAATCGCTGCAAGGCACGGAGTTGCGCGGCAAGACTCTGGGCATTGTGGGGCTGGGACGCATTGGCATGGAAGTGGCGCGGCGCGCACGGGCCTTTGATATGAAGATCCTGGCGCATGATCCGTTTGTCTCCGCGACATTGGCGCGAGAGCAAGGCATTCAACTGGCAGAGCTTGACCAGGTCTTTGCCGCCGCTGACTATCTC
>DASXZE010000218.1:0-14362 GCA_036502105.1 Candidatus Angelobacter sp. | reverse complement strand
CACAGGCTACGCTGACACGCTGGTAAAGCTCGGCCAGGGCACGCCCTGTGATTTCACCCATGCCTGCATGCTGGATGAGCTCATTGGCTGTGCATCACAACCATGCGTAAAGACCGGCTATCGATATTTTCTGATGTCGGGAAGCACCACTCTGCCTATTCTTGATTACTCGAGCACCGCGACCCCTTCCGCGATGGGCTCCAGCGGCCAATACAATTATTGCTCCACTGACGACGGTATTCTGCGCCAGGAAATTACGCCTAGCGTTACACTTGCAGCAGCTCTTACCCATACCGCGTGTATCAACGCTGCCACTTACGCGCCGGTCCATTAGCCATTAAAATGAGTTGGGGGGGAAACCAGGAAAGATACAATAACGCTGGCTACTACATCTTTTAAGAATGCTTGCAATTGACATACAAGGCCTATCCAAAAAATACGCCGTTGGCTTTTGGAAAAAGCACCAGCGCTCCGCGCTAAAGTCGCTGAATCTAAGCGTAGAAACCGGAGAAACCTTTGGCTTCCTGGGCCCTAATGGCGCCGGCAAAACCACCACGCTCAAATTGCTTATGGGAATCATCTTCCCTACCGCTGGTTCGGCCAAAATCCTGGGCAAGGATTATCTGGATCCTGAGGTAAAACGCAGGATCGGCTTCCTGCCAGAGCAACCGTATTTTTACGACTATCTAAGCGCTCCTGAGCTTCTTGATTATTACGCACGGCTCTCCGGCGTCTCCGCCTCCATGCGAAAACAGCGGATCGAACAGCTGCTGGGCCGCGTGGGTTTGAGTGATGTGGGAAACAAACAGTTGCGCAAATTTTCCAAGGGAATGTTGCAGCGCGTAGGAATTGCGCAGGCCATTATTCACGATCCTGACGTCATCTTTCTGGATGAACCAATGTCAGGCCTCGATCCCGTGGGCCGCCATGAAGTGCGTGAGCTGATCCAGGGCCTGAAAGATGAAGGTAAAACGATTCTCTTTTCCACCCACATCCTGTCGGACGCTGAAGCTCTCTGCGACCGTGTAGGCGTGATTCACAAAGGCGAGCTCCGTGGCGTAGGCGTGGTAAACGATTTCAGGTCCAGCGTTGCCGAAAAGACTGAGGTGATCTGGCTGGGCGCGAAGGCGCTTTCCGCAGTCAGTGATCTTGTAACCGCTCCTCACAGCACTGGTGAGACCGTCCGAGGCACCGTGCAAAGCGCCGATCTCGATCGCCTGCTGGAGAAGCTCCGGCAACAGCAGGCCCGGCTTATTTCCGTCACACCCATTCACGGGACGCTCGAAGATTACTTCCTGGCAAATACCAGGGAGGAAAAAAGGGAGCCTGGCAACTCATGACCTCCCGCCTCTCTGCCATTACCTGGAATACATTCCGCGAAGCCGTGCGTGACCGCGTGCTGTACAACCTGATTCTGTTTGTTCTGCTGCTGCTGGCGTCCGCTCCGCTGTTCAGCCAGATTTCCATTGGCCTGGAAAAGCTGATGCTGGTGAACGTGGGCCTAAGTTCGATTTCTCTTTTCGGCGTCATCATTGCCATTTTTCTTGGCATTGGCATGGTGTCAAAAGAGATCGACAAGAAGACTCTCTACACAATCCTTTCCCGGCCGGTGCGTCGCTGGGAGTTTATCGCCGGCAAATATCTGGGATTGCTGCTGACTCTGGTCGTGAATGCAGTCCTGATGACCGTAGGCTTTTATGTTGCGCTGTTAATTTTTATCCATCGATTGCAAGGCTCAGACGCTACTCTGCTGGTCGCGGTTTATTTCATCATTCTGCAATTCATGATGATGGTAGCGATAACGCTGCTGTTTTCAACTTTTTCCACGCCCATCTTCTCCGCGATATTCGCTTTCGCCCTGTTCGTGATTGGAACGTTTGGTGAAGACCTAAAAAATTTTGCCGCCATGTCACAAGGGGCAACCAGATGGCTGGCTACAGGCGTGGCTTATATCATGCCGAATTTTGCATCGCTGAACGTGATTGCTCAGGCGGCGCACGGAGAGAGCATCAGCGCGCACTTGATCATTTTCAATACGGCCTATGCCCTGCTTTATTCGGTGGGCGTAACAGCCATGGCAGTACTGGTTTTTGAACGGCGCAATCTCAAATGAACCACGGTCGCAAAGTCATGATTATCAGCGGCGTGCTCGTGGCGGCCCTCTTCGCCGGATCGGTCATCAGCCGCCTGCAAGTAGAGAGCATCCGCGGGCCGCAGGCCACGCTCGATGAAACACTGTATCTTCCGTCCGGAAAAACCGTCAAACGCCTGAGTCTTGGCTATTACAGCCTGTTGGCGGACATTTACTGGACGCGCGCGGTGCAGTATTTTGGCGCCCGCCATTACGTGCGCAGCGTTGGCCATTACGAATTGCTTTATCCCTTGCTCGATATCACAACTGACCTTGATCCCAAATTGATCGTCGCATATGAAAACGGCTCTATCTTTTTATCGCAACGCCAACCAGAAGGCGCAGGCCAGCCGGATAAGGCCGCGGCTCTGGTAGAAAAAGGCATTCGCGCCAATCCCACATATTGGCGGCTGTATTTCACTCTTGGGTTCATACACTACACAGACCGGCATGATTACAAGGCAGCCAGCGAGGCCTTTCAAAAAGGTTCTGAAATACCCGGAGCGCTGCCTTGGATGAAAGTCATGGCCGCGCGCATGGCAGAAAAAGGCGATGACCCAACCACGGCCACATATCTCTGGAAAACAATCTACGACACAACGACAGACAAGACCATCAAGGACACTGCGGCTAAGCACCTGCTCTCATTACAAGCAGATTTAGAAATGGACGAATTGGAACGGCGCACCCAGGCTTACTACGAGAGATTTAAAAAATATCCTGAAGAATGGTCTGACCTGATAAGGGCCGGCCTTTTAGCTGGAATTCCCGCAGACCCAACCCACACTCCATATAACCTGAGGCTGGATGGGACCGTGCGCGTCGCCAATGAAAAAGACTTCCCTTACCTGGAACGCCATGGCGCCAAAGAAAATAAATAACCACGGTCCTGTAATTCTGAATCTAACGGAACATCTCAAATGAAATGGCGCTATCCAATTCTCGCGATTGTCGCTTCTCTCTTCAGCGCCCTGGCCTGGGGCCAGAACCTTACGGCTCATACAGCGGCCGCCGGCGTTGACGAACATTACAACCATCTGAAAACTTTTAGGGCGGCATTCACTGAGATTTACCAGGGTGACGGCATCTCCCGGACAGAAAGCGGCACGCTCTGGCTCAAAAAGCCCAGCCGGATGAGATGGGAATACCATGTCCCCCGTGAAAAGCTGTTCCTCATCGACTCGCAAAACGCCTATTTCTATATAACCGGCGACCGCCAGGCCAAAAAGACTCCTGTGAAATACCTTGACGATATTCGTTCGCCCCTGCGCTATCTGCTGGGCAAGACTAAGCTGGAAAAAGAGTTGGAAGGCCTCTCATTAGCGCCGGACCTTACGCCTCTCCAGCCCGGTGACGTGGTATTGCGGGGCATACCCAAGGTAATGAAAGACCAGGTTTCGTCCGTGGTTCTGGAAATATCACCCCAGCATCAGATTCACCGGATTTTGATTCATGGCGCTGACAGCACCACCACAGACTTCCGCTTTTCCCAAATTGAGGAAAACGTGCCGGTCCAGGACAGCCTGTTTCGCTTTATTCCGCCCCCCGGCGTTGAGATTCTTGAGGACACCCAGGTAACCCAGTAATCACTACCTTGATTACCTTCGATTGCCAAAGAATTAGTGAATTTAATAACCAAAATGCGCAATAATGGTGGTTCCCCCCATTCTATTAGTAGGGTTGGCTAACCCGTTGAATGCTAAACTTATATAAGGGAGCAGGAGCTTCCTTCGTATCCATATTCCATGTCAGAATTTCTGGTTAAAATGGCGGACGAGCGCGGCCACGTGCTCCAGCAAGTTGAAAGTGGCGTCTCTGAGCAGGAGATCAGGGATCGCTTTGCCCAACAAGGCTTTATGGTTTACTCGGTCAAGAGCAGCCGAGGCCTTCTGTCCATGGGCGGCAAGGGTAGCAAGAAGCTCCTGAAAGCTGACCAATTTGTTATTTTCAACCAGCAATTTCTTACGCTGATCAAGGCCGGACTGCCTATTCTTAAGTCGCTGAGCATTCTCAGCAAACGGCAAAAAGATGCTTCGTTTAAGGCCATTCTTGAGAATGTTCAGGACCGCGTGAAAAGCGGTGAGCTGCTTTCTCAGGCGTTTGAAGCGCAAGGCGCAACTTCCAAGATCTACACCACCACCCTTCTGGCGGGTGAGCGAAGCGGCAACCTGGAAGAGGTTTTAGGCCGTTACATTACCTTCCAGCGCATCACGGTTTCATTCCGTAAAAAGTTGATTGCCTCGCTTTGGTATCCAGCGCTGCTGGTTGTTGCCCTGACTGTGATGCTCACGTTTTTGATGACCTATGTGGTGCCACAATTTGCCGATCTTTACAGCTCTTTGAACGCCAAACTGCCGGCCATAACCATTGTCATGTTGAATATTGGCAAAGGAATTCAGCAGTATTACTACATCATCATTGGCGCGCTGCTGGCGCTAGGCATTGGAATCACCATGTGGGTACGGTCGGATAGGGGGTCCAAATTTATGGACTCGATCCGTTACCGCCTGCCGCTCTTCGGCGAAATCTGGATGAAATACCAGATCGCCATGTTCTCCAGAACGCTCTCTACCCTGCTCACGGGCGGCTTGCCTTTGGTGCCATCACTGGAAACAGCCAGCCAATCCATCAACAGCTTCAAAATCGCCAGCAACGTGGAATACGCATCCAAGCGCGTGCGTGAGGGCCGGGCGCTCTCCTTCAGCCTGGAAGAGACGCAATTTTTTCCTGACCTAGCGGTGGAAATGATTGAAGTAGGCGAATCCACCGGCGCGCTTCCGGCCATGTTGAACTCAGTTGCAGAATTTTACGAAGAAGACGTGCAAAACTCACTGGCCACAGCCATGCAATTGGTTGAGCCGGTCATCTTGATTTTTATGGGCATTACGGTTGCTGTTGTGCTCCTGTCACTGTATCTACCGATCTTTTCTCTGGGAGCCCAAATACAGCAGTAGGATGATATGGACCAAAAAAGTGTAACCACCGTGGAATCGAATACGCTCCTGCTCGCACAGCTGGAAGGCACAGAGCAGAAGGCCCGTGATATGGCCACGCGCTATCGCTGCGAGTTTGTGGACCTGCGCGATTACCATCTGGACGCGGACTTGTTCAAAACCGTGCCCGTGGACCTGATGTTCCGTTATAACTTTGTTCCCCTGGAACAGAATGACAGCACTCTGTCCATTGCCATTGCCGATCCCAGCAAGCTGATGATGATCGATGAAATCGGCCTGCTGCTCAATCGCCGCATCAAGACCAAGGTGGCCACGCTGGTCCAGATCAGCGACATTCTGAAAAAGACTGAGCAGTCACAGCGCGTGCTGGAAGAAGCCAGCGAAGGCTTTGCGCTGGACCTGGTCCGCGACGACGAAGGCTCGGGCGATGAAAACCTCACCATCGATCGCATCACAGGCGCACAGGATGCCGACGTAAGCCCCATCATCCGCCTGGTGGATACCACGATTTTTTCTGCCCTTCAGAAGCGCGCCAGTGATATTCACATTGAGACTGAGAGCGATTCAGTCGTTGTGAAATACCGAATTGACGGCGTGCTGCAACTGGCCATGCAGCCCATGGCGAAGGAACATCATTCCACCATCATCACCCGTATCAAGGTTATGAGCGAGCTGGATATCGCCGAGCGCCGCGTGCCGCAGGATGGCCGTTTCCGCGTGAAATACAGCGGCCGCCTCATCGACTTCCGCGTCTCCATCATGCCTACCATTCACGGTGAAAATGCCGTGCTCCGCGTGCTGGATAAAGAATCCATGAGCGAGAAGTTTCGCAACCTGGTGCTGGATGTTGTGGGCTTTGATCCTGACGATTTGCGCCGCTTCCGCCGCTACATTCTTGAACCTTACGGCATGGTGCTGGTCACCGGACCCACCGGCAGCGGTAAGACCACCACGCTTTACGCCGCGTTGAATGAAATTAAGACTGACGAAGACAAGATCATCACGATTGAAGATCCGGTGGAGTACCAGATTCACGGCATCACGCAGATTCCGGTCAATGAGAAAAAAGGCCTAACCTTCGCCCGCGGACTGCGCTCCATTTTGCGTCACGATCCTGACAAGATCATGGTGGGCGAAATCCGCGACACTGAAACCGCGCAGATCGCTATCCAATCAGCCCTCACGGGCCACCTGGTGTTTACCACCGTCCACGCCAATAACGTAGTCGATGTGCTCGGGCGCTTCCTGAACATGGGCGTGGAACCGTACAACTTTGTTTCTGCTCTGAACTGTGTTCTGGCGCAGCGGCTGGTGCGTACCATCTGCGTGCACTGCAAAACGCGCGTGGATTACACCGACGACGAACTGGTTTCCTTTGGCTTGGACCCGCAAAAGTGGCACGAGGTTGCGTTCTTTGACGGGCCTGGCTGCATTGAGTGCGGCGGCACCGGGTACCACGGACGTACGGCGATCCATGAATTGCTCGACCTCACGGACCGCATCCGCGAACTGATTCTGGAAAAACGGCCGTCATCGGAAATTCGCAAGGCCGCGCATGAAGAAGGCATGAAATTCCTGCGTGACTCAGCATTGGCCCGCGTCCGCGCCGGCGAGACTACGATGAAAGAAATCAACAAGGTCACATTCATCGAGACCACGAGATAAGGATGGCAGTTTTGAATCAAAAAATTAAGCGCCCGCGGCTCGCTTGTGAAATCACGCCTGACGGTGTGATTGCCGCGCGGGCATCTGACAGCGCGCCGCGCCTGGAAGTCTTTACCTCACGGCGTTTGAATGAAGGCGTGCTTGCGCCCGGACTCAACAGCCCCAACGTTCTCAATCCTGAAGCTCTGCGCACGGCGCTCAGCGGCGCACTGGGATCGGTTGCGGGAAAATCACGAGACGTTGTGGTGGTTCTGCCAGACGTGGCGATTCGCCTGATGCTGCTGGACTTCGAATCGCTCCCGGTCAAACCCAGTGAGATTGATCCGGTCATCCGCTTCCGCCTTAAAAAATCTCTGCCCTTTGATGTGGACCAGGCAACGCTCTCATATTCCGTGAGTCGTGTAACAGGCGGCGTTCGCGTGGCGGCCGCGATTTCACCCCGCGAAATTATTGAAGAATACGAAAAAGCCTTTCGCGATATTGGCTATGAGCCAGGCGTGGTGCTGCCCTCTTCTCTGGCCGCGCTTGGCCTGGTCGATGGCGAACGTCCAACCTTGGTCTTGAAAGTTGATCCCTTGAACATCACCATTACAGCCGTGGAACACAAGGAACTCCGGCTGGTGCGCACCCTGGACAATCCGCAGAGCGGCAATTTTTCCGCTGAAGATTTGTCGGAAGCCGTGCTGCCATCCATCGTCTTCTTTGAAGATACTTTTGCCGCGCACATTGAAAAAATCTACATTGGCGGCCATGCGCCGCTGGAGGAGCTTGGACCTTTGCTTCATCAGCAGACCGGCGCGCAGATACAGGAGCTGGCTCCCGAACTCTCTCCGGAGCAGAACCTGAGTGGTGAAAATATGTCGCCTTCAGCCATGGCGGGAATCGTGGGGGCTTTGCTGGGATAATGCGCCTCAATATCAATCTCGCTTCTCAGAAATATGAAGACGTACAGCAGTTTTACCGCCGCTGGGGCATGGCCATTGGCTGCACCGCGGTGCTTACGCTGCTGCTGATCGTTCTTGTGCTGGTGAATTATTCCAGCACATCTAAATCCAACGCGCATATCAAGGAGTTGCAGAACGATATTGCTTCCCTGCAGAAGGAACGCGCAGACGCCGAGGCAGTCTCAAACCGCCCGGAAAATCATGACGTAAACGAGGAGAAGAATTACTGGAACCGGCAGATCAATCGCCGCCAGCTCTCCTGGACGCAGCTATTCAATGACCTGCAAAGAATCATGCCGGCGCGGGCTTATTTGAGCTCCGTCCATCCGGAAATTACGCAGGACAACCGGCTCAGACTGACCTTGATCATCAAGGGAGACACGCACGAGAATGGCCTGGAACTGGTGCAGAAGATGGAAAAGTCTGAGCGCTTCCGCGGCACGCAGATCCCGCAAATCAATAGTGAACAGGTCGAAAAGAACGATAAAACCGGGGCCCAGCTTTATAAGTTTGACATTGTTACCTACTACACTGCCGCTTTGCCGGTACAAAGCCACCCTTCCAACAAGGACGGTTTGTAAATGAACAATCTCATAAAAGTCCGGCAGCAGTTTGGGTTAATTCTGGGCGTGCTTGGCCTGGTGGATTTGCTTCTTATTGTTTATTTGCTTCTGCCCAGCACCAGCGCGTCTGGAAAAGCGGCCCAGGAAAAGAGCCTGATGGCGCAGCAACACGCTCTTACGGATGAAGTTAAGCCTTTGCGCGGTATCGACAAGAAGCTGGGCCAGACGCGCGTGGATATTGCGGCATTTTACGCGCAGAAAGTTCCCAGCCAGTTCTCCCAGATATCGCAGCACCTGGAAAAACTCACGCAGGAAGCCGGCGTCTCAACCCTGGGTATCCATTACAACGAAGAAAAAAATGTTGGCAATGAAAAAAATAACCTGCCGAATATTCAGCGCATCAACATTGACACCACTGTCACCGGCGAATATGCCAAGGTGGCGCGCTTTATCAACGCCATGGAGCAGGACAAGTTCGTTTTTATCATTGACCAGATATCACTCAGCAGCCAGGATAGCGGCGTGATATCACTGCAAATTGAATTTCAGACTTTTCTGAAGGAATCCTAGCAAGACGCGCGGCAGTCAAAAAAGACGTTCATAGCAGAGGAAAAGGAACTTACAGGTGAAGATAGGCGCGGAAAATAAGAAGCAAGTGCAATGGATGATTGCCCTGCTGGTGCTCGCCCTGCTGGTGGGCATCTATAACTTTGTCGATTTCGGCTCCAGTTCCGCCGCGTCGTCGCCTGCAACGGCCAGCACTGGACCGCAGCCGAAAAAAATCGGCACAGTACAAGTGGCAGACAACACTCTTGATCCCAGATTGCGCACTGACATCCTGGCAGCCAGCCAGAGCAAGAAATATGAAGCGGGAAGAAATATCTTCAGGATGGAAGAAGTGCGGATTGAACCGACAGTTGCTGATGTTCGGCTGAAAAAGACCGGCCCAGAGCCGCCGCCCACGCCAACCCCTACGCCGCCACCGCCGCCCATTCCACTCAAGTTTTACGGCTTTGCCAGCAAACCCAATGAGCCGAAGAAAATCTTCCTTGACGACGATGGCGAGGTCTTTGTCGCAAGGCAGGGTGAAATTGTGGAGCGGCGCTACAAAGTCGTGCAGATCAACAATACCAGCGTGATTATTGAAGACGCGCTCAACAGCCATCGGGAAACGATCCAGGTAACGCCCAAATAGCTTTGCGGAAAAAGATCATGTATTTCAGAAAGCCAAATCGTTCACATTCCGGCGAGTCAGGTTATGTGCTGCTTGCGTTAATGCTGGTGCTTACACTAATACTCATTGCCATGTCGATTGAGGCCCCGCGCATCGCCCAGCAGATCAAGCGGCAAAAAGAAGAAGAGCTGGTGCACCGCGGAAAAGATTATGCAACGGCGGTAAAGCGTTTTGTTCACAAAAATGGCGGACAGTATCCGCTTTCCATTGACCAGTTGGAAAATACCAATCACATCCGCTTTCTGCGCAAGAAATATGTTGATCCCATGACCGGTGAATCTGACTGGAAACTGGTACACACCGGTGAAGCGCAGATCGTCATTCCCGCGCCTGCGAACGGGCTGACTCCATCCAATCCTGGCTTGTCCGGCAGCAGCACACCAGGATCAAGCGGCACTCAGTCTGGAAGCAGCGGAGGCTCTACATTTGGCGGTTCCACGTTTGGCGGCTCAGGTGGATCCACACTTGGAGGCTCAGGCACTTTCGGCGGTGGCGGATCAACGCCACCAGTTCTGAACGCAGGCAGCCAGACCGGAGCGCCAAACCAGCAAGGAACCAACGGCCAACTCGGATCGCTCGCTACTACCGGCATCGGCAACGGACAAACTGGCGGCGGCCAGATCATTGGCGTTGCCAGCGTGAGCAAAGGCCAGTCCATTAAAGAGTTCAACGACAAAGACCATTACAACGAGTGGTATTTTGTCTATGACCTGCGTCTGGAACAAAGCGGCGGCACCGGTGTGACAGTAGCCGCGCCCATCGCTGCCACTGCCACTGCAGGCGCAGCGAACGGCAACAATCCTAACGCGGCAAATCCCAACGCAAATAACCCAACGGGAACAGGAACGCAAAATCCCAACGGACAGCCTCCGCAACTGCCCGGCGCACCAGGAACACCAGCTCCCAACGCTTCTCCATTACCCAACTAAAAAGAAAAAAGCCTCGTCTTTCGACAAGGCCCAGATCTTTTTCTTTAAGTTCTTACGGAATCTCTCCGCGAAAACTTGTTATACGCTGAAGGAAGAGCCGCAACCGCAGGTGCTCTTCACATTCGGATTCTCAAACTTAAAGCCTGAGGCTTCCAGCGTTTCCACAAAGTCCACAATGCAGCCATTCAGATACATGGCCGAGGTCGCATCAACGTAAACCTTGAGGTCTTCAAAGGTATAAACCTTGTCCATTACGCCCGGAGCATTCTCAAAGGACATGGAATAAGAGAAACCCGAGCAGCCGCCACCAACCACGCCAATACGCAATCCAGCCGGCACCGGATTCTGCTGGCCCATGATCTCTTTCACTTTTACAACCGCCGTAGGGGTCAAATTGACCGGCAATTTGGGAGTGGTTTCAACTACATTCAGAGTCGGTGTGGAAGCCATGTTGTGTGTCTCCTTAACGAATAATACTGACCTTGCCTGCTGAACCAGCTCTTATTATACATAATTCGTTGCTGATTCCATTGGGCTTTCTGGTCATTGGATGAGCCTGAGGGTCGCGTGGTCGCAAATTTTCCATCCAACGGTTCCCTGCCGCCATTCAACCGCCTTAGCCAGCCATTCGCTTTCTCTAACTTTATGCGGGTTTCTTGCTGCAGCTCTCAAAAAGTGCTGGATTTTGCCACCCCCTGCAGGACTATAATCCCCGGTAAGGTTCCACTTACCCCCTCGCCGCGACCCGCGGTTGCGGCCTCTGAGTAGCGGAACCGGTGCCAAAATTCAAGGTGGTGTTCTATGATGACGCCTCTCCTCATTCTTTGGGCCGGTTTGACAGTTGTGCTGATTGTTCTCATGATCTACCGCAGCACACTCGCCATGCATGAAGACGATCAACTTTTTCTTGATAACGCTGAGGCCCACATGGCCAAAGAACAGGAAGAACTGACCGTAAAGATGAACAGGATACAGCCCTGGCTGCGCATCTGCGGCGCGGGCTCTGCCCTGCTGTTCTTTTTGATCGCAGGCATGATGCTCTACGCACGCTTCAATATTTAGCGGCTGCATGTAGAAAAACTTCAGCGCAACACTGTGGCGCGTGGCACTGTTCGCTTCGCCACTCCCAGGGATGGCTTCATCCCTGAGTATTTGTATTTTTTGTAAGCTTCCGCTGTTGCGCAAACCGCAAGAAGTTGCAGCCCCTTTGGCACTCAACAAAATCATACTTTTACAAAAGCAACAGGTGGATTAAAGTAATCCGGTGAGAAAAACTACCAAAGCTATTCTTGCCATCTTTCTAGTTAGTTGTTTTATCTAGATACTGCCAGCCAGCACAACTACAGATGACGCGCTGGTACTGCTGAAACAAACTAGCAAGCGCTATGCTGACGCCAAGGCTTATCGGATTGAAGTGATTGTAGAAACCAGCACCACGGCGGAACTCAGCCGTGAGTGGAACAAATCTTCCAGCATCGCTGCGGAGAAGCCCGGCAATTATTTTCGTTACGAATTGCGTTCAGCCAACACCAATAGCATCCGCGTTTCCGATGGGAAAAATGAGCTGGTCTACCATGTAGCGGAAAAAGCTTATACCAAACAGCCCGCATCGCCGGATGGTTCAATCGTTGCAAAGGACATTATGTTTGGTGACTTGGAAGAGAATCACACCATTAAACTGCGCAAGACGCTGGCGGACACAGCTGATGTTTATCAATCCGCCCACAGCCTGCCAGATGAAACACTCACGCTCAATGGCGTAAAGGTGCCATGTTCAGTCGTTAAAGTGAGCACACAAGACCTGAAAAAGTCTGCCGAATCTGGCACGGTATATGAAAAAACCTTCTGGATCGACAAAAGCACCGGCGCTATCCGCAAAACCGTTGAGCATGGCCATGGCCCAAAGATGATGGCTCCGGGCTTTACCGAAGACACTGATTCTATTGAACTGTATCTGGTCGCGGAATTGGATGCCCTGATCCCGGATAGTTTCTTTTCATTTACTCCGCCTGAGACGGCGAAGTTGGTAGAAAAATTCAAAGATCCATTCGCCGGTGAAGACCTGACTGGCCAGCCTGCTCCGGCATTTACTTTTAAATCAGAGGACAACAAAGAGACTTCTCTGGCTTCACTGCGCGGAAAGCCAGTAATCCTTGAATTCTGGGCCACCTGGTGTCTACCTTGCGTCGCGTCCATGCCGGAGATGGCCGAACTTTATCAGCAGACCAAAGACAGAGGCATGGTGCTCATTAGCGTGGATGAGGATGAAAACGCCAAGGCCGCCGCTGATTTTCTGGTCAAGAAAAAAAGCACATGGCCCAACTTTCACGACTCAGGCGACATAAAGAAAGCCTTCAGCCAAACGGCTCTGCCCTATACGCTGCTGATTGATGCGCAAGGCAAAATCGTTTTTAGCAGGATCGGCCAATCCAATGATTCCCTCGCTGAGCTTCGCGCAGCAATTGCCAAGCTGGGACCAGAATTTGCTTCGGTTGACTCAACCTGCTGCTGCGGCGGCCAAGTGAGGTGAATGACGATTTTTCGTCAGCTTATGGATAGATGGGCGGGATCGATTCCTTTGGACAGTTGCCGACTGAACTTTTGATGTAATTGCACCAATGGGCATCGATGTCAGCAACAAACTGTCGCGCCAATTCGTCAAGTCTAATGCGGTCAAGAAGGAAGGTCTTGTGATACCACAGTGCGGCTACAGGGTAACTTTTCGGGAGACCCATATCTTCGATAGCGACCGATGCGACGGAGGTGTTAGCAGCTTTCGCGGTCGAGCCTAGGTCGATTGTGACAAGCTCAAGATAAAAACGAAGTCGTCGGTCGTCTACATCTGTAGCACCAAGATCGTGACCTTGCGAGTTCGACAATGCACGTTTCAACGCTAGCAGGAACTGCTGACCGGTGTCATCTTTGACGGCACGCGAATCAATGTAAACGGGTATTATCTTTGGCGCAGCTGGTGACTGGGCAACGCCACCTCGTGCAATAAGCGGGAGCAAAATCAGCAGGATCGCCATATTCCTCATGCGTGAAGTTTACGCTATCGAACGCAAAATCTCATTTTGCACAAATATAATTTGTTGTAATCAGACGATTACACTCGTAATCAGCTTTAGGTAAAAAATTAGCGAGTACTTCCCGCCTTCTCACAAGCACGCACTGTACAGTAAAAAGTTGTGGTGTAAACTCTTGATGTACCATGCGAAAGTGGCGGAATTGGCAGACGCACCAGACTTAGGATCTGGCGCCGCAAGGCGTGGGGGTTCGAGTCCCCCCTTTCGCACCAACTGCTCTGCAGGAACATCACCTCGGGCTCCGCATTACTTGCAAACCTGCGTTTCTCCTGCCGGGTACCAGCACCATTGAGCATCAGCTCTGGATTGCCTAAACCCTTCAAATATGGTGAAATTTGATACACCCACTACGTCGTTTGGATACACTTGCGGGCCAATTACAGAGCTAAACCCTGTATCTTATTGAAAATAGGTTTGGCTGCCAAGTTGCACTTTGCAAGCGGATATTCGGCGCGTACTTTTCACCATGAATCGTCCATCTATCTTCGTTCGAATCGTTCTGGCTCTGCTTGCCCTGGTGAGTACGCAGATCTTTGCTCAGGAAACCAGCCAGCAAACCAGTCAGCCAACGCACGACCAGCAAATCTCTCTGATAGAGGCACAAAGCCAGGAGGCCCTGGGCCAGCACGATGAGCAAAAAGCTCTCACCTTCATCAAAGATGGCTTGATCCAGTTCCCTAACGACGAAAGCCTGCAAATTCAGCTGGCGCGAATCTACGTGGAGCAAAAGCGTGATCAGCAGGCAATCGGCCTGCTCAACGCAATCCTGCTGGCGAATCCGGCGAACCGCAACGCCAAGCTGGAGCTCGCGCTGATCTACGGATATCGGGGAAATTACCGGCAGTCTGACCGGCTC
>DASXZE010000217.1:0-4928 GCA_036502105.1 Candidatus Angelobacter sp. | reverse complement strand
TTCAGGGACAGATCGATATTCCTGATGGACTGCGCGTCGCAACCCTTAGAGAACTCTCAAATCGAAAGCCGTTGATCAGTGCTTTAGGTTGCAACGGCTCAATTGATGATGCTCTCTACGCTCTCAACCTCTCCGGATTGGCTGAAGCGCACCTCTACGTAAGACGATTCCACGATCTTAGCAATGGCCAAAGATACCGGGCGATGATGGCGCATTTAATTGCCTCCGGAGCGGGGGTTTGGTTGGCGGACGAATTCTGTGCCACATTGGATCCGATTACGGCAAATATAGTGGCGAGGAACCTGCGGCGTTGCGTAGATGACTTTAAGGTCCGCGTCATCGTAGCCGCAGCAAACTGGTCGGAATTCATTGAGGAACTGAAGCCAGATGTCATAGTACACCTTCGTTCACCTGGGAATGCCGAGTTTTTGATTGGAAAACTTTTCGGAAAGCCGTGCAGAATTCTAGAATAACCTTGTGAATTGGGCCTCCTAACAGGAAGACTTCTGGAAATCCAGCCCAGAGGCACACACTGTAATTTGCACTGAGGAATTAACCAAGGAAACCACTGTCGCATTTTTACCTACGGCGAATATTTTCGGGATTTTGGAAGGTGCGTATCTGCTTGAAAATAAATGGTCGGGGAGAGAGGATTTGAACCTCCGACCCCCTGGTCCCGAACCAGGTGCTCTACCAGGCTGAGCCACTCCCCGACAATTACAACCACCCAAGGCGGGTGCTGCGGTAGAGGGCCATTATAACAGAGCAAGATAGCGGAGAGAATCCGAATCCGGCCGGACACGAAACCAAAGTTATGGCCTGATTTTGAGGTTTTGCATTCTGCAAGTCTTCATTTCTTTGCCCGCCCCGCCCTGTAACCCATACGGTCATGGCCGATTGTTCGTCCAGAGCAGGTATTCACCTGATTGTGACCTGGCCTTGCTTGGCCAAGAATGCAGGTTCGCGTCTTCGTCTATATATGCTTTCAATTGAACTATGTGAACAGGCTGCTCCGGCAGAAACCGCTGTTGGCGTTGAGCCCGCTGCGCTCGATTCTGCGGCACTTAATTCCGCTACGCTTGGTTCTGCTGCTCCCAGCCCCGCCGCTGAAATACCTCTGGTCACGCCCGTTCTTGATACTGCTTCCACTTCTAAAGTTTCCGCGTCGGCTGTTCGCGCACGTAAACAATGGCGGCCTTCAACCCGCCGCTTGATCGTTTTGGCATGCATTGTTCTGGGCATGAGGATTTTTGTTGGCGAAGCTTCTGTCGTTCCCACTGCATCCATGGAAGGCACCATTCTGGTGGGCGACCATCTCTTTATGGACAAGCTGTTGTACGGGCCGGAAATTCCGCTCGTCGGCTGGCGCCTGCCCACGGTGAAGACGATCCACCGCGGCGACATTATTGTTTTCCGTTATCCCAAAGATCCATCAGAAACTTTTCTTAAGCGCGTGATTGCCGTGGGCGGAGACCAATTGGAAATCCGCAATAGCGTGCTTTACGTAAACTCGCAGCCGGTACAGGAGCCGTATGTGGTGCACATCGTATCGTTACATAACTCATTGGAAAGCTGGGGGCCAACTGTTGTACCTGAAGGCCGGTTATTTGTGATGGGTGACAACCGCGATAACTCTAGTGACAGCCGTGACTGGGGCTTTGTTCCGCTGGCCAATGTAATTGGAGCGCCTATGTTCGTTTACTGGTCGTACGACGCGCCTACGTCACGCTGGCTGGATGAAAATCTGGGACACAAAATTACTTTTTACGCTTCCATCGCCGGCAATTTCTTTTCACACACGCGCTGGAACCGCACCGGAACGCTGCTATAAGAAATAGCGAAGTTTTCTTTCTGCTTCATCTTTACTTCTTCTAACCCCTCAGCGGCTACGCTTGCGCGGCGACTAAATCCTCTGCTTTTTTTTGCACTGCCTTCTCAGAGCCAAAACCTGTAATCCAGTGAACATTCTGTTCACGCCGAAACCATGTTAGCTGCCGCTTGGCATAATTTCTGTGCCCTTGTTGCGCTGCCTGGATCGCCTGCTCCAATGATAGTTCTCCGCGCAAATGCTGGAGCGCTTGCTTGTAACCCAACGAGCTGAGCGGCCATGCGGAAGGATACTGCGCGGCCAATCTCTCCGTTTCTTCTACCAGCCCTTCAGAGAACATTTCGCGCGCACGCTGATTGATTCGCTCATATAGCGCAGGCCGTTCTGGATTCAAACCGATGCGCAGGATATTGAAATCGCTCAACGGATCGCGGCCTTGTTGCCAAAGATCTGTCATTGGCGCTCGTGCGCTGATGCTGACTTCCAAAGCCCGAACAACTTTAGGCACGTCATTGGCATGGGTGGTTTGCGCTGCCGCGGGGTCAACACGCCGCAATAGCTTGTGCAGATATTCCGCTCCGCGTTTAGTTGCGCGCTCGCGCAAACGGGTACGCAATTCTTCTGATCGCGGCGGGCCGGCAAACAAGCCTTCCAGAAGCGCACGCAGATAAAGCCCAGAGCCGCCGACAACAATCGGTAACCGGCCGCGTGCCGCAATGTCACGAAGGACCTGCCTCGCCAGCCGTGAATAATCTCCGGCGGTCACTACTTCCATGGGGCCGGCAACATCTATTAGATGATGCGGCACCCGCTGGCGATCCGAGTGCGAGGGTTTGGCTGTTCCAATTTCAAACTCACGATACACGGCGACGGAATCACAGCTCACAATCTCACCATGCATCTGTTCAGCAAGACGCAATGAGAGCGCAGTCTTGCCGCTGCCCGTAGGGCCAAGAATCACAACAAGTAGCGGCAGGCTCATACACCGCCCCAGGCTCGCCGCAGCAGCACAAACAAAAGGATGAGCAGCGCAAGCAAGGCGAGGCCCAGCACTTGCTGTCGTTGAGAGTCCATTGGTTCACATTGTAAACAGGCAGGCGGAAGACAGGCTTCCCGGCTTAGGCGAAAACTGAAAATGCTAAACTTTTTAGCGCGGACGAAACACCGGCAGCACATTGATCTATGGTGGCAGTTTCCAAGTACAAATTCGATGACTTTGAAGCCGATCTCCGCGCCGCAGAGCTGCGCAAAGGCGGCACTCGCCTCAAGCTGCAATTGCAGCCCTTCCAGGTCCTGGTGGCACTACTGGAGCGCCCAAAAGAAGTGGTCACGCGCGAAGACCTGCGGCAACGCCTATGGCCGGAAGATACGTTTGTCGATTTTGATCACAGCCTCAACACTGCCATGGTCAAACTGCGCGACGTGCTGGGCGACTCCGCCAGCAATCCTAAATATGTCGAAACCATTGCCAAACGCGGTTACCGCTTTTTGGGAAATGCCGAAGTTGTATCGGAGCAAGCGCCCGCCCCGCTGGCGAAGACTCCGGGAGTTGCAGAAGTTCCGCGGCCCATCACTGCGACTGTTGAGCAAAACGCAACAACACTACCTGCGCCCGATTCAGATCTACCAAATGCCAGCCGAAACACCGCTCGCGTACTCTTTATTCTCACGCAGGTTATGTATCTTGCCTTCTATCTTTCGGCGCTCTTCAGCCTGGATAACACCTATCGGGCATCTTTCAATGCATGGCACCGCGCGGGAACTGCCATCTTCGCCATTTATCTCACAACTTCCATGGTGGGCCTGGCGGTGCGGTTGTATCTGATTTCCGCCACGGCCATGGATTATCACCTGCTTGGCAGCAAGTACCGCATTCTTACGCCTGCGCTTTTTTTGCTGGATATGCTCTGGGCGCTGGCGCCGTTGCTGATTGCAGACCGCATTGGTCTGGGCTTTGCGCTGGGCGCGTGCGCCGCACTCATCTATATGCCGTTTGCGCAGCGCACACTCATGCAGATGATGCAGCGCAGAAAATAATCAAAAAAGAATAGCTGGGATTATTCGAGATCGTTCTTGTCAGGGTTGTAATAGAAGCGCGCGCGAATCCGCAGATAGTCACCGGCAAATTGCGTAGGAAGATTCGGCAGTGGGATTGCGTCAGTGATTGCACCCCACGCAGCACGGTCCAGAGCAACGTCGCCTGACGCGCCAATCAATTTCATTCCCAGGACTTTGCCGTCTTTGGTGATGGCAAATTCAATCACCACCACGCCTTTTTTCATGACCGGCGGCATGGCAGACTCTGGAATCAACGGTTCCCAGTGGGTTTGCACCGTGTAGCGCAGGCGCTTCATATAAGGGCCAAAGTCCACGCCCATAGTGTCGCTGAGAATTTCCAGGCCGCCGCGATTGTCAGTTCTAGGGTGCTGCGCGCTGCCATACTCACCGCCGCCAAACTCAACAGACGGCGCGGCGTGCCCGTTGGCCGCAGAATGAATTGCCTGGTTCACAGCCGTACCGGCTGAGGAGATAGCAAACGGAGATTTCTTAGGCGCATCCGGAACTGGTGTTTGCAATTGCGAAGTCGTCTGCTGCTGTGGAGGCTGCACTTCCGGCGGTGGCGCAGCTTGCGCCGTTTGTGGAGTTTGCTGCGGCGCCTGCTGGGCTTGTTCCGGTGGAGCAGCGGGTTTGGGCGCACCCGGCCGGCGTTGATCAATCAGCTTGCGTAGCGTGTCTTTGTTTGGAGTATTGGTTTGCGCAACGCGGTTCTTATCAGAAAGCACATCGGTTTTAGGCCGCTTGACTTTGAGCTGATCGTCTGGCAGCGAGAGAAAAGTCGATTGCTGTTTCTCCAGGGGAACGATGGTTGGGCGCGTGCCAATCCACTTGGGTAAAAACAAAAGCAGAAGAATAATGACGCCGTGTGTGACGATTGAGATCCAGGCGGCTTCGCGTTGGCGATAGGAAGTTACATCGTCCTGCAAATCGGCAATGAGCAGATGCAAGTCTGCCTCGGTGATTTTCACCGGAGGCTTTTCTGCTCCTCGCTGGCTTTCTGCTGGACGACCTTTATCTTCCATTACCGGAATAAACCACCACC
>DASXZE010000216.1:0-10527 GCA_036502105.1 Candidatus Angelobacter sp. | reverse complement strand
AGTTTTGTCTGATAATGCTCTTCGGCAAGACTCAGGACAAGCTTTACGGCCCACGATTCTGGAGTAGGTAAAGAGGTCACAGGTAAGAGTACATGTGCCACAAAATCAGGGGCAGGCTCTGGGCCACAGATATTGAAGGCTTCAACGCAAGATGCAGCCGAGGGCGGCTGCGATCCATTCCGAGCAGCAAAAAAAGCAGATCCCTCGGCTACGCTCGGTATTTCGCCTGCGGACGCCGCTTGGGTGCTTCGCCTTCGCTAAGTTGAACCCCGCAGGCGAGGGCGCCTGCGCTCCAAAGTAATGACGGCTCAATTTGACCCCTATCGCAAGGTCTCTTAAACTGGTTGTTTGGGGTATGTGTACGTGTACCCTTAATTTTGCCGTGTTTTCTCAAGGCGGCAGCGGATAAGGAAACCCACTTGGATAACGCAGAAAGCAAGTCAACCAAAAGCCCTGAGGGCGAGGATTTAGAGGGGCAAGGGCACGAAGCCGGAGCCCAAAATGCCGAGGGTCAGGAAACCCAGGGTCAAGAAGCCGAAGGTCAAGAGACCCAGGGTCAAGAAACCCACGGCCATGACCACGGCCATGAGGGACACAACCATAACCACGGAGCGGACGTTCCTCCGATGGATCCGGCGTGCAAGCGCGAGATTAATGTGGAGATTCCTGCTGAGGTTGTGACCAAGCAGATGGAAGGGCTGGTACAGCAATATTCCAAACAGGCCCGCATACCGGGGTTCCGCAAAGGCAAGGTTCCGGCCAGCATGGTGCGGAGCAAATTTTCCAACGAGATTACCAGCGATGTGGTGGAGCATCTGGTGCCGCAGTATTTTAAAGCCGGCGTGACCAAGGCCGGATTCAAACCGGTTTCCCAGCCACATATATATGACCTGGAATACACGCCGGGCGAGCCGATGAAGTTCAAGGCGGCATTTGAGATCCTGCCGGAATTTGATCTGGGCGACTACAAGGAAACGAAGATCGCAAAACCGCAGACCGCGGTGACGGACGAAGAAGTTGATGCCGAGGTAAAGCAGCTGCAGGAGCGGCAGTCGAGTTACGATCCGATTGATGAAGAGCGCGGCGCGAAAAAGGGCGAGTTCCTGCAGGTGTCGTTTGAGGCGACGCCGAAAGATGCTCCGCCGGCAGCGGAGGGAGCAGAGGCTGCGCCGCAACCTGTCCACATGGATGAAGTAATGGTGGAGATTGGCGGAGAGAATACGATTCCGGAATTTACGGAACACTTGAAAGGCGCGAGGGCAGGCGAAGATCGCAACTTTGATGTGGCCTACGCGGCGGATTTTTATGATCCGCGACTGGCGGGAAAATCGTTTCACTACAAAGTGAAAGTCAACGCGCTGAAGAAAAAGACCACGCCGGAATTAAATGACGAATTCGCGCAGGAGCTTAGCCCTGAGCTGAAAACTTTTGACGATCTGAAAAAGTTGATTCGCGAAAACATGGAAGCGGAACGCAAACACAAAGCTGACCATGAAGCAAAAGACCAGATGATTGAAGAACTTTTGGCGAAGCATGACTTCCCTGTTCCGCGATCGATGGTGGAGCACCAGATTGAGCTGCGTCTGGAGCGCGGACTGAGAGCACTGGCAGCACAAGGCATGAAGCCGGAAGATATGAAGCACATGGATTTTGCGCGTCTGCGCGCAGGCCAGCTGGATGCTGCTATAAAAGAAGTGAAGGCCAGCGTGTTACTGGCGAAGATTGCAGTTGCGGAAAAGATTCAGGTCACTGATGAAGATCTGGATAGTGAAATTGCAGGCATGGCGATGCAGATGCAGCAGCCGGTAGAGGAAGTTAAGAGCCGTCTAATTAAAGATAATGCGGTAGAACGGTTGCGCGACCGCATGAGAAGCGAAAAAGCGCTAAACTGGCTATATTCGAACGCAGGGTAACCGGCTGGGGAAATCCCGGCCCCTAGATGGAAGGAAGAAGCGATTTATGGCACTTGTCCCAATGGTAGTAGAGCAGACCAGCCGAGGCGAACGCGCCTATGACATCTATTCCCGGCTGCTGCGCGACAACATTATTTTTATTGGCACGCCGATTGACGACACGATCGCGAACCTGGTGATTGCACAGCTTCTGTTCCTTGAGGCCGAAGATCCAGAAAAAGACATTCAGCTGTACATCAACTCGCCGGGTGGATCCATCACGGCAGGCATGGCGATTTACGATACTATGCAATTTGTTCGCCCTGATGTAATGACTATTTGTTGTGGGCAAGCCGCAAGTATGGCTGCCCTGTTACTTTGCGCTGGTGCCGCAGGTAAGCGTTTCGCCTTACCCACTTCTAGGATTCTTATTCATCAACCCTTGATGTCTGGCCTTAGTGGCCAGGCCACGGATATTGATATACATGCTAGAGAGATTTTGCGGATGCGCGAAATCACCAGCCAGCTGATCGCCAAGCATTCCGGGCAGAAGCTGGAAAAGGTGGAGAAAGATGTTGAGCGTGACTTTATAATGAACGCACAACAGTCTAAAGAGTACGGAATAATTGACGATATCATTTATAAGCACAAGTAAGAGTACGTAAGTCATCAATCGGCCGGGCTCTGGCCAGAAACACAAATCAGCCCGCCGCACCAAGGAGTTGATCGTGAAGCCCAGGACACCGGAAGAAACACTTCGTTGCTCGTTCTGCCATAAATCGCAGGACGCAGTTGCCAAACTCATCTCTTCACCCAGTGACTACCCCAGGGCTTACATCTGCGACGAGTGCGTAGCTGTCTGCAACTCCATCCTTGAAGATGACCGCACGGAATCGCATGCCGCGGCCGCTCCCAACCATCTGCCCAAGCCGCAGGAAGTAAAAACTTTCCTCGACGAATACGTCATCGGCCAGGACCAGACCAAGAAAAAACTTTCTGTCGCCGTTTACAACCACTACAAGCGGATCCACATGAACCGCACCAAGAGTGGCGAAGTTGAGCTGGCAAAATCCAACATCATGCTGATCGGCCCCACGGGCACCGGCAAAACTTTGCTGGCGCAGACTCTGGCCCGCATGCTCGACGTGCCTTTTGCCATCGTTGACGCCACCACCCTCACAGAAGCCGGCTACGTTGGTGAGGACGTGGAAAATATCGTCTTGAAACTGTTGCAAGCTGCTGACGGCGACGTAGGCCGCGCGCAGACCGGCATCATCTATATAGATGAAATCGACAAAATCGGCCGCAAGGACGAGAACCCCTCCATCACCCGTGACGTCAGCGGTGAAGGCGTGCAGCAGGCTCTCCTCAAAATCCTTGAAGGCACCATCGCCAACGTTCCTCCGCAAGGCGGACGCAAGCACCCGCACCAGGAATTCACTCCCGTCGATACCACCAACATTCTCTTCATCTGCGGCGGCGCATTCGTCGGACTGGAAAAGATTGTCGCCCGCCGTATCGGCAAAAAATCCATGGGCTTCCGCACCAGTGAAGCCAAGGAAAAAGAATTTACAGAAGCCAGCAAGCGTGACACCGAGCTGCTGCAAAAAGCCGAGCCCCAGGACCTGGTCCGCTTCGGCCTGATCCCAGAATTTGTCGGCCGCCTCCCTGTCGTCGGAATCCTCAATGACCTGGACGAAGCCGCGCTCATCGAAATCCTGACCCGTCCGCGCAACGCCATCGTCAAGCAGTACCAGCGCATGTTCGAGTTTGAGAGCGTAAAGCTCCGCTTCTCTGAAGGATCACTCGGCGCCATCGCCCGTGAAGCCATGCAACGCAAAGTAGGCGCCCGCGGCCTGCGCATGATCCTGGAAGAGCTCATGCTTGACCTCATGTATCACCTGCCCAGCCAGAAACGCGTGAAGGAATTTGAAGTAACCAAAGAAATGGTGGAGCGCCGAGATATCTCGCTGCCAGCCATGGAAAAAGCCGGCTGAAGATTTTTAACGATTTACTTCCAAACGCCTGCCACAAAGCAGGCGTTTTGTTTGTGCGCCGATCTTCACCAGGGAACACACTTGCCCCAAAAACAATTCGAGGTAAATACTGTGTCATTGGACAGCTTTAGATTTGGATACAAATTCCCCAGTCTTTTTCGTTATGCTTTTCTCCTCTCTGCTTTCCTTCTCTTTTTGGTCCAGGCATTGTCAGCGCAGGCCGGCAAACCATCAAAGATACCGGATGGTGAAGCCCATTTCACCGCTGAAGAGCTGGAGGATTATTACCTCGTATATAAGAATTCAGATGTGCGATATCTGCGGACATTGTTCGACAGCTACCTTGCTGGGACAGGAGGCCTCCGGACAGTACAGAGTACCCATATTGCATTGCTCTGCTTCGTATCAGGGCACGGGCTTCAGCCGTGCCATAAAAGAAAAGAAAGAAACAACTTCCTTACTGCCGTAAGGCCATCACGCAGCGCCAAACAAAGCGATAACAACCAATTGTTGTATAAACAGCAGATGCGAATCCCCCTGCTACTTTTAACCTTAATATTTTCCCTAGCTGCCCATGGCGCGCACAAATCCAAACTCTCACAATTGCCTGACGGCATTCTATCGGGCAACACCTATTCCAATAGCGCTTTGGAACTGCGCTACGATATCCCCGGTTGGTAGACTGCAACTCTTTCCCACGGGCAGTTAAAGATCGATGACCAGCATCCCGACAGCCCGGTCAATCAATGTTCCAAGGTCCTTTTGTCGCTGCATGCTCCGGAACAAGAGAAAGGCCAATTCAACTCCACCATCACTCTTTTTGCCATCGATCCCAGTTGCTTTCCCGGAATGAAGTTTCCTAAATCGCTGAAAGACAGGCAGAAGATCCAGGAGTTCGCCCGCAAGATCGTTAACTTCTTCGCGCATACACCGTATATCTCAAGCAACGGCGCTGATATCGACGCAGGCGACCTCGCCGGACGGCTCGGAATATGGCTCACCGGATCTGACGCTATCAACGCTCCCAATGGCCAAACAATAGATGGTCAAACAACAAAGGAGCCAGTGCGCGTAAACAAATTCCTGGCTCTGGTGGAATCAAATGGCTACTGGTTCGCCTGGGCAAACGTGGCAGACGATGCAACAAAAGCTGAGTTGCAGAAAAGGAATGACTTGCAGTTCAAGGTGAAACAATAACCGATTGCTCGCACTGAAATTTTCTATGTTGTGGAGCGCCGCAAAGATTCGTATCAGGGCACGGGCTTCAGCCGTGAAATGGAAATTTAATCAGGGCCACCACCCAAATCTGTTTCACTACCCCCCGCCTTTGCGCGGGCCGTATCAAAGCTGTGCAGACTTATCCTGCAGGATGTCTTTAATCGTATCCACTAGCCGCTTGGGATCGCCTTTGTTAACGAACTCCCGGGCATAGTCTTTCACGTCGTCCGGCATCCACTGCATATTTGAGAGAATTACTACGGGAACGGCAGGATATGTGCTTTTTATTTGCTTGATCACATCCAAAGACGTGAGCGAACTATTCAGGTGATAGTCCAGAAGCACCAGGTCAATGGCCTCTGCAGGCAGGTCCACGGCGGTACTCTTCACCTGGGCAGTCTCGCATTTGTACCCATGGCTCTGCAGAATCCACGTATACAGCGTGAGATGAAGCGGGTCATCGTCAACTACCAGAATGGTGTTTCCCTGGGGCATAGGCTTTCTCCACGCTGGTAATGTACCATATCGTGAGTTGTTGAATTCAGCGGTCCGCGGGGCTCACGATACAGCTCGTCTCCACAACCCAGTCCAAGTGTTCCCGCATCTGATTTAAGGGTATTGTTGTGCCATCCGCTGAAAGATGAAAAGACAGCCGAATCGAGCCGCTTTTTGTATATCATCCATTTTCTGAGGTCTGAATGGGCCCCGTCGCAGGCAAGCCTGAAAGCATTGGTCATTTGAAGCCTATCAGCGTCACTGACATGGATCATCCGTTGCAGTCAGAGCGCGTTTTTCGCCTGTTGGCGGAAAACCTGGTTGACTACGCTCTTTTTCTCCTCACGCCGGATGGCATTGTTGCTTCATGGAACCCCGGCGCCGAGCGGATGAAACAGTACAAGCCTTCAGAGATTATTGGCAGGTACTTTTCCACTTTCTATTCTGAAGCCGATAAAAAAGCGCGCAAGCCTGAAATGGAACTCAAAGGCGCGGCAGCAACCGGCCGCCATGAGGATGAAGGCTGGCGCTTCCGGAAAGACGGCACGCGCTTCTGGGCCAACGTGGTCATCACCGCCATCCGTGACACAGACGGCACTCTGCTGGGCTTTGGCAAGATCACGCGCGACATCACCGACCGCCGCGAAGCCGAGCTGCGCTACCGCATGCTGATTGAAGGCGTCACTGACTACGCCATCTACTCGCTCGATCGCCATGGCAATATCACCAGTTGGAATTCCGGCGCGCAAAGAATCAAGAATTATTCTGCTGCAGAAATCCTGGGCAAGCACTTTTCCCAGTTCTATACCAAAGAGGATGCCGATGCCGGCCTCCCCGCCAAAGTTCTGGAAACCGCCGCCACCACCGGCCATTTTGAAGGTGAAGGCTGGCGCGTCCGCAAAGACGGCAGCCAGTTCTGGTCCAGCGTGGTCATCACGCCCCTGCGCGATGAAGACGGCGAAATTGTCGGCTATACCAAGATCACCCGCGATATTACTGACCGCATGAAGCTGCTGCAAAAAATCCAGCACCACGCTGACGAGCTTGAACTGCGCGTGGCTGAGCGCGAGCGCACCAACGCCGAGCTGGAAGCCTTCAGCTATTCCGTATCGCATGACCTGCGCTCGCCCATCCGGGCCATTGAAGGGTTTACTGATATCGTCCTCACCGACTTTGGCGGCCAGCTTCCCGCGCAGGTGGTTGAGCTCTTGCAAAATGTCGCCGTGTCCGCCACGCGCATGAACCGCCTGGTGGAAGACCTGCTGAATTACAGCCGGCTCGGACGCATTGAAATTGAGTCTGCGCCCGTGAATGTTGCCGCAGCCTTAAAGGCAGCCAAGGAACAGATAGAGGAAGCGTTGCGCGACCAGGTAAAAATATCTGTCGATCCCACGCTCAAGGTTTCCGCCAACATGGCCATGCTCACGCAGACCTTGCTCAACTTGATCAACAACGGCCTCAAGTTTTATCCGCCCGGCCAGACGCCGCACGTGGAAGTTACGGGCCGCAGCGACGGCCGGAATATTGTGATTGAAGTTTGCGATGAAGGAATTGGAATCGCCCCGCAGCACCAGGAGCGCATCTTTCAGGTGTTTGAACGCCTGCACTCAACTGAGGCTTATCCCGGAACAGGCATCGGCCTGGCAATTGTAAAACGCGGCATCAGCCGCATTGGCGGCAAAGTCTGGCTGGAATCGGCGCCGGGAAAGGGGAGCAGGTTTTATATTTCACTGCCGGCAGCATCATGATAGAAGCACATTCACTCAAGCCGCCTGTGGTTCTTCTGGTGGAAGACAATACGTTTGAAGCGCAGCTGATCCAGGCGGCTCTGGGCCGTACGCCGGGAACAATCAACCTCATTCGCGTGGACGACGGCGACAAGGCCGTGGACTATCTCACCGGAGCCGCGCCATTTGACGATCGCGAAAAGTATCCTGTGCCTGTCACCATGTTGCTGGATATAAAACTGCCCAAGCGTTCCGGCTTTGAGGTGCTGGAATGGCTACGCAGCCAGGAAGGGCCCGTGCGGCGGCTGCCCACGCTGATGCTGACTTCATCAAAACACCAGGTGGACATCAATCAGGCATTTGAACACGGCGCCAACGCCTATCTGACCAAACCAGACAGCATCAAGGAGCTGACCAGCCTGCTGGGAGAGCTGAAAAATTTCTGGCTCAAGCGAGTAGAACTTCCTGAAATCATACGGTAAAGCGGCTGACCCTCATCCTCATCTTCAACAAGGGCCGCTAACAATTGCAGGCCGATATCGCCGGGGAATCGAGAAAATCATTAACCAGAAAATCCTCAATTTGGGGATTCCTGAAGCCGCCCTTTTTATCTAACTTATTGATTCCAAAGCCCAGATTAAAAAGTACACAGAAATACTCTGGCCACAGCCACTTGCCATGCATGATAATCTTAGTAGTAGCAGGATGGTAGGTAATTGTTCCCAAACGCATTACAAAAGACGGATACAAAAAGGCGAATCAGTGACCCAGAATAAGGAAAAATTCGAAACTCGCAAGCTCCCAATGATGCCCATTCGAGACGTCGTCATCTTCCCTTATATGATGACCCCGTTCATCGTAGGCCGCGAGTCCAGCGTTCGCGCCCTGGAAGAAGCGCTTGCCTCTGACCGCAAGATCTTCCTGGCCACGCAGCATGACGCCAGCATCGACGAGCCCAAGCCGCATGAGATTTATCAGGTTGGCACCATTGCCAATATCGTACAGAACCTGAAGCTGCCCGATGGCAACATTAAGGTGCTGGTGGAAGGCGTGGAACGCGGCAAAATTCTCAAGCTAAACAACGTTGAAGGTTATTTTGAAGCCGAAGTACGCACGGTGAAATATCCCACCGATCCCAGCAAGCTGCTGGAGTCGGCCATGCAGCGCGTCCACAATTTGTTTGATCAATATGTAAAGCTCTGCCAGTCGCTCAATCTTGAGCCCGTGATCATTACCGGCATGAGCGATCCCGCAAAACTTAGTGACACCATCGCGCAGAACCTGCAGCTTTCCATTGAAGAAAAGCAGGAGCTGCTGGAGATTTTTGATCCCGCAGAGCGCTTGAACCGCATTGCTGACGTGCTGGATATTGAAATTGAAAAACTCAATATGGACCGTACCATTCAGACGCGCGTAAAGCGCCAGATGGAACGCGCCCAGAAAGAGTATTACCTCAACGAGAAAATCAAGGCCATCCAGAAAGAGCTGGGCCGCGGCGAAAAGAGCGAGTTCGACGAGCTAAAGAAAAAGATTGACACCGCAGGCATGCCGAAAGAAGTGCATGAGAAGGCCATACAGGAATTGAAGAAGCTTGAGGCCATGCCGCCCATGTCGGCTGAGTCAACGGTTTCCCGCAATTATCTTGACTGGCTGCTCGCGGTACCGTGGAAGAAGAAGTCCAAAGAGATCCGCAACATTGAGCATGCGGAAAAAATTCTCAACCAGGACCACTACGGCCTGGAGAAAATCAAAGACCGCATCCTGGAATTTCTGGCCGTACGCCAGTTGGTAAAAAATCCCAAGGGTTCGATCCTCTGCTTTGTTGGTCCTCCGGGCGTTGGTAAAACTTCGCTCGGCATGTCGATTGCGAAAGCTACCGGCAGAAAATTTGTTCGCATGTCGCTGGGCGGCGTGCGTGACGAAGCTGAGATCCGCGGCCATCGTCGCACCTATATTGGCGCTCTGCCCGGCCAGATTATCCAGATGATGAAGAAAGCCGGCACCAAGAATCCGGTCTTCATGCTGGATGAAGTCGACAAAATGGCGTCAGATTTCCGCGGTGATCCATCAGCCGCACTGCTGGAAGTTCTTGATCCTGAGCAGAACTGGATGTTCCAGGACCATTACCTTGACGTGGAATACGATCTGTCTCAGGTCTTCTTCGTCGCCACAGCCAACGTGCTGCACAGCATTCCGGCTGCGCTGCAGGACCGCATGGAAGTTCTGCGGCTCCACGGCTACACGGAGCTGGAAAAAGTTGAGATCGCCAAGCAGTTCCTGGTGCGCAAGCAGCGTGAAGCCACCGGCCTTACGGAAAAGCAGCTCACATTTACTGACGATGCCCTGCGCGAGATCATCAAGTCTTACACGCGTGAGGCAGGCGTCCGTAATCTTGAGCGCGAGATTGGCAATATATCCCGGAAAGTAGCGCGCAAGGTAGTAAAAGACAGCACTTATACCGCTGCCTTGAATGGCGAAAAAGTAAATGAGTTCCTGGGCGTCACCAAATTCCGTGACACGCTGGCCAATGAAAAGAGCGAGATTGGCCTGGTCACTGGTTTGGCCTGGACAGAGGTCGGCGGCTCCATTCTCAGCACTGAAGTAGCTATCGTTGACGGCAAGGGCAAACTCACCATCACCGGCCAGTTGGGCGACGTGATGCAGGAATCGGCCCATGCAGCCATGTCGTATGTGCGCTCACGCGCCGCAGGACTGGGAATTCCGCGGGATTTCTACCGCAACGTTGACATCCATATTCACGTGCCAGAAGGCGCCATCCCCAAAGACGGTCCTTCAGCCGGCATCACCATGGCCACGGCAATTTCCAGCGCACTCAGCAAAATTCCTGTGCGCCGTGACATTGCCATGACCGGTGAAATCACGCTGCGCGGCAAGGTCCTGCCCATCGGTGGCTTGAAAGAAAAACTTCTTGCTGCTCTGCGCGCCGGAATCAAGGAAGCCATCATCCCCAAGGAAAACGAAAAGGACCTGGCAGAAGTCCCGGAAAATATCCGCGGACAGATGAAAATCCATTTCGTTGAAAACATGGACCAGGTCTTGAAGATTGCCCTGGAAACGCCTCTCCCGGACTTTCCAGAAGAAGGCGCACAGACAATCCCCTCAGCCACCGTGCCGGAAATTTCCCGCGAACGTTATCTGTAAGCTTTCAAAATCAAAACATCAACAAAAGCCTGCTCG
>DASXZE010000215.1:0-4794 GCA_036502105.1 Candidatus Angelobacter sp. | reverse complement strand
ATGGCATATTCAAATTAATTTCGCCGGCCAGTTCAATAAAGCGCGTGTGGAAGTCATATTCCTTCGCCTTCCATGAAAGATAGAAAGGATCAATCGGAATGCAGTGTCCGCCCAGCCCTGGCCCCGGATAAAACGCCTGGAAGCCAAATGGCTTGGTCGAAGCCGCGTTGATCACTTCCCAAATGTCGATCCCCATGCGCAAGCTCAGCAGCTTCAATTCATTCACTAGCGCAATATTCACGCAGCGATAAATATTTTCCAGTAGCTTGGTCATCTCCGCCGCCGCCGGAGTGGAAACCGGCACTGTGCGATGGAAAATGGTGCCATAAAGCTGGCGTCCAAATTCAGTCGCCTTCGGATTTAATCCGCCGACCACCTTTGGTATGTCGCAACGCGCAACCGTGTCATTGCCCGGATCTTCCCGCTCCGGCGAGAACGCCACAAAGAAAGTGTCTTTCGCGTCTTCCGTGCCACGCGCAGCTTTCAAGCCACGCGGATTTTTCTCCAGAATCGGAATCAACAACTCTTCCGTCGTTCCCGGATACGTCGTGCTCTCCAGGATCACCACTTGCCCAGCGCGTAAATGCGGAGCAATAGATTCAGCGGTCATCGCGATAAAGCTCAGGTCCGGCTCATGATGGTCATTCAGAGGTGTCGGCACGCAGATAATAATGGCGTCCATGTCGGCAATCTGTGAGTAATCAGATGTCGCCGTAAAGCCCTTGGCCTTGGCGCCCTGAATTTCAGTCTCAGGAATGCGAACAATATAAGACCCGCCCTTAGCAATAATGTCGATCTTTCTATCGTCAACGTCAAAGCCGGTAATGCGGAATTTCTGCTGGCTAAAAAGCAGTACCAGTGGCAGGCCAACATAGCCCAGGCCAATCACGCCAATGCGCGCGGTGCGGTTTTCCAGCTTGGTTGTCAGTGAATCAGAGGGTGAAGATATGTATTCCAGGGTGCTCATAAGCCTTCATATAGGGCACTTCATATGCCAAAATGCAGGGACTCTCAGCAGCCACTCTCTGATTTGCCACAGTCTTTAGTATCTTATGGTTAGCCAGATTTTGCCCGAGACGCCCTCCAGCCTGGCCCACTGGACGAGCGCAAAAGTTTGCATAGTTTTTCCTGAAACGCTTACGTTCTCGGGCGCACCATACACAGTGCCAGATTTCTGTAACCTCGAAAGACTTAAAGGCCTCAAGACTTAACTTAAGATGATCTCTATTAAAACAGTGATCCTGAACAAGAAATGATCTCAACAGAAACCCAACCCGAGCAGACTGCTGCTACCAGTACGCGCCGCCCACTTCTTTCACAGAAGCTCAAGGCCCTGCTAGGACTGCTAATCGTCTTCGTTGCCTTCGCCGCATCCGCAGGCCGCATGCTCGTGAGCGACCATCCAAAGAAATCAGATATCATCGTCGTTCTCGCCGGTGACAGCCAGGACGCACGTTATCGCCGCGGCATGGAACTCCTGCGCGCCGGTTATGGCAAGCATCTGTTTCTTGACGCCTCGTCTGATTCCAGTTATTTCGGCCGCACGCCCGCTGAATATGCTGACGCTTTTCTCAAGCAGGACGCTAAAGAAATGACCGCTCAAGTCAGCGTCTGCCCCTTTGAAGCTGACTCCACTGACACTGAGACCAGGTACGTTGCGCAGTGCCTGCAGCCGCTTCATCCCACCAGCGTTTTGCTGGTCACCAGTGACTGGCATACAGCGCGGGCCCGTTCAATTTTTGCGCATCGCCTGCCGCAATATCAGTGGTCAGCGGCAGCAGCCACGGATGACCGTCTTTTCGGCATCAGCTGGTGGCATCACCGTGAATGGGCCAAAACAACTTTTCAGGAATGGCTCAAAGTGATTTGGTGGAATGCCATCGATAGATGGAGATGACCGATGAAAAAATGACTCGCCAGCGCCCCCTTAATCACTGAATCAAGCAGGCGCGCAGATGATTACGCAGCGTTGATCTTCCTTCCCCACGGTGAAAAAAATTGCACACTCTCCTGTTCGCAGCCGCCAGATAACCCGGAAAGCTATTCATAACAAAGGGATTCCCGCCTATTTAACTATCCTTGCAAGTGGCCCATGCCGTGCATAAAGAACTAGATAAGCTTTTTAGGCAGTCCCTCGCCATGTGGGTTCTCAAGAAGACAGGAAGAACGAAGTGGCGATGAATACTGCCGCAACATATTTTTGCCCGGGAAGGTTGTGAATGGTCATTGACGTAATTGGTGGCGGACAGCTCGTCAAGCTCTCCACACTGGAGCGGCTCAAAGACAATTCACGGGCCGGCGCGGCGGGCGATCCCTATACCGCCAGAATTTTCCTCGGCATCAATCCGTTCCGTGAATTTAATGCTGACTGCGCCGGCGTTGAGGCGTTCGTTACCTCTCCCATGCAGTCGCATATATGGAACCTGGCCTGCGCCGAGAGTTTTACCGACGGTGATCCCATTCTTGTCGCCGTGCAGCGGCGTGGTCGGACCGTAGCCTTTGTGCCCCTGTTCCGGCCTCATGGTGAGAAGCGTCTGGTTTATCTTGGCCAGAATCTTTTTGAGCCAACACTTTTCTCATTCAAAGATAACGAAGCCTGCCAGGCTCTTGCCAAAGCTTTGCTCACCATGTCTGATCCAATTTTCCTGCGCGACGTGGACGCTGATTCACCCATGGTGGAGGCCTTGCAAACGGTTTGCAGTGAAGAAAAACGTATCTGTGTCACGCGGCCCATGCCTTCGCATCCATGGCTTCAACTCGATGAAAGCTGGCAGCGACCTGAAGAGCATTTGAATTCCGGACGCCGCTCAGACCTGCGTAGAGCTCGTCGCAACGCAGAAAAAATCGGCCCAATCAGTTTCCAGAACATCACTCCCACGGCCGGCGAACTGGAAGATGTGCTCACAGAAGTTTTTCGCGTGGAATCAGCCAACTGGAAAGGCGAAGCTGGCAGCGGACTGGCTTATGACGCTGTGATTCAGGGCTTTTATCGCCGTTTTTCCCAACTGGCCAGTGCGCAGGGGAGATTGCGAATTCTGCTGATGAAATGCGGCGATCAAACGGCCGCTGTGCAATTGGGCGTCGATTATAAGAACCGTTTCTGGTTGCTGAAAATGGGCTATGACCAGAATTTCTCGCGCTGCTCGCCCGGCGAATTACTCATCGTGGAAAGCCTGCGCCTTGCCGCTGAACGCGGTATGGAAGCCTATGAGTTCACCGGAACTCCTGAGTCATGGACGCAGAAATGGACCAGCACGGTGCACACCTCAGTCTCCGTGCGAATTTATGCTGAAGGTCTGCGCGGTCTGATGAGTATGGCTGCTGAAACCTCACGGGCGGCCGCACGTCGCGCCGTAAAAATACTGCCGCGAAAGAAGTCTGATGGCGTCTAAAGCGCGCAAATTCGTCTCGCGGCTCGCCGCGCCAGTCTTGCGCCGCGCTGCCAGCTCGTATGTGGCTGGGCCGGAATTTGACGATGCGCTGCGTGTCGCTCTGCGCCTGCAAGGCATGAATTTTATGGTCACCATTGGATATTGGAATGGTGACGCGGATTCTCCCCGGCATGTGGCCGATGCCTATCTGCAATCTCTGGCTTCCATGCAAGGCCGTAAATTGGATCATCTTTCCATCAAGCTGCCCGCTCTTGATTATTCTTTTGATCTGCTGGAAGAAGTGCTGTGTGCCGCAAAAAAGCTGGGTGTAAAAATTCATTTTGATTCGCTCGGTCCAGAAACCGTGGATCGCACTTTGAACCTGATTGACCGCGCGCTGTTGAGCCATCCGAATTTAGGCATAACGATTCCCACGCGCTGGAAGCGCAGTCTAAGAGATATTGACTGGGCCATTGAGCGTGACGTGAATATGCGAATCGTGAAGGGGCAGTGGCCAGACAACGTTGCAGCCAAAACCGCAGATAAAGCCGAGCCGGATTTCGTCCCCGCCATCTGGCACCTGGCCGGACGCGTAAATCGCGTCAACGTCGCTACCCACAATCCTGAACTGATCTCTGATTCGCTGGAATGCCTCTATGCCGCCGGGACCCGTGGTGATGTGGAATTGCTTTACGGCCTGCCCACGCGCAAGGCGCTGAATGCGGCACGGCAGTTTGGCGCGCCGGTTCGCTTCTACATTCCTTTTGGTTACGCCTGGCTCCCGTATTGTCTTTCTCAGGCCCGCAAGAACCCCCGGATCCTTCTGCGGATGGTCAAAGACTCGCTCTTTGCCAACCATCAGATCATTCCCAGCCGTGTGCATGGTTTTGATTCCGCCGAAGCAAAAAGCGAATAATAAACTATAAAAAGCCAGCTGCTGACCCGCCGTTTTCAAGCTTGGGGTTTCGTTCTCTCCGTTTCGCATTTTGCTGGAACAAGGTTGGTTCCACAGTTCGGAACCATTAGTTGCCAGAAGCGCGTTTCACAGGACTAATGTTGAGTTCGGTAAACATTGGTCGCTGAGCGCTGTGGCCTGAAGGCAACAGTTGAGCCAACGGTCACTTAGCCGGAAATGTGACTATTCGGCCAAGCGACGAGAAGCCCCGTTCTAACTAAGCCTCCCGCCGCCGCCGGCCTTAGCTATATCTCGCGCATGACGATCATCAAAACTGCAACTTCTTATTTCGCCTGCGCTAGCCCCGCAACAACTGCGGCAATTTTATCGAGTGTCTCAACCCAGCCCTCGAATTGACCGCTCTCTTTTGCGCTCTCCATGGGTTCATTTCCAATCAAGGTGAGCTTCGTCTGGCCGTTCCCGAGATCCTCAAAGATGGCCATGTCGTACGCGCCGTCGATGGACTCA
>DASXZE010000214.1:0-3199 GCA_036502105.1 Candidatus Angelobacter sp. | reverse complement strand
TGCCCACCGGCTCTTATACTGAGACCTGCAAAAATATGCAGATGAAAGGCAGCACGCTCCATGCCCTGTGCCAGAGTGCGGATGGCCATGAAGCGCCCGCCTCTCTCCACAATGCTGACCGCTGCTCTGACGGTGTAATGAATCTCAACGGAATTTTGAGTTGTGCCGTGAGTGACGTGCTGCCGCCGGGCTCATATATCTCCACCTGTAGAGACGTTCGCATGAAGGGCGCCACGCTCTACGCCTCCTGCGATGACGGCAAGGACCACTGGATCAACGCCGAACTGCATGAAGCCCATAAATGCACCGGGGATATCACAAACCAGAACGGCGCTCTCCGCTGCACTCCAATCAGGACCATGGAAAGGCGCTAGATCCCGGATCGCATAGCACGTCTCTTGTTGTAATTATTTTTTCGATCATGTCGTCATTCCGAGGAGCGTTAAGCCGGCGCGCGTTTTCTTCAGCGCGACGGCAGCGACGAGGAACCTTGCGCTCCTCTTTCGCGCGAACACTTTCTTACACAACTTCCGCCGCTCTCAGCCCAATAATTTCATCATCGCTGTAGCCAATCTCCAGCAGCACTTCGTCCGTATGTTCACCCAGCGCCGCTGCGCGTTCACGAATGCCGCCGGGCGTAGCGGACAATCGAACTGCCGTATCTGCCAGCGGCACCGGCTTCGCTGCGCCCACATGATCGACATAGCGCAACAGTTCACGCGCTTTTACCTGCGGATCTTCCAGTACCTGGTCCAGCTCCAGCACCGGCCCGGCAGGGACGCGCGCTTTCTCCAACTCAGCGATAGCCTCTTGCGTGGTGCGCATTGCCAGCCAAGCATTCATCGCTTCAGTAATCACAGCGCAATTGTCTGCGCGAAGCTGGTCTGTGGCAAAGCGCGGATCGCCGATGAAATCTTCATGACCCACCAGCCGCGCCCAGCGCGCAAACATGTCATTGCCCACCACGGAAACCACAATCCAGCCGTCTTTGGTTTTGTATGCATCAGAGGGAGCCGCGTAAAAGCTGGTGTTACCCATCTGCTTGCGCTCAATCCCCAGCACAGATCGCTCCGCCAGCAAGCCCTGCACAAACGCAATACTTGTCGAAAGCAAAGACCCATCCACAATCTGCCCCTCACCCGTTTGCAGCCGATGGTACAACGCCACCATCACTCCAAACACCGTGTGCAGCGCCGTGCCGTAATCGGCAAAGGGCACAATACCGCGCACCGGCGTTCCGGGAAATCCCGTAAGGCTCATTGCCCCGGACATCGCCTGCGCCACCGTATCAAAGCCCACTCGGTTCGCGTAGGGGCCGTCCGGGCCAAAAGTTGAGATACGGGCCAGAATAATGTCCGGCTTGGTCGCCTTCAGTGACTCATAATCCAGTCGCATATTCTTCAACACATTCATGGGCAGGTTCGCCACCACCACGTCCGCGCCGCGCACCAGCCGCTTGATAATTTCTGCCGACTCTGGCTTCGAAGTATCCAGTGTCAGGCTGCGCTTGTTGCGATTGAGTGAAAGAAAGCCGCCACCCTCGCCCCGGTCTGTAATTGCGGCAATGTAGCGATCTTCACTGCCATTGCGGCGGTCCACCCGAATCACGTCCGCGCCCATGTCCGCCAGCAACATGGCGCAGTATGGACCGGCGATGAAGCGTCCAAAATCGATCACTCGAATACCAGCAAGTGGCAGCGTAGTATGCATCGCGAGATTCTACCTTACTGTTTAAATAAAAGACGCAAGCGGCCAGAAGGTGGAGCAGGCATTTATGCCTGCGGCAAGCTGCTTTTAAATATCGGCTTCAGCCGCTGAGGTCAATTTGACGGCTCAACAATTTAAATACTTTTTAAGATGAATTTCGGCAAAAGACTACTTCTTGCCTGCCTGTCCATCACCCACCAGCACCTGCATAATCGAATCAATCGCCGCCAGCACTTTACTGCCGGGCATGTTGTGATTGTTGCAGAAGATGGAAAACACAAACCGCTTACCCGCAGCCGTCTGTCCGTATCCAGAGAGCGCATTCACATGGCTGAGCGATCCTGTCTTGGCATGTATCTGTCCAACGGCGGGTGTGTTCTGGAAACGGTCCGCCAGCGATCCATCCACGCCACCCACAGGCAGCGACTCTTCAAACGCCGCTCCCCACGGCTGCCGCGACGCATAAATCAGCAACTGCACAGTCGCCGCCGGCGTAACCAGATCGCGCCGTGAAAGCCCTGAGCCATCCAGAAAAGTAAATTCATCGTCTTTCAATCCGGCTTGCAGCAAAAATTGTTTTACCGCGGCAATGCCGCCTTCAAACGATCCGCCGCTGCCGCGCAGCTTTCCCACCAGCCGCAGCGCCAGCTCAGCATGCAAATTCTGGCTGGTCTTGTTAATCACGCGGATATCATCCGCCAGAGGTGTTGAAAAATGCTCGGCGAGAACTTTGTTGCTTGATGAAATATCCGCAGGCGTGCCTTGGACCGGCGCGCTCGACGGCAGGGAATTATCACCCGCTGCTGCTGGCGTGTTTGTGGCCAAGGCTGAATCCTGTGCCGATGCTTCAGAAACATTTGCTTGCTGGCTTGCTACCGCCGAAGCCACAAAGAACTGCGCGCCTTCTCCATGCCGCGCCCGCGTCTTGCCACGGATAGTTATTCCGCGCCGCTCCAGCAGCGTGCGAAAAAGCTGCGCCACAAACTCCGCCGGATCCTCAATCGCCAGCGTCTCTTTTGTTCCCGCATCGCCCAGAGGGATTGTTCCCCAAAGCACAATCTTCTTCGCTCCCGGATCCCGATGGATGCCGATCCGTCTCGTGACTCCCGCAGCGCTGGTGACAATGCGATTGTCCAGTTCGTAATAGCCGGTCTCAGGCTCCACGCCGACTAGCGCTTTATCGCCCGCCCGGTCGCCCGGCAGGACATTTATAAAAACTACGTTGTCATTAAAAGTGAGAGCAGAAACCGGAGCTCCGTCACTCCATTGCAGGTCGTCCAGCGCCCAGCCTTCGGCATAGCGCTCAAAGGCGTAGTAAGTGTCGTCGCCAATCACATCGCCATCTACCGTCTTCAATCCGCTCCTGGCTACCTGGTCCGCCATGTCTTCAAGGATTTGCGTGTGCGGCGGCGTGCGTTGCGTCTTCAGCGCATACGGCAAGACGCGGCCTGAGATATTCGGATCGCCGCGGCCAATAATCACCAGATCGCCC
>DASXZE010000213.1:0-17514 GCA_036502105.1 Candidatus Angelobacter sp. | reverse complement strand
CGCGTCTGGCCGCGATTAAACACCGCTACTTCATGACCTTCTTGCAGCAATCCCTGGACGATCGAAGGGCCAAGATTCCGTGTACCGCCTAGAACGAGTGAGCGCATGGCTTATTTTAAATTGATCTTTCAGTCCGTGTTGAGCTCGGAATCTTATCGGCCAACAGTGGCGTAAAACGCATTGTTGCCAGTGCGTAAATCTTTTCCGTAGATCAAAATCACGCCCACGCCCAGCACTTTCAACTTGGCCTGCGCGCCACTATCAAACAGCCACTGCTGCGAGCCCAGGGTGGACGGAGCAGAAGAATTGTCCGTGATTTTTCCCACATCCAGAAATGGCCCGAGCTTCACCGTCACGTAGCCACCTGAATAGGTGTTCTTGTCGATCTCCCAGTTCGATAGAAAATAGTCATCGCCCAGCGGCGCGCTTCCCTTTTGTCCGTGGCGCGTGCCCACATGCGCACGCAGCCACAGATCGTTATCGCGCTCCACGCCCAGCATAAAGAGTTCATCAAATGGAACTTCACCAAAAGTTTTGCCGCCGCGTATACGCCATTGCATTTCGTAGTCATCGCCCTTGGCCTGCGGAAGCCAGTGCGCGATCAACGAGCCCTGTAGCTTTTCAAACGATTGTCCCGGCTGGGACCATATACGTCCCGCTTGCGAAGTAGCGCTGCTGAAGAGAATGAATCGCCGCTCTGGTGATCGCCAAAGTTCATACGTGAGCTGCGCCTTCTGTTTAAGCTCATAGCCTTCTGCCAGCAAGTCAGGAGTCAGCGCCGAACCCACAATCACATTGCGGAAATCACGATGTGAAGCTTCCAGCCCAACCGTCCAACTCATGCGCGCGCCCACCAGCCGCATGATCTCCGCGTTCACGCTCTCCCGCCGCAGGTTCAACGCACCCAACACTGTACTGGGGCCGGAGAATGACGTTTGCACCGTCCAGTTTTCATTCCGCAGGTCTATGCCTACCCGGTAACGCCACTTTGGATTTCCACTCAGCGGCCCTGAGAGCGATACAAATGCGCGGCGCTTGTCCGGGTCTACTCGCAGAAGTGAAAGAATATTTGTGCCTGAGCCATGCAGGTTGTAATACTCCGGTGTGATCTGCTGAAAAAAGATGCCGCCGAAGGTGCGGAAGATTGCTTCCAGCTTGCCGTTGCCAAAACCGTTTCGTTCCTGCGCGCGGAAGATCGCGTCAAAATTGCCGTCAGGCCGCGCTGCCAATTCAATCTTGTACGTGGGAAAAATCTCCAGCGCATGCAGGCGCGCCTGGCTGGTAAGCAATTCATCCAGGGTCATGGTGCTGGCCGGAGCCAGCGCAAAAGCATGATCCAGCAGCGCCGGACGGACACGCAGAGCCGGTTCGCTCCGCACTTCCATCACCTTGGGCTTGCCCACGCGATTCCAATATTTCAGCGCAGCTTCTAAATTGCCCTCAAGAAAATAAATGGTCGCCAGAAACTCGTTGGCATATGCGTCTTTTGGATCGAGCTGCAAGGCGCGGTGCAGGTCGCTCTTTGCCTCGGCAAACTTCTTCTGCTTGAACGCCACGCCAGCAAGTTCAACGGGAAAGCGTTTGTCGCGCGGCGCAAGCCTCTGTCCGTCTGAGAGCGCTTTGCCGGCCTCAGGCCAGCGCTGTTCATGCGCCAATGCAAGACCATAATAATAATTAAGATCGGCGGAAGTGGGCGGCGCTTTTTCCAGCAGTTGGATAAGCTCTGGCCAGCGCTCCTGATCAAAGAGTTGTTTTGCCGTGGGAGTGGAATCCGTCTGCGCGCGGCTAATCAGGCAGCAACACGCGGTAACCAGAAGCAGCAGAGAGAAAAAGAGTTTTTCGCTCACTTGGGCAGCGCCAGCAGTGTCCACTGCTTTACTGCCTTCCATTGTTTTTCAAAGCTGGCGCGATCTTGCTTAAGCAGCTTGCGCTCCGCGGCATCATTTAAATACACAACATTTTCAGTAGGATCAACACCCACCACAACCACATAGTGCAGTTGCGTTTCCAGGGCAGAAGGCTTCAGCGCAACAATCAGCGGGCGTCCTTTAGCAATATGCTGCTTCAAATCGTCCCACTTGCCGGCAAAAGCAAATGTCTGAAAGCCGTGCTGCTGGAAATAAGTCTCAAGATCAGACGCGCGAATGCCGTGGTCCTTGCTGGAATAAAGCGCGCGCTGTATCTCCACTGCATCAGCGCTGGCGTCAGCGGGTTTGGCTTGTTGCTTGATCCAATACTGCATCACCATGGCAATGCTGGCTGCACCGCAACCGTCTTTTTCCTGCCGGCTAAACGGCACGTCCAGCCACACGCCTGGGGTTGCAGCGTAAACGGTTGCAGCAAAGACAAAGCCGCAGAGACATAAAATACAAAGCAGTCTCTGCGGCATAAGTTGGACCATTGAAAACAGTTTCTAGCGGACAGCCACAATAATCAGCACAATTACGGCGATGGCCAGAATAATCAGGATCAAATCGCGCTCGGTAAGATTACCGGCGGCAAAATCAGCCTGCGCTTTGTCCGCGCGGGCAGCCAGTTGGGCCAGTTCCTGATCGTTGAGCGTGGAAACAGCGGTTTGCACCTGTTGGGGGTCCATCTTCGCTGACTTCATGGCCTTCTCGGCCGCCGGCGTTGACAACAAGTGTTGGACAGAGTCCAGGTTATGCTGCCGCACCTGCGATGATGCTACAGCTGCATTCTGCAGGTCTGCGGGGCTGACCACGTGGCTCTGTGCAAGGGCCTCCGTGGGAACAATGAAGAGTGCAACCAACACAACGGCAACTGCCGCTCGAAGGCATTGCCGCAAATCAAATTGCATAGTCAAGCTCCTTCTAATGTTCCGGCCAGATAGAAAAAGTATACATGAGCTTGCCTGATGCTTTTCAAACAAGAGTGCACGTACCCTGGTTGTCAGAAAAGCGTTGTCAGCACAACAACATGGCAAGAAAATTCGCATGCTCCTGGATGCAACTTTTATTCCGGCCGGTAAATGGTTCTTTCACTTGGAACAAAAAAGCAAGGGAGCAGTTGCCTGCTCCCCGGGTAATCAATTCAGATTTGGAATTTCGTCAGTTGCTCCCGCCCGCTGCCCCTGCGCCCAGTTGCAGCGAGACTGTCTTTCCGGAAAATTGCAGTGCCGTAAGATCACGGCCTCCACTTGAGTTTTTTGTGAGCTCAGCCTCTGAGGCAGATGCCGGCTGGCTCAGGGTGACTACCTGCGCCTGCACCGTGGCCAAAACTTTTTTGCCATCCATAATGCTTACCTGGACCGTTGGCCCTGATCCTTCCCACTTGGCTACGTAGTCGCCCACGGGAATCACTGTGCCGTTCACCTGTGCGGGGACTGAAATCTCGAAATGGTTTTTATGCGTATCGTTGGCCGCAAAGGCGCTTGTTGCCAAAGCTAATGCGAGTGTCGCGAGTATGATCTTGGAAAATAACGAGGACTTCATGTACCGCTCCTTCTTTCCCGAAGTGCGTCGGGAACCGGCTGCGGCGGCCTGATTCAAGCTACGGAGTATTTGCGATTCCTGCCCAATAGCATACAATGCATTCGCGTGGGTGAAGAAAAAGGCGCGCGCAAGCGTACCGTTTTCCGGGGATTGTTCCTCGCCTGGGGCCGCCAAAACCGTGGGCGTGAACAATCCCTGAACCCCGTGAACGTTTCGATCAATAATATCTTGCTCTTATAACTACCTAATCTTTTGCAATGCGATCTCTACTACTTCTACTAGCAAAGACGATGCCAACCGCAAAAAGGTTCCATCGAATTTCAACTCTTGATAATTCTTTAGACGTTCAGAGAGAACTCGAGTTAGCCCGCACGCGCAAGCATACTGAGTTTTTACATTTTCTTCACAACTCATCACAGTTGCTTACACTTCACCCCGTGCAGGTGCGCGGAAATGAACATGCATCGTTCGAAAATGAACACCTGAGTGTGAGCGTTGCGGAAAATCAATCCAATATTTTTGCGAGACTTTCACTCAGTCTCGTTTTCCGCGTGATGTCCATTTCGCCTGAAACCAAATTTTCTCTAATTCTTTGCTCCACGGACCGCCTTCCGCCAGCCTTACCATGGGCAAGAAATTAGTTCTTTTAATCTATGTCCAATGAAACCGTAATCTGTGGCTTCTAAAAACATGTGTAACAGATAAGGGTGCTCTGAAACGGATGAAGTACACAGAGCACTATTCCTAGTTGTTCAACCAATGGGCTTTCGGGGGCAGGCAGCAAAAAGCCGGCCAGGAAGGAATTCCGTCACATGGAACTCTGTTACATGGTAAGCATGAGCGTTCTGGAAGAAATACTGAATACTGAGGCCAAGGCAGATACGCTCTATAAACTTCTCGTAAATGGCGAAACAGTCACGGTTGTGCACTTTGGACCGTTCGGGCTGATCAACCAATTCGCTTTCCCTATTGTTCACCGCATCCCGGAGGTGCCTGAAGATGAAGGCACAATGATGCTTCTGGTAGCAACCGAGCGCAGCCGCGAATGGCAAAGCTTCTGGCTGCCGCTGGAAAACAAGCTGTCTCACTGCTGTTCGTTGAATACAGTGGCCTAACCGGGAAATACGGTAGCGCTAACTGGCGCGTGACTGTTCTTTCACGGCGCTTAGAGCGAAGTAAAATGTCGCTCCATGCCCGGCGGACTCCCCCCAGACCCGCCCTCCGTGACGCTGTACGATTCTCTGGACAGTTGCCAGCCCGATTCCCGTCCCCGGAAATTCAGCCTCAGAGTGGAGCCGCTGAAACGGCTTAAAGAGCCGGTCTGCCTGGCGCGAGTCAAACCCTGCGCCATCGTCCCGGACGAAATAAACCGTGCCAATCTGCCGCTTCTCGCAGCCAAACTCAATCCGTGCCTTGGCGTGGCCAGAGGTATATTTCCAGGCATTGTTGAAGAGATTTTCCATCACAATCTGCAGCAGCCGCGAATCGCCTTCCACGGCCGGGCAGCTCGCTATCACAAACTCCACTTGCCGCGCAGGCTCACGGCTTTGCAGAGTGGAAGCCGTGTTTCTGGCCATTTCAGAGAGATCCACTCTTCCCGCCTGCATGCCAGTGGTGCTCACGCGTGATAGGTTCAACAGATCTTCAATCAATTCAGACATGCGTCGCGACGAAAGCCGCAGCTGCTTCAGATAATCGCGCGCGCGATCGTCGAGCTTGGATTCGTAGTCGGCGGAAAGCATGTGAACAAAGCCGTTAATGGTCTGCAACGGGCCGCGCAAATCGTGCGACACGGAATAGGAGAACGCTTCCAGCTCATGATTGGCCACAACCAGCTGCTGCGTTCTCTGCTGCACCCGCTCTTCCAGTTCGCCCTGCGCATGGAGCAGCGCCTGATCACGGACCTGTATTTGCTGCAGCATGTCATTGAACGCATCTATGAGCAGGCCAATCTCGGTCTTGTCGGCTATAGGAGTCGCACGCAGAGAATAGTTCTTTTGTTCAGAAACATTCTGCGCCGTCTGCGCCAGGTTCACGATTGGCCCCACCAGCGCATGACGATACACCGTGGAAATAAGCAGTGCGACGATCAAAGACACCAGCAGCACGATGGCGGCAATCAGGATATAGCGCCAGAACCGGTGGGATAGCGCAGTCATGCTGGAGCGGATATAAACCGCGCCAATTTTCTTCCCCTCGAGAATAATGGGACTTACCAGCAATATTTCATCCGAGCGTGATTCCACCAGTTCATCAGTTGTATTGGAGGGGGCCGTTGCAATGGCCACAGGGCTGCTTTTAGGATCCCGCACGTAGCGGGCAAATACGTGCCCATCTGAGGCGTAAATTCCTGCGGCCACTATATCAGGGAAACTTCTGAGGGCAGAGAGCGTCTTTTCCGCCGCCTGCGGATCGTTAAAGGTAAGCGCGGAAGCACTGTTGGCGCCTATGATCTGGGCTTGCGCGGAAAGATTGCGCACCATGGTCTGGCGGAAGGTGAACTGATCATAGGCAAGAAAAGCCATGCTGGCCAGCAGCAGCGCGGAACCGCTCACGAACAGGTTCATCCAGTTAAGCTTGCGCGAAAGAGGCGAGACGCGGGGAGAAGTCGTGCTCATGGGCGCACCTCCATGTTTTTGCCTTTTACGGAGCTTGCGACTTTCAGCAACTCAGAGCTGAGCGTAAGCCCGGCGCCCTGCACAGCATCAAGATTCACTTCAAAGCGGACGCGGTTTCCGACCAGCGTGAATTGAATCATGCCATCGCGATCAAGAAAGCCCGGCATGTCACTCACGGTGAGCAGGCCGGCTTTACTCAATGCCGGAAGAATTTTACGGACCTGCTTCTCTTCAGAGCGGCTGATGAAGAGAACCTGGCAGCCAGCGGCATCCTGCGTACGATTGATCCGCCGCGCGGCTACTGGCTTCCCGGCAATTTTTTCACCTCGAACCGTTGCATCCAGAACCTGGCCGAAGGGATCGTCACCCATGACGCATATTGTAAATTTATTTGTCTCCGGCGAGGTTGGCGCTGCAGGCTCCTTGATGAACTTTCCGAAGTTCAAAAGATAGGCTGCCTTCACCTCATATTCCGTGGCCGGCGTCTGGGCAAAAAGCCCCATGGTGACCGCGAAAATCAATATGCGCGCCACGCCTTTTACGGTAATGCAGCTTTTAGCGATGGAAATCATTCGTTGACTGGCTATCTTGTCCACGTGATTTTGGCATAGACCGATCTTTTAATTTGCACCAAACCGTTGGGATCGCCGCCATCCTCAGCATGGTGAGGCTGCAGCAGATTTTGCCCAACCACTGAAAATCGAACATGCTCATTCACATGCCATCCAACCGTTGTGTCAGCGCTTGAGTAGGCGCGTACGCCCTGCCCCGGCAACGCGCTTACGTAACGATAGAAAAGATCGAGCGTAAGCGCTTTGGAAATATCAAAGCCTGACTGCATAAAGACCTGGTGTTGCGGACTGGAGCCCTGAATTCCCGGCCCTGATCCGATATCAAGGGAGTTGGCGGTCTTCTCAATGTGCATCACCAGAAATGAGTAAGAGCCACGCAGCCGCCAGAAGCTGGCCGGACGCCACTCCGGCGCAATCTCGCCGCCGGTGGTTGTGCCCGTAAGGCTGTTGCCAAACTGTGCCGGCAAAAGAAGATGCGGCGGCGCAACAATATTGTCATTCGCTGGAGGCGGCTGGTCTTCAAGAAAAGGCGCGCCGGTTATCTCTTCACTAAAGAGATGGTCATACTGGTTGAAGAATCCGGCCACATCAATATAAAAATTTGGCCGGATCAGCCGCCGATAGCCAGCTTCATATCCCTTCAATATTTCAGAAACAAAATTACGGTTAGCATTGAAGCGCGCAAAAAACGGTATCCCACCCGGAGCGAGGCCTTGAAAGCCGCTGAGAAAAAAATCTCTCTCCACATCAGCGGGCGTTCGCACGGCGCGGGTGAATGATGTCCAGATGGTTTGCTTCTCTGAGGGTGTCCACAGCAGGCGGACGCTCGGCTCCAGATCAACTCCGGTGAAATTTGTATGCAGCAATTTTGTTCCGGCGATGACTGAGAGCTTGTGCGGAACGAGCTCAATTTCATCCTGGATAAATGCCGTGAGCAGCTGGTCTGTGTTGTCCGCCGGATCAAAGGTCAGGCCAGTGACAACTTCCAGTTCATCGCCATCACTGAATCGTGCTCCTGCTCCCACTGAAAGACGCTGACGCGCGGGCAGAGGAATGCGCTCAATGAAATCGGCGTCAAAGGTGTTCCGAATATCGCCGAAATTCGATTCGTGGCGATTGGTGCGGTCGTAATAAAGCTGCAGCTGGAAGTCTTTGCCGTTGTCCATCTGGCGCTTCCAGTGCGCCATAATATTTCCGCCGGAAAGGCGCGCGTCATTATCAATGGTCTGTGAAAAAGGCGCGGTATAACTGGTGGCCACCACGCTTTCACCCGCCGCTTCGTCATACATATCGCCTTGAAGCGTGAAAGTGTCATGATCATTTTTTTGCCAGTCCATGCGGAAGCCGGCCTGACCGGCGCGCCAGCCATCAAAGTTCTGGCCATTGCCGTCAAACTCTCCGCTGCGGTTGTAGCCCTTTCCATAGACGCGATACGTGAGGCCTTGTCCGTTGCCGGAGCCGGTGCGCAAATTCACAAAGCCCTGCTCCACGTTTCCTCCGCCTACGGAAGCCTGCGTGCCCTGCGTATCTTTGCTGTCTTTGGTGATGACGTTAATCACGCCGTCAACCGCGTTCGGTCCCCAGATTGTTCCGCCGGGGCCGCGAATGACTTCAATCCGGTCAATGTCATCCATCACCGTGTCTTGCACTTCCCAGTAGGTGCCGGCAAACAGTGTGGTGTAAACCGTGCGCCCGTCAATTAGAACGAGCACTGAGCGAGAAAGGCGGCTGCCAAAGCCGCGAATGCCAATGGACCATTTATTGCCATCAATCCGGGCTACTTCCACGCCAGGCGCCAGCCGCAGAGCCTCTGGGATGGTGGTGGCTCCGGAGCGCTCAATATCGTCATGGGTAATAACAAAGACGGCAGCGGCGATTTTTCTTGCCTGCTCCGGCGCTTTTGCGGCCGTGGTGACCTCAATATTGCCAAGCTCTTCCAGGCTGAGTTTTTTGACTGGATTGTCAGCGTCAGGGCTGGGGCCTTGCGCAAACACAAGGCCGCTCATGCAGGCGAGGAGCAGCGCCAGAAACAGGTATCTGAAGCAGGAACTTACATAAGTTCGAAAGGACACAGTGGCCAAGGTGCTCCAGTCAAAAGGAAATAATTTAACCTGATTCCAACTAAGATTCCAGAGCGGACGTCAGTAAGACACGTATAAAAAGCGCATCCCAACCCGATGCGTTCAATCAATGGGGGAGAACCCGAGCGCAAAGTGAGATGCTGCTTTTTCCAAAATGGGTTGCTTAAAAAGCTGCCGGCTCAATATATAATCCAGCCAACAACCGGAGACATATGACAGTGGCCGCCCCGAGGGTCCTCATCATTGATGATGAGCCCGCACATCTCAAGCTGTATTCATGGATCCTAGAGCGCGAGGGGTTCCAAGCGACTACAGCCCTGGCCCGCAATGGAGTTGACCTTCCCTCCGGCAGTGAAGAATTTGATCTGACACTGCTGGATTACAACCTGCAGGGGATCAAAGCCGTAGATGTCGTCAAAAAGATCCGGAATCAATGGCCGGAAATGCGGATTGTTGTTCTCTCTGACATGATGTGGATTCCCGATGATATGGCGCCGCTGGCCAACGGATTTATCCGCAAAGGCGAGCCGCAATTACTGGTTGAGAAGCTTACGGAAATGACCAGGCCAGAGTCAGGCCGCGCAGCAAACGAGCTTTAGAAGAATTGGCGATGTAAGACTTGTTGCCGGCGTACGAGCAGCGTTGCGACACATTGTGAACATCCAGTAAATAAATGATGTTGGCTCTATCGGCTCCGCGCAGCCGCGAAAGACTTGCGTTTCATCGAGCTATTTTTTAGGCAAAGCCAGCAGTTCCGCCACCAGCGAAGAGAGCCGTTGGATATTTTCTGACATGTCTTTGGCAATCACCGTTGCATCACACCCGCCATTGCTTTGGCCGGCCAGATAAGCAAGATTCGTGAGGCTCTGCAGAGGATTATTGATCTCATGGGCCAGCTCGTTGGCCATGGCAGCGGCTGCCGCGGCACGCGCCTGTTCGACAAGAAGTTTTTGCTGGCGCTGCTGCCTTACACCCATGGCGGCAAAATTAGCCAGTGACTGCATCATTTGATAGTCGCCGCTATCAAATGCCTCTGGCCGGCCATGGGCCAAGATCCATATCGTGCCGCGCATCTCTTCCATCTGCCAGGGGATCAGGACGCCGTCGGTCACGATCTCGGCTTCAATGCCCATAATGTCAAAGAAAGTTTTTGATACGCGAAAAAGCTGGGGACGTCCGCGCTTGAGGCACGTGCCACAGGCGCTGGGCTCGGGCGGCAGATTGGCGTTGGCAAAGCGCGCGTATTTGCCGGCCGTAGCTACCCAATGGTAGAAAATGGATTCGTTTTCGTCTTTGCCTTCAATGCTGATGCCGGCACTGTCTGCGCCGCACATGTCCACGGCGGCGTTGACTTGCTCTTGCAGGATTGTTTCAGGTTTTTCTACGAAAGCGCGGGCCAGCTTCTGCATGCCCTGCATCTGCATGGCAATATCGCGCGTGTGCAAACGCCGCGCCATGAAGGAAGCATCATTTTGGAGATCGACAACCTCAAGACCGTTATCGGTCGGTCGGCTTGAGGCGGTCGCGCCAATTTCCATATTTTCCATAAACTGCACCTTGTGCCAACACGATAAATGCTAACAGCTTTCCCATGTGCAAGAACATCTCCACCAGATGAAAAGCGGAATAAACAAAGGAAAGGAAGTGCACGATAAATTTACCTATTTATCTCCAGATTTCTTTGCCTCATTGGGATAGGTGGGACTGGAGAGTTCGATCCGCCAGATGGGCCCGCCATAAAAAAGTGGTCCCTCTGACATGAGGAATGCCGGCGCTTCTCCGCCCAGGACCCAGAACTTTGTGTCCGGCGGCTGCTTGCCTACCAGCGGCGCAATCACTCCTTTAATACCGCCGATTTCTATCTTCATGTTGTAGCGCATGGCTTTGTGGTTGGCTCCGCCAATGGAAAAATTCTCTTCGCCATCCGAGGTAAAGGCCAGCGTCACCACTTGCGGCTTGGGCGTGAACGCAACCATGGAGAGCTTTGCTTCGCCATTTTGCGCGAGATTTTTTACCAGAATTGAAAGCAATCCGTTGGAAATGGTGGTGGGCAGATTTACATGACTGCTCTCGTCCTTGTCTTTGCCGTCTTGCGTGGAATGGACTGTGACCTGATTGTTGGGGCCGTCCATGGAGACATCTAATTGCATGGGAAATGCAGGACCTTTTTGTATGAGCTTGTAACGCAGAAGGCGGAAGGCGCGTCTCTGAGAAAAGGTGGCAGTTTCATCATGCAACGATCCGTCTTTAAAGTGGAAGACCAAATGGGTCGTCACGCTATTGCCCTTGGTGGTCTGGGAAAGGTCGCCAAAGGCAACGGTCTCGCCATCTGTGGTGCGCAGAACAAGAAAGCCGTGAAGGCTACCTTCTGTATGGCGCACGGTGACCGGGGCGCCTGCATCAGCAGCGCGGAGTAAAGTTGCAGAGAACAAAAGGACGACGATCCAGAGAGATTGACGATTCATCATAGGCTGACAAGTTGGATGAAAAGCAGAGTTCCAGGGATGTTCAGGGCTATGAGGGTGGAGAAACAACGGGAAATGGGATATCTCTACCCCAAATGGAGCGGATGAGGCGGGTTATAGCTGATAGGAGGGCACAGACCAGAAAACAGAATGAGCGTGGATGAGAGGAAGTCACTCATTCACGCTCCAACCGCAATTCGCTCGTTACAGTGATTATTTCTGCACTGTTTCGTCCTGGCGAACAGGGGCTGACGGCGGAACTGGCTGGGGCGGCGGCGGATCGCCTTCCTTCATGGCCTTCTTGAATCCATTAATGGCATCTCCTAGCCCTTTGCCCAGACCTGCGAGCTTGCTGGGACCAAAAAACAGCAACGCGATTATCAGAATCACGATGAGATGCATGGGTTGAAATATGCCTTCAAACATTTTGGAGCTCCTGTTTACATTAAGTCGGCGAACCGGAATAAGCGGGCCAAACCTCCGGCCGTCTGATTAAGCAGGTCCTATGCCCCGATGGTACCATTCAATGCCGCGAGAAAAAAGCCGCTTTTTGCGAGATTGGCCATAATCAGGCGATATTCAGGGCCACAGCCGAAAAGTGTTAATAAAGTGAAATTATTTTCGCTTGTACTTCGTATTAGGTGACTCAGAGGCGCCCGGCGGCAGCCAGGAGGGCTGCAATGGGAACATGTCTGGCATTCGCATTTAGTGGTTGCATTTATGGCAATTTGTGGGTCTGCCAGACATGAAAGGCGTTTCCCGGAAACTAGCCATTTTCGACACGCGCCTTTATATCCGAGTATGCGTCATCAATGAGCCTGCTGAGCGCCGCGGCGTCAGTGGCCATTCCCGGTCTCAGTTTCACATGGCGCATAAACTTGCCGGTACCCTGCAGCAAGCGGGCTGGATCTGGCAGCGCTGCGCCGTGAAAGAACCCCACGTTTACGTGCGCAGTAAATACATTGACGTAGCCAAAGGGCGCATCTCCCAAACATGCCACGGGGCAACCGTCATGCAAAAGCTCCCGGACTTCGTCCCCGCATTTGCGCATCACCTCAAACCATTGCTGCGCGATTGCTCCCAATTCACCCGCGCGTTGTTTCATCCACGCATCAATGGCTGGATCATGCTCGACAGCGCCGTCAAATCGCAGAAAGTCCGTTTTCATCGTCGCTGTATTTTCAACTCCGGCTAACGGAAAAGCAAAAGCTTGCCACTGATGAACACGGATCGCACGGATCAGGAAAAGGCAAAGCTCTTACCTGCGGATCAACGCGGATGATCGGGGATCCGGAAAGCAAAAGCTTTACCCAGAGGACACGAAAAACACAGTTGAAGCCGAGAGATCGCGCAGTCTCGACCGAAGGTGAAAGGCCTGGCAAAATCGAATCAAGGGCCGGTGATGAGACCGGCCCTTCCAAGCTACTTCCGATGTAACGATTTCAATTGCAGCTAGCCTTACAAATGCCAAACTTAGTGCCGCATGCGGGAGTACAGCTCAACGATATCCGGGGAGGGTTGCCACAGGCAAGATCGCAAGCCTGAAGGGCCGCTTCGCAAGCTTGCAAGCAGGCGGCGGTTGCCGCCGCTGCGTTCTGCGGTTTTGCAACAATCATCAGAGCCATTCCAAGAACAGTGAGTATGGCGAACCGCAGTCCGGTTTTGCTGTAAGTTTTAAAAGTCTTCATCAGTGATCCTTTCTAAGCATGATAGGAATAGCAGAAAGCTACCACGGAAGAACTTGGCTACTCTCAAATAAGGCAGGTTCTCGGATTTCCTGGTTCCATTTTGGCACTAATACCCCGATCCTGGTTTCGACTTTTCAAAGTTCGCCAAATTCGCGGGTTCGGCAAAGCTCGATGTAAGTTTTGCCTATTTATGAGATGGCTTCTAGAAACGAGCTGCCGCCGATGGCAGCCTCTCAAGAGCATCCGTAGTCAAAGAAAAGATGAGATGAGCTGTCGACTCATCTCATCCCATTTGCTTACGGCTTTGTTATGTGTCCGTCGCCTGAGTCTCCATTACAGGTTCCGGCGTCGATTGTGTAGAAACCCGTCACAGCGTTACCAGTTGCAGGACTATCCATAAATCCTTCAAAAACAACATCCCCAGGCAGCGGTGTGTCATTGGTTGTAATGTCCAATGCGAATAATTCACCCGCAAAAATGCTTTGGGTAATTGTTCCTGTGGTGAAACACGGCGATCCTGTGAAGGTTACTGTCCCTGTCACCGGAAATAAGCCGTCCGCGGTCGGAGTGGAGCTTTGGGTCAGAGTAGCCGTAGCATTAATTATCGTTCCTGGGGACACGGTGGACGTAAACGTTCCATGCCATGATCCAGTAATGGATGGCACCAGGTTGGCTGAGATCGTGCCTCTGTCCCCAGCCGCACAGCCGGTGCCGCTGACGCTGTATGTTCCCGTCAATGCCGTGGCTGATGCACCGTTAGCGCTCACCGTCACTACCTGTCCAACGATTGATGTAGAAGTCAGGGTAACGGTCTCTCCACTTACCGATCCTGAAATTGGAACGTCCGTGTTTAGATCAAAGCAGGCGGAATTGATGTGCATCACACCGGAAATACTACTGCCGCTTTGAGTTAGATTGCCCCCGACGATGAAGTTATTGCCCGGCGCAACGGTCGAGCTTGCGTTGACATTCCAATTGCCAGATTGAATGCTGAATGCTGATGAGCCCGAACTTGAATTGCTGTTTCCTCCGCAACCGATGAGTAAGGCGCATACGAGAAGAGACACAGCCAGAAGATGTTTTAGGCGCAAAGAGTGGTTCTCCTTATAGTTATTAGGGGACGAACGGAAATTGTTTGGGTGTCAGGTGAGCTGGATTCTAAGGCAGCTACTCAGGAACCGCAATGGGAAAAACATAGACTGATAGTTACTTTTGTGGCCTGCGGACTCACCCATGACCAACAGGCGAGAATGATAAGAATATTCTTAGTTTTGTAGGATGACCGTTGAAGAACGAGGCCATTAGCAAGACAATACCTACAGTGCGGTCTTTCCAGCCTTTTTTGCTTTGGCCCAGCGGGCTTTTGCTGCCAGCGAAAGCTTTCTCTTATTCTCGACACTCATTGTGCGCTTCTTACGCCGGGGTACCAGATGACGATTTGGAATTACGGTTCGTTCTACCACGCAATACTGCAATGGCTGTGTTCAGACGATCTCGTTCAGCGGTCAGTTCGGCGAGGATGGCGGCGGTGTCCATGTGTCACTCCTTTGTCCCGATCTCTTACCTTTTATAGCAGTGATAGGTATTCCACATATTTACTAAATAGTCACTTGCAGCAGCTACTCTGATTCTTTATAAGATCAATCACCCCCTCGGGAAATTCTCTGATTTCCTGCGCATAAACTATGCAGTTTCAATTGTCAACGTGCGGTGGTGTGTCTGCCGTTTTGGCAGGGGTGTGTTTTCACGATAGTTAGGAGAATTGATGAGCCTACATAAGTTTGCTGTCGTTCTGGCGATGTTTTTAGGAACTGTAACCCTCATGAATGCCCAGGCGAGTCCCGATTTGGAAAACGGCTTCAAGAACTACGGCTCTTATCATGGCAGCGACGTCGACACCGTCAACCTGATGAATGGCAATTTGATGGTCCATATACCCATGCCGTGGACATATCCTCAACGTGGCGGCGACATCGATCCTAAAAACCTGTTGACAATGAGTTCCAAGACATGGCAGCCGCGTTGTGTACCCATGGACCCCAATCCAGCAGTGTGTTTTTGGACGGCGGGTGGCACTTTTGTTAGCCAGATGGTGTCCCTTGCGGGAAGCGGATTGGGTTTTGACAACACGATGGACTTGAGTCTGCACAGACAATGGTCATTGAATACAGATTTTCAGGGAAATCTGACCTATTTCTCTGGCGGCTACGAGCTTTTCACCGCTGACGGGGCCAGTCACCAGCTGGCCGCCAGGCCGAATGCTCCAATCGATCCTAATGGTGATCCCATGACCTATGACTCGACTGATACGTCAGGATTTCACATCGATCTCTCCAGCCCGGCCACTGACGGTACGCCCACCGTCGCCATAATTACCGACCGGCACGGCAATATCTATCAGGGGACATGGTTCACTTCACCTTGTCGAGAGACGAGGGTAGGCAGCGGCGGCTTGAACGAGGATTTAACGAGTATAAGGCAATGCAGTCAGGCCACCCGTCTCGATAGCATCACGGATGCGAACGGCAATGTTTTTACCAATACCCTCGATACCATGGGCAGACCGTTCCATGCCTATTCATCCCAGTCCAGCAGTGCTGATCTGAATGGCTGCGTGTTGAACGGACACCCTTTCAACTCTTCCAGCATTGTGAGTTATGCCGGGCCGAACGGAGCCACAAACCAGGCAAAACTGTGTTACGCCACCGTCAATGTCGCAACGGCTTTCGGGATTTCTGGCGTCAATGAGGCCCAGAGCACAGTCGCACTCGCGAATGGCAACGCCGCGACGGCCTCGCTCCTGGTGACGGTGATCCTGCCTGATAACAATAATGCAATTTCCGCGAGCAGCCCCAAATGGGTCTTCAATTATGACAGCTACATTAATCTAACTTATATTGGCCTGCCCACCGGCGGTTCCATTAGTTACACCTGGCAAATGCTCCAGAGCAATCCGGGCTGTCCAGGGAGTGAGCATGCCAGCCGGGCAATCGCCTCGCGCACACTCACTGACAATAACGGCCATTCATACATCTGGAACTATCATTTCGGCAATCCATTCAACGGCACAACTACGGTCACTGACCCGCTGGTCAACGATACCGTTCACACTTTTAGTCACGTTGGTGCCATTATTGGAACAGGTTGCCCTGCTTATGAGACCACAACACAGAGTTTTCAGGGTTCCGGCGGATCCCGGCAACTGCTTAAGCAAGTTGACACCACCTACGCGGGTAGCGGCATAGCCAATGTGGTCCCAATCAGCATTAAGACCACCCTGTATCCCAGCGGAAAGGTCAGCCTAATTACCAAGCAATATGATCTCGGACTGGGTGCAAACCAACCCATTTTCGGTAATGTGACCAAGGAATTTGAATATGATTGGGGCGGTGCCCTGCTAAGCGAGACTGACACCACATATCAATGGCAAATCGACAGTCGCTACCTGAATGCTCATCTGCTCGACCTACCCGCATCAGTCATCGTCAAAGACGGCAGCGGCAACAGGGTGGCAGAAACAGATTACACCTATGACGAAGCCAATTACCTGACAGGATATGAAGCAACAGTAGGCGCACTTCCTTCGGGAACTCATGTCGCCGCCCCGAATGCAGTGCGCGGCAATCTTACCAGCGTAAGCAAATGGCTGAATACCACAAACTCTTTCATCGTGAGCCATACCAACTGGTATGACACCGGTGAGGCGCATCTGGCAGTTGATCCGCTCGGCCATACAACCACGCACAGCTACGATGCAGCCAATGCGGGAGCTTATTCAACCCAAACCTGTTCTCCTGCGACATCGGGAATTACGCACTGCGTAAGCGGCACGTACGATTTCCAGACTGGCGCATTGAGCAGTTTGACGGACGAGAATGGCCAGACCAGCAACTTCAGTTATGATCCAACGGGAAGGTTGATCCTGGCGCAAGCTCCAGTTGACCCGTCCAACTCAGGTGCTCGGGCGCAGACCAGCCTCACCTTCTCTCCAGGGAATACTTTCCCGCTTTCAGTGCAGCTGAGCAAATCCATTACCGCAGCCCTCAGTGATTCAGCCACCAATTATTTTGACGGTCTGAGCCGTGGTTATAAGGGCCAGCATGTGCTGCCGAACGGTACTGCCACGGTCGACACAGTTTATGACGCACTGGGGCGATCCACAAGCGTCAGCAATCCTTACTTCACCACCACGGATTCAACTTACGGCATCACACAAACGCTCTATGACGCTCTGGGCCGGTCTTACCAGACAATCAAACAGGATGGCAGCGCCAGTTCGGTGGATTACAGCGCTGGCAATTGCACCACCTCCGTTGATGAAGCGGGCAAACAACGCCGCACCTGTTCAGACGCTCTGGGGAGATTGGTGGAAGTGGATGAGCCGAATCCGGGTGCGGGCATAAGCACTGCGACAGGCAATGTCGTTATCAACGGGCACGAGCAGGCCAATCCGCAGCCCGTGATACATGGAACGGGCTGGGTGGTAATCGGCGGCGTGGAGACAAGCACGCAGGTCTGCCAGGATGCACCTCCTCCGCACAATACATGCCATACGGTTTGGGACCAGGGGGGAGTTACCATCACCGTCAATGGCTATAGCGAGAGTGTCGGCTATTCCCTGAATGTCAATACCACAGC
>DASXZE010000212.1:0-18580 GCA_036502105.1 Candidatus Angelobacter sp. | reverse complement strand
CTTTACGCCCAATCGATCCAGGCTCCGCCCATGGACGGCCCAAGCTCGGCCCTTGCGTGGCCCAAGCACGGCGCTTGCACGGCCCTTGGACGGCCCAAGCCCCACCTCATCGGCAGAGGGTCGCAGGCATTTCTACTTTTTTTTCAAAGATCTGTATTCGTCCACACCCTTCAGGCGCAATGCTATTTTAGCGCTCGTAAAGAAGCGAATCAAGTGCGAAATATGACGATGGCCGTCCATTTTTTATATGCAAAAAAAGGGGGACATCCGGACAACTTCCGGATCTCCCCAAGTAGAACACCCCGCTCTGGATAATTGCTTACTGGATCGTACGCGCTTCCTGGTGCTTGGCGGAGCCGTTGACCAGCGGGCGATTGGCTGCCATCTTCTTCTTGGCCGCCGGTGCTGCATTCGATCTGCCCTGTGACTGTTGCTGGTGATTGTCTGTGCCCAGATCAAACTGCCGGACCAGGGTCTGCATGGTGGAAGCCAGCCGGGCTAGTTCGCCCGCTGCCTTGTTGGTGTATTCAGCGCCTTCCGTGGTGCTCTTGGCCGCGGATGCCACGCCGGCAATGTTGCGGGCAATTTCCTGGTTTCCGCTCGCCACGTCATTCACGTTGCGGCTGATCTCGTTGGTCGTCGCCGTTTGCTCTTCCACCGCCGTGGCGATGGTGTTCTGTATATCGTTGATCTGGGCGATGATCTGGCTGATTTCGCTAATGCCTTCAATCGCGCCCTTGGTATCGGCCTGGATGGCTTCAATCTTGCGGCTGATATCTTCAGTGGCTTTGGCGCTTTCCTTGGCCAGTTCTTTTACTTCATTGGCCACCACGGCAAAGCCTTTACCGGCTTCACCGGCGCGGGCCGCTTCAATGGTGGCGTTCAGGGCCAGCAGATGGGTCTGCTCGGCAATGGATGTAATGACCTTTATGACCTGGCCGATTTCCTGGCTGCTCTCATTCAGCTTGGCCACGCGCCGGCTGGCTTCACTCGCGATCTTTACACCGTTGCCGGCCACTTTGGCGGCATTGTGCGCGTTGCTGGAAATTTCCTTGATGCTGGCAGTCATTTCTTCAGAGCCGCTGACCACGGTCTGCACGTTGGCGGAGATCTGCTCGGCAGCGCTGGAAACGGCCCCAGCCTGCGCGGCAGTTTCTTCTGCGTTGGCGCTCATCTGCGAGGAAGTTGCTGAAAGTTCTTCAGAGGCGGCAGCCAGACTGGAAGACCCTTCGGTCATTTCTTTAACGGTATCGTGGATGGCGCTGACGGCGTGGCTGAAATTCTGGGCCAGCAAGTCTTTGTCTGACTTCGGCTCCACGCTTACCGTCACATCGCCACGGCCCAGGGCTTCACAGGCGCGGGCAATGGTCTGGTTATACTCGACCACCTGCCGCAGGGAATCGGCCAGCATACCAACTTCGTCCATGGATTCGTGTGTGATTGTCTGGTCGGCGTCGCCCAGCGCCAGCTTCCGCGCGGCTTGCTCCATGGCCCGCAACGGATTCGCGATCATCCGGCTGACCACTATTCCTAGAAAAACTCCGAGTACAACAGAAAATGCAAGCACCAGCAGCACCATGTTGCGCGACGAATGAAAGATTGATTCCGCCTGTTTGGTGTTTTCATTGGCACTGGTGTTGTTGGCATCGATAATCCCGGTAAGGTCCCCAATGGCGCGGTTATAGATCGTCAGGGAATTGTTCCAGAGAAGCTCGCGGCATTCGTCGAACTTGCCCCGGTCAGTAAGTTCGATTATTTTTGCGGCATCAGACCAAACTGCGGCTTCTGAAGCCTGCAGTTCACGATAGCTCTTTTTCTCATCTTCGGTGTCCATGAACTTCGCCATGGCGGCTACCGTATCTTGCGACACTTTAACTTCGTTTATTAGCTTGGTTTTATAGTGCGCATTCTTCTCAGCGTTACCCTTGGTCATGGCCAGGCTGAGTGCATAGCGCCGCACGGAAGATGTTGAATATGTGGATTTTGCCAGCGTCGTCAGAAGAGGAAGATTGTCCCTGGTAAGCTGCTCCGTTGGCGCATACATTTTGGCAAATTGCAGGACCGAGAAAATGCCTAACCCGGCCATTAGAGTCAGTATTCCGCCAAAAGCGACTGCCAGTTTACGGCCCAGACTTAGATTAGAGAACCATTTCATTTCTTAACTTCTCCTTAGAGTTTCCTTCTGCTTCAGGCCTGCAACAAAGGTTGATACGGCACAAATACAGCCTTCCCACTCAATATCGGCGGGAACCCAAAATACTCAAATTTTGCAAATTTCCTTGCCGGAGCCACGCCGGTAATGTTGCGGGCAATTTCCTGATCTGTAAAATCTTCTGATATCTTTCTGCTAATTTCGTATGAATTTGTTGCCTGCTCGGTCGGCTAATTTGCAATTGCGGCTATCTTTTCCAGCCGCAGAGGCAGCAACAGCCGGTCAGCGAGTTTGTAAGCGCCTTCCACCAGCTCTCTGGCGCTTTCATTCACATTTTCCGGCGCTTCTTCAAAATCCTTGGGATTGGCGGCCACCACGTCCTCGATCTTATCCACCAGCAGCGCGAATGTTTCTTCATTACAGCGGACCACCAGCATTCTTGCCGGCGGCACCGTGCTGGGGGGAAGATCGAGCCGCTTGCGCATGTCAATCGCCGTCACGATCTGCCCACGATAATTGATGAGTCCGGCAATTGTCGGCGGCGCCAGCGGCACGCGACCTACCACAAACTCAGACATGATTTCCTGGACCTGGAGCACTTCCACGCCAAAGAGAAGACCATCCACAAAAAAAGTGCAATATTGGGTTTCAGAGCTCACTGTGCGGCCTCCGCAAATGCCAGGTTTTCCGGGAATGACGAGTTTTCTGAGAACATCGCGCCACCCCGGACCGATGCGATTATGGTGTTCAGATCAAGGAAGTCCGTGACTTGTTTCTGGATCACGGCCGAGCCCTGCGATTGCCCGTCTTTCCAGCGCTCCTGAATGGAAACGGCTTCCTGGGCCACATCAAGAATCTGGTCCACGACCACGCCTATCCGTTCTCCCTGATGGTGGCAAACCAGCACCTTGAGCAACTCGTCAGTTGATTCATTTTGTACGGTGTCAAATTTGTCTGACAGGTTGACGATTGGTAGTAACTGGCCGCGGTATTGCACCACCAGTTTTTGTCCTGCCAGCTCGAATTGTGAAACCTTGAATTCCTCCAGACGGTCAACGCTGGAAAGTGCAACAGCGGTGCGGCGTCCTCGCGAGGTGCGGAAGAGCAGCAGTTCCTGTGTTTCCACCTCGGCGCTCTGCGCCTCTGATTTTCTTGCGGAGAGTGCTTCCTGCATGGCTGCCTTCTTGGCGTCAGTGAGCAGTCGCCCGCCTTTGGCCAGGCCAACAATATCCAGGATCAGCGCTACTTCGCCGTCTCCCATGACTGTGGCCCCGGAGAAGGCGGTGATATGTTTCAGGTGCTGGCCGAGAGGCTTTACAACGATTTCTTCAGCGTCGTGAATCTCGTCCACCACCAGGCCAAAATGCTGTCCTTCAGCCTGCAGCACAACAATGGTCAGCTGGTCTGCGTTGGTGAGTCCGCTATTGGCGTTGTTGCTGGTCTGCTTTAACTCGCGACCGAGGAAAAGGAGTGGCAGCAGATTGCCGCGCAGCCGGTAAACCGGTGCTCCATGCACCATTTCTACTGACTGGTCCTTGCGTCCGGCTTCCAGCCGCAACAATTCAAGCAGGCTGACTTGCGGGATGGCGAAACGCTGTCCGGCGCTTCGTACGATGAGAACCGGAATAATCGCCAGCGTCAGCGGTATCTTCATGCGGACCGTGCTGCCCTGGCCAGGCACGCTCTGTATGTCCACCGTGCCGCCGATTTTTTCTATATTGGTGCGGACCACGTCCATGCCTACGCCGCGGCCAGACACGTTGGTGATTTTTGCTGCCGTGGAAAATCCAGGTTTGAAGACCAGGCTGATGATCTCATGCTGGCTCATGCGTTCGGCCTGCTGTGTGGTGATCAAACCTTTTTCGATGGCTTTAGCGCGAATTCTTTCAGGATCAATGCCGGCGCCGTCGTCGGAAATTTCAATGTTGACCTGTCCGCCTTCATGGAAGGCACGCAGACTGAGTGTTCCTTCCGCCGGCTTGCCAGCCGCAAGACGAACAGCAGGTGTTTCAATGCCATGGTCCACGGAGTTGCGTACGGCGTGGGTCAACGGATCTTTGATCGCTTCCAGGATCGTGCGGTCCAGCTCTGTTTCCTGTCCGGTGGTTTCAATGCGGACTTGTTTCTCGCAGGCAATGGCCAGATCGCGCACCATACGCGGGAACTTGCCCATTACGTTTTGAATAGGCTGCAGGCGCGTCTTCATAATGATTTCACGCAGGTCGCTGGTCACTAAATTGAGTTTCTGTGAAGCGCTGGAGAATGAGCTATCGCGCTGTGCGGCCGCGAACTGGACAATCTGGTTGCGGGTGAGCACCAGCTCTCCCACCAGGTCCATCAGCCGTTCCAGCAGGGAAACATCCACGCGGATATTGGAATCCGCGCTGCTTTCCCGGCGGTCCTTGCCGCTGCGGCGCTCTACGTCAACCGGGATATCCTGCTTGCGTCGGTCTTCGCCTGAGCGCTGAAACTGTGGTTCAACTGGCGAAAGTTCAGCTTGCGAAAGTTCAGTCTGAATTGTTTCAGCCTGCATCGGTGCTTCCGCTAAAATTGTCTGGGGCGCCGCGGCTGCGGCTATCGCAACCGGCGCAACAGCATTTACCGTGTCACCTTTTGCCGGAGCTTCCATCAGGGCGTTGATGCTGGCAACCAGTTCCGGATATGAGTTATCGCCGTCTGCTTCAGTGCTCTCAATCAATTTCAGCATTTCGCGGATGGCGTCTACCATGGCTAAAAGGCCCGTAGTGATTGCCGGGTTCAACACCAGCAGACCATCGCGAAGGCGTGAGAGCAGGTTTTCGCCGGCATGCGCGACGGCTTCCAGATGATGGAAGCTAAGAAAACCGGTTGTTCCCTTGATCGAGTGAATCGTGCGGAAGATGTCCGCAAGAAGCTCCTGATCGCGGGGCGATTTCTCCAGCTCAACCAGATTGCGGTCAAGCCGGTCAAGGTTCTCGTTGCTTTCGATAAGGAATTCTCTGACTATTTCGTCCACAGGAGATATATCGGACCCGTGTCCGCAATCTTTATCTCTACTAAGAAAAGGCCCAATGCAGTTGAGTACCGAAGATTTATAGAACTCTCTAATGACTGAAGTAAGGCATTTTGCCGGCTTATAGCCGGAAACAGATGCGCCCAGGATGCTGGAAAACTTTCTGTGTCCTAGAAGATCGCGAAACACAATGGGACGAGCGGGAACTGGTGGATTTCTGCGCGCTTACCTACTTGGCGCCGGGCCGGTAGTAGCTCACATTCCTAAAGCTTTCACACGTAAAGTTCACGTCCAGATTGATCGTGGTCTCTGCCGTGCCCAGGAAGAGATAGCCATCCGGGCGCAATACGCTGCGCATATTCTTCAGAATCTGTTTCTTGGTTTCAACCGGGAAATAGATCATCACGTTGCGGAGCAGGACCAGATCAATGGGCGGCATCAAAGGCCACGCGACGGAAAGATTCATCCGGCGTATATCCACCATTTTGCGAATGCTCTCATCGATCTGCCAGTCAACGCCATCTTTTTTGAAATATTTGATCAGGTAATTTGCCGGCAATCCGCGATTGACTTCAAGCTGGGTATAGCGTCCGCTCTTGAATTTGTCGAGCATGTCCGTGGCGATGTCCGTGGCCAGGATGGTTAGTTTCCAGTTTTGCAGCTCGCTAAAATGCTCGCGCAACATCATGGCGATGGTGTAAGGTTCCTGTCCACTGGAGCACGCGGCGCACCAGATGGAGAGTTTGCGTTCAGCCTGCCGTGCCTTCATCAGCGTGGGAAGCACAACCTGGCGCAGCGCCTCAAACGGCTTGATGTCGCGAAAAAAGCTGGTTTCGTTGGTGGTCATGGCTTCCACCACCTTCCACTGCAATTGCGTGGAACCGCCAGAACGGACGCGGTTCAACAATTCCGACACCGAGGCAAATCCTTCGCGCTGGGCAATGGTTCCCAGCCGCGCTTCCATGAGGTACTCCCGTTGCGAATCGAGCGAGATAGCCGTGCTGGTTTTTACCAATTCACACAAATAAGAAAATTCACTTGCCCTGCTGGACATACGCACCTCGTGTTAAATCTGGGCTGGTGACTGGAACAGCCTTGCTCCTGGATTTCATAACGCGCCGGACTATTTCCTGCGCGACCTCGGTCAATGGTTTTACCGCATCGGCCAGTCCGGCCCGCGCTACTGCGCCGGGCATACCCCAAACCACGCTGGTTGCCTGGTCCTGGACCACAACCTGGCCGCCCAACTTTCGCATCTGTTCGCATGAATCCAGCCCATCACTACCCATTCCGGTAAGAATCACGCCGAGCGTGCGCCCTCCGGTGATCTTCAGGGCCGATTCAAAGAGCACATCCACTGACGGACGGCAGTAGTTTCGCGGCGGTATGGTTTCGTCCACCCGCAGGAATAGTCCTTCCGCTGACGGGTTAATCAAAAGGTGTTTGCCGCCGGGCGCGAGCCAGATGGTACCGGGCTGCAATTTTTCGCCGCCCTGGGCTTCTTTTACCGGCAAAGCTCCTTTTGCTGACAGGCGTTCAGCCAGCAACTTCGTAAAAACCGCCGGCATATGCTGGACGATTACAACGGGTACGGGAAAGTCGCGCGGAATACCGGGAAGCACATTGCAGAGTGCGTCCGGTCCGCCCGTGGAAACACCAATCACCACCAGATCAATCCTGTGCTCGGTCAGTCTGGGCGGAGGCGGAGCCATGGGCGCTTTTTTCTCGGGCCTGGCTTGTCGTTGGTCCCGGCCCAGGTCACGGTTGCACAAAGCATGGATCTTAGGAAGCAGGTCACGTCGAAGGTCATCAATCGCCGCCGCCAGGCCCAGTGAGTTTCGTTCTTTGGGAACATAGTCATCCGCGCCAAGGGTCAGCGCATCCAGCGTGGCAGAGGCCCCGCGATGCGTGAGCGTGCTGAACATGATCACGGGCAAGCGGGCATATTTCTTGCGCAATGCAGCCAGCGTGGCCAGACCATCCATTTCTGGCATTTCAATATCCAGGACCACCAGATCAGGCTTCAGCTGGGCAATTCGGTCAAGCGCGATCTTGCCGTTCGACGCCGTGCCAGCGACTTCCAATTGCGGGTCCGCGGAGATCACATCAGTCAGCACGCGGCGTACAACGGACGAGTCATCGACCAGCAATATTCGAAAATGTGCGCCTGAATTTGTCATTGATTACTCTTTGGTGTTCTGGATTGCCGCTTGCTATCCGGAAGACCCGCTCAATTCATGAGAAGACCTTTATCCGCCGATCACATGCTGTCATTCAGCAATGCCATCTTTTCCTCAAGCACTTCATACGTGAAGGGCTTCATTACAAATTCGTTGGCGCCAGCGCTGAGGGCCGCTTCAATATGGGCGACGTCGTTTTCCGTTGTCACCATCATGAGCTTTATTGAGTCGAATTCTTTTTTCGCCCGTAAAGCGCGGACAAATTCAAGCCCGTTCATTACCGGCATATTCCAGTCCACCAGGGCGATGTCAAAATCCGGAGTTTGTTCGCAGCGTTCCAGGGCCTCGCGGCCGTCGCGCGCTTCCACAACCTCATATTTCAATTCACGCATGTATTGGCGCAGTATCGATCGCATTGCGCCTGCATCATCAATTACCAGAGCTCGCATGGACCAAGACTCCTTTCACCTGTTCATCCCGGTTGACGGCCAAAGGCCGGCCTGCACAAAAGAGAATTCCAATCAATTGGAACGTTCAACGGAGCAACCTGTGGCTACTCCGTCAAAATGAATATCGACTGGCTGCCCCATTCGCTTAACAAGTTTCGGTTGAGTTGGCGTTTGCATGAACCTATCCGAAGGGAATCGATCCCGGGAAACCAACTGTTAAGTCATCAAGGGAATGGTCGATAGAAAAAAAGAGCACAGCGCTGCCGCGCAACTGTATTGTGGGATGTGGTTTACCTCGTCGGTGGCGGCAACCCATCCTAGGCCCCCGGTTTTCAGGCGAGAGATGTCAACTTCAGAAAATATTCATGATCGTTCGGAAACACTGAGCCTCCTTGCCGGCGATGGCGCTGCCAGGGAATTGTGCGCAGCTACTACACCTCCGGTCCAGCGGTTGAGCGCGCTGGTTGCGGACGACGACCCGATTGCCCGAAAACTTCTGGTAAGACTTATGTCCTCCTGGGGCTATGAGGTCACAGCCGTTTCTGACGGCGACCAGGCAATTCAAGTCCTAGAGGAGGAAGATGGCCCGCAACTGGCCATCCTTGATCGCATGATGGATGGCGCTGACGGCATTGAAGTGTGCCAGCGCGTACGCAGCCTCAAAAATTCGCGCTATGTTTACATCATCCTTATTACGTCAAGGGCCCAGCAGACCGACCGTATTGAAGGACTCTCCGCGGGAGCCGACGATTATCTAACCAAGCCCTTCGATCCTTTGGAGCTCCGCGCACGTCTTGAGGCAGGCAGCCGGATATGCCTGCAAAGGGCGTTGCGTGAAAGTGAAATGCGCTTTCAGGATGCGATTGAGTGTTCTGGCGTAGGCATGGCCATGGTTGACGCGGATGGGACGTGGTACCAGGCAAACCAGGCGTTTATAGATTTTTTTGGATATCAGAAAGAAGAGCTGCAGCGCCTGACCTTCCGGCATCTGACGCACCCTGACGATCTTTTGCAGAGTGAAAATATGTTTGGCCGGCTAAGGGCCGGCGAGATGAAAAATTATCAGATGGAAAAGCGCTATATCCATAAAAATGGACACACCATCTGGGGATTGCTCACGGTTTCATCAGTAAAGACCGGTTATGGCACCGTGGGTGTTCAGGCCGTGGCACAGGTACAGGACATCAGCAAACGAAAGGCAGCGGAACAGGCGCTCAAGGAGAGCGAGGCGCTTTTTCGTGCGATTGCTGAAAATGCCGACGAACTGATTGCCGTTACAGACCAGAGAGGAAAGATCCTTTATACCAGTCCGGCCTATCAAAAGCATCTCGGTTATGAAATCGGAGAGCTAACCGGCCTGAATGTTTTGGGCCATCTGCATCCGGCCGATCATGACCTGGTCCGGCACAGAACCAAACAGGCGATTGAGACTGGAGTGAGTAACAACGTTCAGGTACGGCTTCGCCATAAAGATGGCAGTTGGCGCACCGTAGATTCCCATGGCGGCGTCATTCGCAATGAACAAGGCAGCATCGAGAGGCTGGTTGCTACTTCTCGCATTATCGATGAATGGATTGCGGCGCAGGAGATCCTGCAGGAACGGGAAGAACAGCTGCAATTAATCCTGGATTCCACGGCCGAAGCCATTTACGGCCTGGATCAGGACGGAAATTGCACCTTTTGCAATAATGCATTTCTGCGTTTAATGGGATATGAGAATGTGGACGAATTGCTTGGCAACAACGCCCATCAGCTGATTCATCACACCCGCGTTGACGGCTCTTTCTATCCGGAGAGTGAATGCCATATTCACCAGGCCCTGAAGAGCGGAAAAGGGACCCACTGTGAGAATGAAGTCATGTGGCGCGCAGATGCCACGTGTTTCCCGGCTGAATACTGGTCTTTTCCGGTGTCCAAAGACGGAAAGATTGTTGGCTGTGTAGTCACTTTTATTGACATCACGGACAGAAAAAATGCGGAAGATCACCTGCGAGAAGCCCACAACGAATCTGAACTAGTGATCAACTCTGTTCCAACAATTCTGATTGGACTGGACACGAGTGGAAAAATCACGCAATGGAACCTTGCGGCCAGCAATACGTTTGGTTTTGTAACCGCTGATGTTCGCGGCAATCTGTTCCTGCAGTGCGGAATCAGGTGGCTCGATAGCGATATAGAGAAACAGATCGAATCCTGGCTGGGCGCAAAATCGAGCTGCCGCGTTGACAATATCCGGTTTCAAAAAGATGGTGAAACAAGATTGCTTGGATTTACCGTGACGCCGGTTGAATTCGCCAATAAAAACTCAAGCGCCGTCCTGATTATCGGGGCCGATACCACGGAAAGAAAAGCCATGGAAGAGCAGCTTCGCCAGGCGCAGAAGCTGGAGGCAATTGGCCAGTTGGCAGCCGGTATTGCCCACGAAATCAACACGCCAACACAATTTGTGGGCGATAACACCACGTTCATGAAAGATTCCTGGGACCCCATCAGCCATTTGCTGATGGAGGCGAGGCAAATGCAGCAAAGCGCCGCCCTGGGCCCGCTGGACGCGCGTCTTATCGCCAGTTTTGAAAAAAGCTGGGCCGAGGCGGATGTGGATTACCTGCAATTGGAAATTCCGCGCGCCATTGATCAGTCCCTGGAGGGGATAAAACGGGTGGCCAATATCGTGAAGGCCATGAAGGAATTTTCCCATCCAGGTTCAGAAAACAAAAAACCGGTCGATATTAATCATGCGATTGAAACAACCATTACGGTGGCCCGCAATGAGTGGCGGTATGTTGCCGAAGTGAAGACTTCTTTTGACGCCGAACTGCCGTTTGTGCCGTGTCTGGCTGGCGAATTCAACCAGGCCATATTGAATCTCATCATCAACGCGGCGCACGCCATTGGTGAAGTAGTGGACGGCGGCAATAAGAAGAGAGGACTGATTACGGTTTCCACGCGCCGCGATGGCGACTGGGTGGAAATCAGCGTTGAGGATACCGGGACGGGAATTCCCGAAGCCATCAAGTCCAGAATATTTGAACCATTCTTTACAACGAAAGATGTTGGCCGCGGAACGGGTCAGGGGTTGATGCTGGCGCACGCCGTGATCGTGACGAAGCATGGCGGCAAAATCTGGTTTGCGAGCGAAGCAGGTAAAGGAACGACTTTCTTTATCCGGCTTCCTCTGAACAGCACGGGACCAAAACAATAAACAATTTGTGCCAGGGGAAGGCCGAAAAGTAAAGAGGAGAAGTGAGTAATGGGGTCTGAAAAAATTCTTTTCGTGGATGATGAACCCGCCGCGCTGGATGGCTATCGGCGCTTGCTGCACCGGGCCTTTGAAGTTGAGACGGCCGTGGGAGGCGCGGAAGGGCTGGCAAAGATTGCCGCATCCGGCCCGTATGCAGTGGTTGTGTCTGATATGCGCATGCCGGAGATGGATGGCGCGGAATTCCTGGCCATGGTGCACAATGTGGCGAACAATACGGTGCGCATGGCAATTACAGGTTATGCCGACCTGGAAACCGCGGGGCGCGCGGTAAATGAAGGACGCATCTTCAGATTCTTGACCAAGCCATGCCAGAAAGAGACGCTTACTGCCAGCCTGAAGGCAGCGCTGGAACAACATCGCTTAATCAACGCGGAAAAAGAGCTGCTGGAAAAAACACTGAGCGGCAGTATTCACGTTCTTACCAGCATGCTGGGCCTCGTCAACCCAGCGGCATTTAGCCGGACTCCCGGAATCCAGCGCTGTGTTGCCCACCTGGTAAAGAAACTTGAACTAACGCAAACGTGGCGTTTTGATGTGGCTGCCTCACTTGCCCTGCTGGGATGCGTAACGCTTGATACGGACTTGATTGAAGCATTTTTTGCGGGTCAGAACCTGAGTCCGGAAGACCAGAAACGTTTTGATTCGCATCCGGAAGTGGCAGCCGGCCTTCTGGCCAATATTCCACGGATGGAAGAAGTTTCATGGATGATTGCGAACCAGCAATCACTGGTTGCAGACCTGCATGAAACAGTCCCAAGGCAGCCGCGCGATATTATCTTGGGCGCCAGCATTTTGAGTGTGAGCGTCGCTTATGACCGGCTCATCTGCCAGAGTTGCACCCACGAGAGTGCCGTGCACCAGTTGCGACTGAAGAAGCAATTCTATGATGAAGCAGTGGTTGATTTAATTGAACAGATGAAGGCGACACAAGAGACGCTGGAAATACGGACGTGCCCGATATCCGATCTGCGCCCCGGCATGGTTCTACGCGAGGAAGTGCGCACGCACGGCGGGTTGCTGGTGGTGGCGAAAGGGCAGGAAATCTCATCGGCGCTTTTATTGCGGCTGTGGAATTTTTATGAGCGCAAGCAGATTTCAGGAAGTGTGCTGGTACTGATGCCTGTCCATTCCGCAGTGAGCGTCTAACGGCGCGCTTGCCGGGCAGATGAAGTAAGTAGCGCTTTTGCAAAGAGATTTTTATAGTATGCATTACTTTTTTGAATTTCCCTCATCGCAGGGTAGCGGATAGATTGTTCATCAACGTTGGCCGTTTCGCGGTCCGGAGATGAATGATCTTTATGGCAAAGTTTTTGCGCCGCTGGTTGGCTATCGCTGTATTGTGTTCACCCCTTGGCTTATTAGCCCAGCCCGCGCCTGCGGCTGCTGATCCGCAGAGTGATCGGATTGCGAAACTAGAGCAACAGATTGCCGATTCCAAAGGCTCAGCAGACAACGCCTGGATGCTCATGAGCTCCGCGCTCGTCCTGCTCATGACCGGCCCCGGCCTGGCGCTTTTCTATGGCGGGCTGGTACGCAAGAAAAATGTTTTGGCTACGATGATGCAGAGCTTTGCCCTGATGGCGGTGGTCACGGTGGTGTGGGCCATTGTTGGTTATAGTCTGGCGTTTGGGGCAGGGAACCACTTTGTGGGGGGCTTTCATAATCTCTTTTTACATGGAGTAGGCTCGCAGCCCGATGCCGACTACGCTGGCACAATTCCAGCGCAGACGTTCATGATTTATCAGCTGATGTTTGCCATTATCACTCCTGCCCTGATATCTGGGGCCTTTGCGGAAAGAATGAAATTCTCCGCGATGGTCGTTTTTATGATCGCGTGGAGCTTGCTGGTTTACAGCCCGATGGCACATCTGGTCTGGGGTAAAGGTGGGATGTTGAACTCCGCATTGGGCGGGCGTTTCCCCACACTCGACTTCGCTGGCGGCACCGTGGTCCACGTTACATCTGGCGTTTCCGCGCTTGTCTGCGCGCTCTATCTCGGACGCCGCATCGGCTATCCGCGTGAGGCAATGCCTCCGCATAGTATGGTTCTCAGCTTTATCGGCGCGTGTCTGCTGTGGGTAGGATGGTTTGGCTTCAACGCCGGCAGCGCGTTGAGTGCCGGCCCGCTGGCCACCAGCGCTTTTGTCGCGACGCACTTTGCTGCCGCCACCGCCGTCATCGGATGGTGCGGTGCTGAATGGATTCGTAACGGCAAGCCCAGCGCACTCGGTGCGATCTCCGGCTCTGTTGCAGGTTTAGTTGCAATCACCCCTGCGGCCGGTTTTGTCAGCCCGATGGCAGCGCTCGCCATTGGAGGCATAGCCGGCGTTTTTTGCTATCTGATGGTTGCGCTCGTAAAAACCCGCTTCGGTTATGACGATTCGCTTGACGCGTTCGGCGTTCATGGCGCAGGCGGAATGATTGGCGCCGTGCTCACCGGAGTCTTTGCCAGCAGCGTGATCAATCCCGTTTTCAAAGACGCTGCCGGACGCGTCCTGCCTTCAGGCGCGCTGGAAGGCAATCCGCATCAGCTTGTGAATCAGCTGATTGGCATTGGATTCGCAGCTGGGCTCGCTGTTATAGGCACGCTGGCGATCCTGAAAGTTGTCGATGTCACCATCGGTCTGCGTGTTCCAGAAGAGCATGAAGTGATTGGCCTGGATCTGTCACAGCACGGTGAAGAAGGATACGACTGGGAGACTCCGGCCACAGCGCTTTCTGCGGTTGCCACGCACAGCGCAGAGCCGCATCGTGAAATCGGACTGGTGGATACCAAGGCAGCAGTGATGGGCGATTGATTCGCATTTTTAGATATGAGCGCCAGATGTAAGCCTCAGTGGCAAGCCCCAAAAGTTTCGCAGATCCCCTCCAAGGGAGGCGTAAACGGGCACAGGTTTTTCCTTTTACTTGTGCCCGCCAGCGCCCTTAAAAAGCAAAACCTGCCTTGCTATTTCCTTTAACCAAAAACAATCTCATAAACGCCACTGCGGATACGCAGCACTCAACCTCGTGTTGACGCTCCGGCCCCCGATATACCGGCCAACGCCGGTTGCATCTGCGTGAGTGCCTGGTCCATGATTCTGATCGCTTCATCCACATCGCTTTTGGAAATATTCAGCGGTGGCGATGTGCGGACCACGTTTCCATACAGTCCGCCTTTGCCTACCAGCAATCCGCCTTTGCGGCAATGTTCCATGAACTGGTTTGTGGCCTCCGGCGCTGGCTCTTTGGTTTTGCGATCTTTCACAAACTCCATCGCCTGCAGCAGGCCCATGCCGCGCACGTCGCCAATCAACTCATGTTTTTCTTTCAGTCCTTCCAGGCCATCGCGGAAGTAGCGGCCAACCGTGTCAGCGTTGTCCATCAGGCGGTCTTCTTCAATCAGGTCAATCGTGGCTTTGGCAGCCACTGAGGTCACCGGGTTTCCGCCGAAGGTAGAAATCTGCAGGCCTTTAAAGCTGGCGGCAATCTCCGGACGCGTCGCTGTCAAGCCCACAGGCACTCCATTCGCCAGCCCCTTCGCCGACGTAAGAATGTCCGGCGTCACCTCCCACTGCTCAATGCCAAACCAGCGTTTGCCGGTGCGTCCCCAGCCGGTCTGCACTTCGTCAGAGATAAAGAGCCCGCCGTAATCTTTTACTATCTTGAAAACGATCTTGAAATATTCCGGCGGCGGCGTAATGAATCCGCCCACACCCTGGATCGGCTCAGCCAGAAACGCCGCGATCTGCCCGCTCGTCGATGTCTGTATCACCGCTTCAACATCTTTCGCGCACGCCACCTCGCAACTCGGATAAGTCTTTCCCAGCGGGCAACGATAGCAATATGCATTCATCGCATGCACTATTCCAGGAGCCGGCATGGGCAGCGATTTGCGCCAGGTGTTGTGCGCTGTCATGGTCTGCATCAGCTGGGAGCGGCCGCTGTAGCCATGCCGTAGCGCCACCACTTCAAACCGGCCGGTAAACATCCGCGCCAGCTGCACCGCGGTTTCATTGGCTTCCGTGCCGCTGCTGGAAAAAAAACTCTGCGTAATTTCGCCCGGAGTAATCTGCGCAATCTTCTCCGCCAGCGCCACCACGGCTTCATTGGGAAACACCGTCGAAGCATGCTGCAACTTGTCAATTTGCGCCTTGATCTTGCCGGTCACGCGCGGGTTCGCATGCCCCACTGAGATCGTCACAATCCCGCCAAAGAAATCCAGGTACTTGTTGCCCTCCACGTCCCATACGTGCTGCATGCTGGCATGGTCAGTCACCAGCGGATCGGCGTAATAGGTAAAGATGGAAGGGAACAGGTACTGCTTGTGCTTTTTCAGGATCTCGTCTTTGGTCATTGATGTCCCACGCAGGTGGAGTTGCTTCCTTCATTCGATTGTAGAAGCTTGGCGGCGCGATGGGGGATAAAAAATCTGGATTCATGGCAGAACCCAAAAACAAAGGCTTACCACGGATCAACACGGATAAACGCGGATCAATACTGGATTTCCGTCAAAATATACCCCCCCTTACCCCAAGCGATTTTGCAAGCTGAAGGTTGTGGGCAACAATCAACCTCAAGTACTCAGCATTCGCATACGCCACCATCATCAAGTTTTTCTTAAGCCAACCCTTGAGTTTTTCCTTTGCCGCTTCGGGATCAGTTTGTCGCTTGAGAAAAGTGTGAGTTGTGGTGTGGGCTAACAGGTCAGCCATTTGAATGGGGATATGTATTTTGTCATCCAACGATTCAAGAGTTCCAGCGGATTTGGCCCAATTGGGATTGTTCAGTTTATATTGTGACCACGAGTTCTGTAACAGTGCTGCTTTACTGTGTTCATCGTAAAGAAATGCCACCACTTCCCGCCTGTGTTTTGGAAACTTGTGCACCTCATCAAGAACCTGCCCAATCAGTTCCTGATGGGCGTATATATATGGGTCTGGATTTAGAACGATCTGGCCATCTGGTTCGCTTGACACCTGACGATAATCATCCATGAGAACGCCCAAGCAATATGCGAAAAGCTCAGACGTTGCAACAATCTGTTTCAGGTCGTGAAGAACGGCGTTTGCAATAACCCTTGCAGTGGTTAGACCATGTGGATCCACCAACTTCTTCCTAAACTCACCGTCAAGATTGATGCACTCATACGTTCTAAAATAATCCAACCCCTCCTTTTTTAACCTGTTCTCCCAGTGGCGTTGGGCTTCAAACCATTTATCCGGTTCACCAATAAACCCTGCCACAGAAAACACGGTTTGCCTTTTCGCGTCAGCGCTGTCATCCATGTAAAAGCCCAGCATATAAAGTGTGTCCTTGAATTTCAGAGTAGCACGATATAGAGGCAAAATTGACGCTTAGAGGGAGGCTAAAGGGACCAATTCGAGAAGAGGTACCAACTTACAGCGTCAGGTCGAGCCCACTAAGCTGTCCGCGCTTTATTCGCTTGACCTCAAAAGATAAGACCTTGTTTCTCGACGTAACCTCTAGCACCATTTTTCCGGCAGTTAAATCTTTTAATCGCGCCGTCTGAAAGTTACGCAATTTTGTGCCAACCTGCTCATCTCTGATCTGAACAGAAACTGGTTTATCTGTGTGCAGGTTTTCTTCATCGTCGCTCTGATTGCCGCCAGCGGGCTTCAACGTAAACTTCAGAATCATTTTGCCTTCATCAATAGCCACTCTTGTGTCGATAGCATTTATCGAATCGCAGTTATTCGTGTATTGAAAATCAACTGTGTGAGCGCCTTTTTTGAGGCTTCTATCTGCCATGGGAGGCATCATAACAAACTTTTCAAAACGGGATGTCCTCATCGGTGATCTCTGCGGACTGAGCGACTTCTCTTTTCTGATCCCGCCTCATGCGGAACATGTCTTGATTCGCAAGTAGCCATCCGATGCCATTGTCGGTCAATCGAGTACTGTCAAATTGGCCACCGTGGTAGTCTTCGTCTTGGAAATATTCAATCAGTTTCTTTCGAAAAAGACTTTCCAATGCGAGTCCCACCGCGATATCAGTGTAGCCCGCGTGGGTCATCTTGTTCCTAATCACATGAGGCGCTAGTCCGTCTTGAGGGCTTGATCGTTCCGACATGATTGTCATCATCGCGGCGATCTCGTGGGCCGACAGGCCTTCCGTGGTTTTCATCTCTGACATAGTGGCTACGGTCTGGAGAGTCTCTGCTTTCTCCGCTTGGGCCTTCAGTCTTTTGATCACTTCAGACCTGAGCGCGTCAAAGTCGCTCGACGAATGAAGTTTATAGTTCACTATATGGCGGTGTCTTACATCAAAAGGGAAAGGCTCTGGACGTTGATCAGCGCAGATCAGAACTACAGGTTTGCCGTTCGCAATTGCGAACCCCACCTCATACCAGATATTCGGATTGTTAGTTGTGATATCGGCAAGACAGATTTCTGAATCACGAATACCTTTTTCAATGTCCTCAATTAGAACGGTGGTTCCCGGATCTTCGTCTACCCGATATGGACTAAGATCCGCGCTTTCGATGGCGGGCTTCAGCACGTCGTTATAGCGCTTGTCGTAGGGGCCGCCCTTATCGAATGGTTGAATGACGAAGCATGTTGGCATAGCTGCTTAGTGTAGGGGGATTGGGTCGATCTGACAACTGCTCTCCCATGAACTGAATTTCTTAGAATGACTTACCCCATTTCTTAGGGATAAGAAAAAGTAAGAAATAGTAATTTTAAGGCATGGCCCATTGGCGCACATCGTCTCCTGTTGCCAAAGAAGTTGAATATTTTCAATGACATCCCTGTCAAATGCTTGATTTTAAATTGGTGAGCGCGGAAGGAATCGAAGCTTCAACCTATTGATTAAGTGTCAGTTGCTCTGTCTCTGAACTCCTTCGCCTTGGCTCATTTTTTGCTTGCAATTCGCTTCAGTTTCGCTTATAGTTGGATTGATTTTAACCGAGAGCGGCGTCGGCGGGGAAACCCGGAAAGGCCTGCAACCGCTAAGAATGCTTTTGGCTCTTGACCCATCGGTTTTTGGGTTGAGACTACAGCTGAAAGTTGACTTTTCCCGTAAGGGCATGTTTTTTAAATGCTCATTACGCCTGCGGGAAGAAGTGTGTCTGAAATCAGCCCTTAGTAGTTAGCCGTTGGCAATTAAGCAAAACCAAAACAAATCAACCAAAACAAGATCCACCGCCGAGGGCGGCGGTGCCACACGATTTTCTAAAGCAATCAGAGCCACCCAGACTGGGTGGCTTTTTTATTGGAGAAAACAATGACAAAAGAAGAGGCAATTACATTGATTGGGCAGTGTGCTGAGAAATTGGGACACGCGCCCAGCATGACCGAACTAAACGACGCCGGATGCATGGCCCGGCAGCATATCCGGCGGTTGTTTGGTTCTTACAAACGGGCGCTGCTGGCATGCAATCTGGAGATTGGCGGGCCGGGACATCTATTGACGATGGAGGAATTGTTTCTGGATTGGGCAAAGGTAGTTCGAAACCTGAATAAGCTGCCAAGCCTGGCGGACTACGAGCTGATGAGCAAATACAGCCAGGGGCCGCTGACCAGACGCTACAGAAGCTGGAT
>DASXZE010000211.1:0-8348 GCA_036502105.1 Candidatus Angelobacter sp. | reverse complement strand
GTCGCCACGCGCATGCTCATGGCGCACGGCTTTCTCAAAAGCATCTTTGAAGTTTTTGCCAACCATCACTGCCCCGTGGACATGGTTTCCACCTCAGAGGTCAGCGTCTCGGTGACGGTGGATTCCAATGAATCCATCGCGGCCATCGCCGCCGATCTGGCCAAGCTGGCCGACGTAAAATATGAAGGCCGCAAAGCCATCGTTTGCCTCGTTGGCGAAAACATCAAAAGCACGCCGGGCATCGCCGCCAAAGTTTTCAGCGCCATCCCTGACGCCAACATACATATGATTTCCCAGGGCGCGTCAGAAATTAATATCAGCTTCGTTATAGACGAAGATGCCGTGCCGGACGTTGTTTCGCGCCTGCATCGCACGTTTTTCTCGCAATTGGATCCTGAGGTTTTTGCTTAAAGCGGTGCCGCTTGAAAAATGGTTGCTTGAAACTTGAAAGAAGTGTTCTCTTGAGAGAGGTGTTCGCGTGAAGATTCTTGTGCTCGGGCGCGGCAAAACCGGCGCGTTGGTGGCGGAGATTGCCAAAGAGCGGCAGCATGAAGTGCGCTCGCTGGCCAGCCATGAAAATCAGGACGGCCGCGCGCTCACGCCGGCCACGCTCAAGGAAATTGACGCCGTCATCGACTTCACCACGCCGCACGCGGTGATCGCCAATATTATTCGCTGCGTGGAATCACGCATTCCCATAGTTGTGGGCACCACCGGCTGGTATCACCACATGGATAAAGTCCGTGAGCTGGTAGCAGAGCGCAAAGGCGCAGTGCTCTATGGATCAAACTTCTCCGTCGGCATGAATTTTTTCTTCAAGGCGCTGCAAGCCATGGCCCCCGTTTTGAAGCAGGGATACCGCGGCAATATCGTGGAGCGCCATCACGTCCACAAAAAAGATAAGCCCTCAGGATCAGCCATAACCATGCAGAAAATTCTTGAGACTGGCTCCGGAGAAAAAGTTGAAGTCGCCTCCGTCCGCGAAGGCGAGACGGTGGGCATGCACCTGGTAATGATGGATTCACCCACTGAGACCATCCTCTTCACCCATGACGCCAAGTCGCGCGTAGGCTTCGCCGAAGGCGCAGTCCGCGCCGCCGAGTGGATCAAAGGCAAGTCAGGTTTTTACGAATTCCCGGAGATCGTGGACCAGCTTTAGAAATGCATTTACCACAGAGGGCACAGAGCACACAGAGGTAGCAACAAGAAATCCGGCTTAGAAAAGCGTTGCACTCTCTGTAAAATATTACCCACTCTGTGTTCCTCTGTGACCTCTGTGGTTGAATTTGTTATCCTAGATCGACCATGAATCTACAAGGCTGCGGTACCGCGCTCATTACTCCGTTTAAGCAAGACCAGAGCCTCGACGAAAAGGCGCTTCGCGCATTCGTCGAATGGCAGATCAGCTCCGGCATACACTTTCTTGTTCCCTGCGGCACCACCGGCGAGACGCCAACGCTGACCCAGGACGAATGGCTGCGCGTGATCGATATCACGATTGATGTTGCCGGCGGACGCGTGCCCATCGTCGCCGGAGCCACATCAAACTGCACGGCAGAGGCCGTGGAGAAAGCGCGCGAGCTGAACCGGCGCAAAGGCGTCGACGCAATCTTGACTGCGTCACCTTACTACAACAAGCCCACGCAGGAAGGCCAGTATCAGCACTTCAAGGCCATTGCAGAAGCCGTGGACAAGCCAATTGTGCTCTATAGCGTGCAGGGCCGCACCGCTGCCAACATTGAGCCTGCCACTCTCGGCCGGCTGGCCAAGATTCCGAACATCATTGCGGTAAAAGAAGCCAGCGGCAACATCAGCCAGATTGCTGAGGTCTTCAATCACGTGCCGGAAAGCTTCCTCGTCTTCTCCGGTGATGACGCAGTTACGCTGCCGGTGATCGCCCTGGGCGGCGTGGGCATTATTTCCGTTTGTTCCAATGAAATTCCCAAAGAGATGTCTGAACTCGCTGCGGCCGCGCTCAAGAATGACTGGAACAAGGCCCGCCGCATTCAGCGCCAGTTCCATCCGCTGATGCAGGCCAATTTCCTGGAATCAAATCCCATGCCGGCAAAAGCCGTGCTAGCCATGATGGGACGCATTGAAGAAGTTCTGCGGCTGCCCATGTTGCCCGTAAAGTCTGAGACGCGGGCCAAGCTGGAGAAGCTGGCCACCGAGCTGGGACTGTTGCAGGTCCATGCCTCAGTTTCTGATTTGTAATCTGCCAGCCGGTCGAATCTTGTAAAAACTAAATTGGTAAAAAAATGAGCGGCCGCGCCGATTAACGCAGCCGCTCTTTGTAACCTTCAAACACAGTCGCCGACGCAAGGAGTTTCCATCGGCCATCCGCGTCTCAAGGCCACCCACCTTGGAGATACATCCCTATACATGGATCGCAGGCCGCGCCATTTTATGCGCGCATTTTTTACTTTTTTTGGCGCTGATTTTGGGCCAGCATTGAACCCGCGCCAGCCTGAGAGTTACTATCCCGTCAGAGGCGTCCATGCTCAATACAGCAAAAATCGTTGCTTTTGTTCCCATCCGGGATTCCCAAAAATCACGGCCCTTTTATGAAAGCGTGCTCGGCCTGCGCTTTGTCAGCGACGATCCGTTTGCCCTGGTCATGGAATCCAATGGCATCATGGTCCGGTTGGCCAAGACGCCAAACTTTACTCCTGCCGGCTTCACCGTGATGGGCTGGGAGATTTCAAAGATAGAAGAGGAAGCAGCGGCGTTGCAGAAAAAAGGCGTGACCTTTGAAAAATTTCCGGGACTACAACAAGAGGAATCAGGCATATGGACCGCTCCCGGTGGCGCGAAAGTAGCGTGGTTCAAAGATCCTGACGGAAATATCCTGTCGCTGTCACAACACGTTTAAGCGCCAATAGCCATCTGCGTCCCGGCTTGCAAAATCCTCGCGTAGAGCTGCGTGTATCCATCCGCCATTCTGGTGCTGCTGAAATTTTCCTCGGCATGCGCTCTGCATGCGGCATTGCTGATCGATTCTAGACGGCTGCAAGCTTCCACCGCGCCGCTCACATCATCCACCACAAAACCTGTCACGCCATCTCGCACAACTTCTGGCAATGCCCCGCGGCGGAACGCAACCACTGGCGTCCCAGAAGCCGCGGCTTCCATGCCGACCAACGAACTGGTCTCTTCGGCAAGGCTGGTAATCAGCAAAGCTTGCGCTTCACGCAGAAGACTTCGCTTGGCCTCGAACGAAGGCGAAGCGATGAACCTGGCGTTTGGAACCGCTTTCAGTCTCGGAGCTACTTCCCTCTCAAAATACTGCTGATGATAAGAAAACGGATAGACCTGTCCGGCAATTGTGACGGGGAAGCCAGCACGTTCAGCAATCTCCAACGCCAGATGCGGAGCCTTTTCTTCGCAGATGCGCCCCAGCCAGATCAGCCCTTGGCGATTGCGATCAGATCGATCAGTTGAGTTTTGCTGCGCGTCTCCGCCGGAGTCTGCCGCAAACTTTTCTTGCGCAATGCCATTCGGCGCCACTCCAATCATGTTTGCCAGATCACTGAAGCTGCGAGCCTGCGACTGTGAAACGCAGTTGAAACTGACATTCGCTGGAATATTTTCAAAGCTCTCTGGCGAGTAAAAACTGCGTGGCAGATGCAATGTGGCCAGCACGGGCAAACCAATCTCAGCGGCACGTCGCCAGAAGCTGCCGGACATATCATGCACCAGATCAAAAGCTTTCCCTTCTCTCTCGCGCTGCCGGATAAACTCCATAACCCGGCCCTCATGCTCGGCGCGTCGGCGGTCATAGTCGTCAGGATGAGTACAGGACTCTCCAGTGGCAAACAACTCGCCACTCACTTGCGATCCCGCAGACGCAGCTACAGTCGTAAGCACTCCACGCCCCGTCACTTCGCGTTCCAGTGTCCACAAAACCTGCTCAGCGCCGCCGGCCGCTTCACAGGAAACGGTCAGCAGCGGATACGCGACATAAAGAACTCTGGTCATCTCCTTTATCAGATGCAAAGCAGGAGCTTTGCGTATGTAAGCACGGCTCCGCGTATCGGATGCAAAAGCAGGGCCCGCCCTGCTTTATAGATAAAAGTAGGGCTTTGCGGGTGAAGCGCAGCCGTTTATACTCCGCACTTGCTCCTGCGAAACGGAATTTTACCCAATCAGTAGGTTTCCGCCTGAGCACTACCAATCATGGATATATTACGCGCAGAAATCGAACATCTTTACGCTAAGGGCCCCCTCCCTTCAGAAGTAGCCGTACACGCTCGCCACGCTTTTAGTGAATTTCATGAAGCCTTGACCCGCGGAGAGATCCGGGCAGCAGAAAAGGTTGACGGCCAGTGGCGCGTAAACACCTGGGTGAAGCAAGGCATCCTGCTGGGCTTCCGGATAGGCGAACTGGAAGAGATGAGCGGCGGCGCCCTGAGCTTTGTGGATAAAGACACCTTTCCCGCCCGCCAATTTACCGTCGCAGACAAAATTCGCGTGGTGCCTGGTGGGTCGTCCATTCGCACCGGAGCTTATATCGCGCCGGGCGTGATCTGCATGCCGCCCATGTACGTAAACGTTGGAGCCTATGTTGACGAAGGCACATTGATCGATTCGCATGCGCTCGTCGGCTCCTGCGCGCAGATTGGCAAGCGCGTTCACCTGAGCGCAGCGGCGCAGGTTGGCGGCGTGCTGGAGCCGGTAAACGCTTCCCCGGTGATTATTGAAGATGACGTTCTGGTCGGCGGCAATTGCGGAATCTATGAAGGCACGCAGGTGCGCAGCGGCGCTGTGCTGGGTTCAGGCGTGATCCTCACCCGCGCCACGCCGGTCTATGACATTGTCCGCGAACAGGTGTATCGTTCTTCGGCTGACACGCCGCTTATTATCCCCGAGAATGCTGTAGTCGTGCCGGGATCGCGCGCCATCACCAAGGGCAAAGCGGCCGAGTGGGGACTTTCCATCTATACGCCGATCATCGTGAAATATCGTGACGAAAAGACCCTGGGCTCAATTGAATTGGAGGACTTGCTGCGCTGATGAAAAACTCACCGAACCAAGCTCGATTCCTGATCGCCTTCCTGGCGCTGGCTGGTGTGGCCTGCGTGCTCTGGGCCGTGAACCACTACACCGGCGCGGCCATCAATCCTACTCTGTTGCTCATCACCCGCTGGATTGCACTGGCTGCTTTAGTCGCTTATGCCTGCGTGCGCCGTTCGTTGACCACGTGGATCATGGTGGGCATTTTTGTGGGCGCGGAATTTGGCCATGATCTTCCCGCACAGGCCAAGCAGCTCCAGGTGCTGAGCGGGATCTTTCTGCGGATGATTCGTACCATCATCGCACCGCTCATTTTTTCCACGCTGGTGGTCGGAATTGCCGGCCACTCCAATCTTAAACAAGTCGGACGCATGGGCATTAAAGCACTGCTTTATTTTGAAGTGGTCACCACCCTGGCGCTTTTCATTGGGCTGGGCGCAATCAATTTCTCGCGCGCCGGCGTGGGCGTAAAAGCACCAGCGAATGCCCCGGCAGTGGGGGTCGTCCAGAAGCAGACAGCCTCTGACTTGATTCTGCACGTGTTTCCTGAAAACATTGCCAAATCAGTCGCTGAAAACCAGGTTTTGCAGGTAGTGGTCTTCAGCATTATTTTTGGCATCGCCCTGGCTCTACTGGATGAAAAGCGCCGACGGCCGCTGCTGGAGTTCTCAGAGAGCCTGTCTGAGACCATGTTCAAGTTCACCAACATCGTCATGCTGTTTGCGCCTATCGGCGTGGCTGGGGCAATTGCCGTTACAGTCAGCACCATGGGCTTTGACGTAATGTGGAACCTGGCCAAGCTTGTGCTGACCTTGTATGCCGCGCTGGTGATTCTTGTTTCCTGCGTGTTTGTGCCCGTGGCCCTGATCGCCCGCATTGATGTGCGTCGATTCTTTAAAGCCGTGGCTGAGCCGGCCTCCATCGCATTTGCCACGGCCAGTTCTGAAGCCGCGCTGCCCCGCGCCATGGAAGCCATGGAAGCTTTCGGCGTACCGCGGCAGGTTGTGGCCTTTGTGATACCCACCGGCTATAGCTTCAACCTGGATGGCAGCACGCTTTATCTGTCGCTGGCATCGGTTTTTGCTGCACAAGCGGCGGGCATTCATCTGGGTTTTGGCCAGCAACTGCTCATGGTTTTCACCCTGATGCTTACCAGCAAGGGCGTAGCTGGGGTGCCCCGCGCGTCGCTGGTTATTCTGCTGGCCACGGCGGAATCATTCCAACTGCCAACCTGGCCTTTCTTTGCGATCCTTGGCGTGGACCAGTTAATGGATATGGCGCGTACCATGATTAATGTAGTCGGCAACTGCCTGGCCAGTGCGGTGGTAGCGCGCTGGGAAGGCGAACTAGGAGAAGCAACCACGTCGCCTGCAGTGATTGAAGCAGCGACGCAATAATGCTGCATAACGAGGATGCATTGAGCAGCCCACGGAGCAAAAGATGATCCGCCAACTCGCAGGCCATCAGCTGGTGCCGCCGGAAAAGAATTTCCGCTGGCGCGGCGGCGAGATCACGCGTCTTGAGGGATTCACTGACGCTGTCTTTGCTTTTGCCGTGACGCTGCTGGTGGTCTCGCTGGAAGTGCCGCACACCTTTGATGAGTTGCTAATCGCGATGAAAGGTTTTGTGGCCTTCGCCATCTGTTTCACGATTCTGACGCAGGTCTGGTACTTCCACTATAAATTTTCGCGGCGTTACGGGCTCCAGACTGTCTACACCATTGTGCTCAACGCTGCCCTGATTTTTGTGGTGTTGTTTTACGTTTATCCGCTCAAATTTTTGTTCACCATGGCAGTAGGCGCCCTGTCTGGCGGCAGGACCGTGCCGCTGCCGCAGCTAAGCCGTATGATCAGATCGAATCACGAGCTTTTGCTGCTCTGGCTTATTTACAGCGCAGGCGTCACTGCCGTTTACGGATTGTTTGCGCTGCTCTACCAATATGCTTATAAAAAGCGCCGCGAACTTGAATTGAACGAATATGAGGAGCTCTGCACGCGCAACGCAATCATTCATTTTTCCGGACTCGCAGGTGTCGGCGCAATCGTCGCCATTACGGCCCTCGCACTTCCCGCGGAGTACGTTGGCTATGCCGGATTTTTATTCTGCCTGAACGGTCTTTGGGGCTGGCTCGCCGGCTCCATCCTGGGTAAACGCGAACGCCTCACGCTGCAGCGGATGCAGGCCCAGCCGCCGGTTTCCGCGCATTCGTGAGCCTTCCTTCCCCTGACACGTTTTAAACTGATAGCATCAACTGTTGACCATGCCTTCTCAAAAACTCCATCTAATCCCTCTGGGCGGCCTCGGCGAATTCGGAATGAACTGTATGGTCCTGCGTTATGGGGATGACATCATCGTCATTGACGCTGGCCTCATGTTTCCCGAATCCGAGTTGCTCGGCGTGGATATCGTTGTTCCAGACATCACCTACCTGATCCAGAACCGCGAAAGAGTTCGCGGCATTCTGCTGACTCACGGACATGAAGACCACATAGGCGCACTGCCCTGGGTCCTGACCGAATTAAAAGTGCCGGTCTTTGGCACTGAGTTCACCCTGGCTCTGGTGGAAAACAAGCTGGAAGAACATGGCTTGCTTGATGACGCGGATCTGCGCGAGATCCGCGCTGGCTCGCGCTTTACGCTGGGGCCTTTCACCATTAATCCAATTCAGGTAACCCACAGCATTGTGGATTGCGTGGCTCTGGCCGTGCACACACCGCTGGGAGTAGTAATTCACACCGGCGATTTCAAGGTTGATCCCACGCCCACTGACAATCGCCTGTTTGATCTTCATACTTTTGCCGAATATGGCAAAGAAGGCAACGTGCTGGCTCTGCTGCAGGACTCCACCAACGCCGAGCGCCGTGGCTATACACCCAGCGAACGCGCCGTGCGCAGCAAGTTTGACGAAATTTTTGCACGGACAGAGCGCCGGCTTTTTATCTCCTGCTTTTCGTCATCCATCCATCGCATCAAGCTGGCCTTTGAGATGGCGCAGCAGTACCGGCGCAAAATCGCTCTGGTCGGGCGCTCCATGACTGAGGCCTCAGAGATCGCCATGGATCTCGGCTACTTTGACGTGCCGGAAGGATTATTAATTCACCCGGGCCAGATCAAAGATTATCAGCCAAACCAGGTCTGCGTGATGTTCAGCGGCACGCAGGGCGAGCCCATGTCCGCGCTTTCGCGCGCTGCCGTTGACAGCCATAAGCATGCACGCATTGAAAAAGGCGACACTGTGGTTCTCTCTTCCCGCATTATTCCCGGCAATGAAAAAGGCATCTATCGGATGATCGATCACCTCTTCCGCCGCGAAGCTGACGTGATTTATGACGACG
>DASXZE010000210.1:0-11205 GCA_036502105.1 Candidatus Angelobacter sp. | reverse complement strand
CGCGGCGCATTGTTCATTGCTCCGGGCATGGAGCTGTATGAGGGGATGATCGTAGGCGAGAACGCCCGCGAGGTCGATTTGGATGTGAATGCCGTTAGAGAAAAGAAATTGACCAATATGCGCTCATCGAGCGCAGACGAGGCCATCCGCTTGGTGCCCTTCAAGAACCTCACGCTGGAGCAGGCAATTGAATTTGTTGCCGACGACGAACTGGTGGAAGTCACGCCAAAGAATCTGCGGCTTCGCAAAAAGATACTGCAGGCGAATCGCCGGCCAAAGAAGACGTCAATGCCGGCTGAGGTTACTCCGTAAGATCTTTTTTGTGTAATCCCGAGCGCACAAGGGACCTCTGTCACAACGAATCATTCAAAGGCAAAAATATGGAGCTGAATCTAGCAACATATTTTTGCCTTTTCATTTTAAAGGGAAATAAAAGGGACTGAGTTTCCGATCTGCGCTTTTCAGCGGCCATCTGCGGCTACTCCAGATTTTTGCCCTTAGTCTCTGGCAGTTGTGTCGCCATCAGCGCCGTCAGCACAAACGCAATTGCGCACAATAAAAATGCCGCGCTCAAGCCTTTTCTGTCGCCCACCCAGCCGATGGTATAAGGCGCCACGCAGCTCAATGCGCGAGCGCCGTTGTAAGTGAATCCCAGGGCGCGGGCACGTATGCGGGTCGGGAAAATCTCGCTGCCGATAATTCCTGAGCCAGCAAAAAAGCCAGTGCCAAAGAATCCTACCATTGCACCCAGAATCAAAATGATCCATTGCGTGCGCGCCGCAGCATATAAAGGAATCAGCGCAGCTGCGCATAGCGTATAGAGAATTAAAGAAGTCTTTCGGCCAAGCTTGTCTGCTACCCAGCCATAACAAAGATAGCCGGGAAACATACCCACAAGATTCAGCGTGACGAGCAACGTGGCGGTATTCATCATGCTAAAGCCGCGTCCTCCGCGCTCGATCGGAAGCGTAAGGTAAGGCGGCATCCAGCTAAACAGTCCCCACCATGCAAATAATCCAAAGACGTTCAGCAGCAGCAAAAAAATCGTCTGCTTGCGCAACTCTGGTGAAAAGATTTCTGAGAACGGTGCCTTCACGGTCGCGCGGTCTTTTTGCTGCTGCCACATCTCAGATTCAGGCACGCTCTTCCTGATCCACAGCGTTACCAGCGCCGGCAGAACACCCACAAAGAAAACCATCCGCCAGTTCTGATGCAACTTGCCCAGCACAATCCACGCAGCCAATGACGCTGCCGCCAGTCCCCAGGCCCACGCGCTTTGCACAATGGCGATGGCCCGCGCCCGCAAATGTGTTGGCCATGTTTCCGCCACCAGCGTTGCGCCGGTGTTCCACTCACCGCCCATGCCCAGGCCAAGCACAAAGCGGAAAAAGATCAGCACCACGATGGACGTTGAAAGCCCCGAGCCCAGCGAGCACAGCGAATAAGTCAGGATGCTCAGCATCAGGGCCTTGGTGCGGCCAATGCGATCAGCGATGAAGCCAAACAGCACTCCGCCAATGCCCGATGCCAGCAGCATGAATGCATTCGGCAATCCGGAAATTGCTTTGTAGTGCAGATCACTGGGATAAATCCCCAGCGACTCCATCGCCTTGACCTGGACGTTACTGTAAAGCAGCACGTCGAACCCATCCAGTCCCCAGCCCAGCGCAGCGGCTAAAAGCGTGCGCTTCTGTGCGGATGTGGCTTGCGAAAGAGTTGGAAGTGAAGTGGAGGCCATGGGGTAGAGGGCATTTTAGCAGCTTTTTTCTTTATCCCGAGCGTCAGCGAGGGAACCCTATAGTAAGAGGATGCTGATTTTAAATAGAAATATCGACGCATTTGCTGCCAGTCGTGACTAAAAGTTTAGTGGCGATAGGGGCCCCTCGCTTCGCTTCGGGGTGTAAAAGAACCCAGCAACTCAAAATACCGCTGCGCCATTTTCACATCTTTTCCAATCTGCGCTTTCAAATCCTCAATCGACGGAAACTTAATCTCCGGACGCAGCCACTTCAAAAATGAAATCTCAACCTCAGTCTGCGCCGTGATGTCCAGGGGATGGAAGTCCAACAGGTGCGTTTCAATCGCAAAAGACTCATCACCAAATGTTGGCCTCAGTCCAACGTTCGTGACTGAATTAAAAGTTTCACCGTCTACCCGCGTGCGCGTGAGATAGACGCCGTTGCCCGGCACCAGATCGTCATAGCGGCTCAGGTTAATCGTGGGCACCGTGTATTTGTGGCCAAAGCCGCGTCCGCGTCCGGGAGCGCCGATCACGCTGAACACGCGTCCCAGGAGCTTGCGCGCCATACTGACCTTGCCAGCAATCAGCAGCGTTCGTATCTGGCTGCTGGAAGCAGGAATGCCTCGCACCATCATCACCGGATAAACATGCACGGCAAAACCAAACTGCTGGCCAAGATCTTTCAGTCGAGCTGTTGTCCCCTGCGCCTGATGGCCAAAATGAAAATTCTCTCCTTCATGCACTTCCTTGGCATGCAGAGCACCGGCAAGAATCCGGCGGGCGAAATCTTCCGCCGAAGTCATGGAAAAGTCGCGGGTGAAGGGAATTTCCAGCAGGGCATCAAGACCGGTTTGCGCTAGCAGGACCTCTTTCTGGGCCAGCGGAGTAATCAAGCGCGGCGTAACATCCGGGCGCAGAATCCGAAATGGATGCGGCTCAAACGTCACAGCCACGGCTTTGCTGTTCGTCTGGCGCGCGCGTTGAATAATTTCCTGCAGCACCCGTTGATGGCCGCAGTGTATGCCGTCAAAATTTCCCACGCTTACGATGGTGGAGCCAATATCCGCGGGCACTTCTTCCAGCGAGCGGAATATTTTCATGCTATGTCGAACTCCAGCTTCAGGCCGTCATGCGCCAATCGCACATGCTCAGGAAAACTCTGATTGGTTTCCTCATGCGGCAAGTCGTGGGAGATGTGAGTAAAGAAAGCGCGCCGCGGTTTGAGCTCCTCTACCAGGCTGAGCGAATTCTCCACCGTGGAATGCGTAGGATGCGGACGATGCCGCAGCGCATCCAGAAACAAAATATCCAGGCCACGTAGCTGCTCTTTTGACTCTGCCGGAATCTCGCTGAAGTCGGTAAGATAAGCAGTCGAGCCAAAGCGGAAGCCATGGATCACCGCTTCACCGTGTATGATTTTCACCGGCTCAAAGCGTGCGCCAAACAAGTCAATGGGCCCGTCAAAGCGATGCATCTCCACGCGTGCGATCCCGCCAAACTTATAGTCAGATTGAAAGATGTAGCGGAAGATACTTTCCAGGCTGTCTGCCGCAGCAGCATGCGCATAGAGCGGGATCTTGCCTTCGTGCTTAAAGCTGATGGGGCGTACATCGTCCAGCCCCAGGATATGGTCAGCGTGCGCGTGTGTATAAAGTATGGCGTCCAGCCGCGTGATCTTTTCGCGCAGGGCCTGCTCGCGGAAATCCGGCGTGGTGTCGATCAGCACAATGTGGCCATCGTATTCCAGCAGGATCGAAGGCCGCGTGCGCCGGTCATGAGGATCGGTTGACGTGCATACGCGGCAGTTGCACCCGATGGTTGGAACGCCCATCGATGTGCCACTGCCTAATACGGTGAGGGTCGCCTTCATTTCTGGTCGAGCGGAGAAATAATTCCTGGTGGTACGGCCCCCGGCGGCGCGGCTGCCGGGTTGGTGGCGGAACTGGCAACGGCATTGGTAATTTCAATCCACGCCATGCGCAGTTCAAAGAGCACGTTCTGCATCAAGGTCTTTTCGCGGTCCGTGAGATTGCCTTTGGTTTTCTCCTGCAGCACAGAGAGCGAATCAATCGTCTGGCGCGCGCCAATAATATCTACCTGGGGCGGCTCGTTGCCCTGCCGTATCGCTCCCATCTGAATCAGTGCGCTCATATAAAAGGATTCAATCACGCGCTCAAAATTCATCTCCATGGGACCCTGGCTGGCGTCCCTGCCTGAAGCTGAAATCATGTCATCAATTTTTTTGGTAGAAGCCTTATAGGCCTCGCTCTGCTCATGCTGCTCTTCAGGCGTTGGCGGAGCGGGAAGCTCTTCTTCGGAGACTGTAGCCACTTTGCCCAAAGCCTCCGGCACACCAATTGGTTGCGCGGATTGCGGAGGCGGCGTTGCTCGAGGCGCTGCGGCCTTTTCTTCTTCCACGGCAGCATCTGGCCGCGACTCACCTTCCGCGCCAAACCTGCGTTTATCTGTTACCACGAACTCTGATTTTTTCTCAGCCATTCATTCCCTCGATTGTTTTGAAATTAATGTCTATTTAAAAATGTCTGTTTTCAGATTTTAAACGGCAGATTTACGACCGTCGCCTCAACGCCGTTTAAATCTATCTTCGGGCCTGCCGTCAGTGCCTCGCGACGAACATAGCCCAGCCCAATATTCTTTTTGCCTTCAGCCGCAGGCACGGTGGCCAGCGTTGTAATTTCCGCCAGAGAGCGCCCTTCTGCTTCAAACTTTCCCAGCGCCGGTATCTGTTCGCCAAACACAAAGCCGGTAAATTTGCGATGCACCTGGCCTCGGGCGCGTATGCGCTCTACAATTTCCTGGCCAAGATAGCAGCCTTTGGTAAACGTCAGCGCCTGCATCTGTTCGGTTTCCTGCGGCAGATCGCGGTCGCGAATGTCCTGCCCATAGTTTGGAATACCGCGCAACACGCGCCACATCTCCAGCGCTTCACTGCCCACGGGCTGTGCGCCTGCACTGCTTAATCGCGACCAGCACTCTTGCGCTTTCGCCGGATCAATCCAAATTTCAAACCAGCCGGGCCTTTGTTCCGGACCGCGCACAACAGTCATCGCTAGCCCGGCAACACTTAGCTCTCGAATCTCCAGTGGCTGCATGCCAAAGGCATTAATATCAGCTCGGGCAAGCACCGTCTCAGCATTCGGTCCGCAGACGCCCAGAGCCAGCAAGCTTTCTCCGGCGTTGGTCAGCTCAACTTTATCCATAATGATAAAGCGCTTCATGGTGTTGATCAGCGATTCCACCTGGCTCGTGTCTGTATCAAGAACCAGAGATTCGCCCCGGTTAAAAATATGCATATCGCCCAGGATGCGGCCTTGTGCGTTCAACACAAAATTATAGTTGCCGTGGTTTGCCGGCAAATCCCGGACATTGTTGGTCACCATGTTGTGCAGCCAGCGCACGCGGTCTTTGCCCGTCACGTTGATTTTGCTTCGCCAAGCCAGTGAAAACACGCCACAGCCAGAGCGCAACGCCGCTAGCTCAGCGTCAGGCGCGCCAAAGCTGAGCGCTGTCTCCGCGCCGTTATATGTGCCGGTGCGGGCTTCGGGAGAAGAGAGCCATGGATGGAGTGCTGTTTGTGACATAAGTCTAATATTTGATTATAGCCAAGGTTGCAGGATGCATGCCGCTTCCAATCTGCCAAAAGTCTCCGGCATACAGCAAGCTCGAATTGGCACGATAAGGGGTGCGTTTTCGGCAATCAGGCTGCTAGACTGGCGACATGCCCGATTCCCCTCCGGAAAAGAACAAGGAAGAAAACATCTGGCGACAGATTGGCCGGTATAGCAATCTGGGTTTCGTCCTGCCCACGGCAATTGTTGTGGGACTGGTGCTGGGGCATTGGATGGATCGCTGGTTCAAAACCTCATGGATGACTCTGGCTGGCCTTTTTGTCGGCTGCATCGCCGGGTTTGCTGAACTCATCCGCGGAATTATTCAGTCCAGCAAGGATTCATGAAACCAACACCTGAAGGCCAAATTCCTGATCGCGAAATTCCTGATCACAGACCGGATGCTGGCGCGCGAGGCACGGTGGCGGATGGGGAAGTTATTTCTCCAGCGCTCGATTTGAAGATGGAAGCCAGACTCTCTGGCGCCTATGGAAGAATCCTGCGGATAGCGATTGTATTCAGTGTGGCTGGAACGCTGCTAGCGGCCCTGCTGGCGAATTGGCGTAGCGGACTCGGTCTGGCAATTGGATCTGTGCTGGCCATGATCAATTTTGTGTGGCTGCATCGCGGCACTGAGCGCATTGTCGAGAGGATACTGTCTTCAGACCAGGCTAAGCCGCGCCGGTTTCGCTTTGCTTTCCCATTTCCATTGCGTTATGGCCTCATTCTCACCGTGGTCTATGTTATAGTAAAAAGTTATCCAAGGCTGCTCATTGGCTTCATTGTGGGCCTTATCCTGCCGATTCTGGCATCCATGGGTGAGGGCATTTATGAGGCACTGGTGACCAGCCGGATTGACCAAGCTTCTGATTAGATTCCAACTTTTGAAACACCGGATATATGCCTGAGCAACTCTGGTTTACAGAATTTCTAAATCACTACTTTGGCGGACTGGCGGCGTCGCTGCTGCATGCCGTCGGAGTGAAACCTGCCTATCCCAGCGCTCCTATCACCAATCCAGTGGCTATGGAAATATTGGTCGTTCTGATATTGCTAGCATTTTTTCTGGCCGTCCGCGCCAGCATGTCTGTTGACAAGCCGGGTGGGCTGCAACATCTGGTGGAAGCCACAGAGGAATTCATTGCTGACCAGGCCCACGGCGTAATGGGACATGGCTACGAGCGCTACATTCCTTATGCCGTTACGATTGGTTTCTTTATCCTCCTGGGAAATCTGCTTGGACTGGTTCCCGGTTTTGAGTCACCCACGGCCAGCCCCGCTGTCCCGCTGGGCTGCGCACTTTTGACCTTTGTTTACTACCATTTTCATGGGATTCGCACTCACCGGTGGGGATATATCAAGCAGTTCATCGGTCCGGTATGGGCGCTGGCGCCTCTCATGTTTTTGATTGAAGTAGTCAGTCACTTTGCCCGCATACTTTCGTTGACCGTGCGTCTTTACGCAAATATGTTTGCCGGCGACATGGTGACTTTGGCGTTCTTTTCGCTTGTGCCCGCGCTGGTGCCAGTCCTTTTTCTGGGACTGCATTTATTTGTTTCTCTGGTACAGACTTTTATCTTCGTTATGCTGACGCTTGTTTATCTGGGCATGGCGGTGAGCGAAGAGCACTAGAGATTTTTGAACACGCTGCCAGCGTGAGGGCGCTAGTCCCCCAGGACTTGCGTCAACCACCCACTGGCAATGAATAGGAGAAAAAATGAAAAAGCTGACGTTCCTGCTGTTGATCCTTGCAGTAATACTTACGGTGGCATCACCGGTTTACGCTCAAACATCCGGCGCAGCGCCGGCCGGTAACTGGGCTGTACCCATCGGTGTTGGCCTGGGTATGGGCTTGGCCGCTGGCCTGGCTGGTCTGGGACAGGGCAAAGTTGCTGGTTCGGTTGCCGAGGCCCTGGCCAGAAATCCCGGAGCACGCGCCGGTATTCAATTGGCGCTGTTCATCGGACTCGCTTTTATCGAGTCGCTGGTCCTTTTCACGTTCGTGCTGCTTTTCCTGCGCACCCAGTAATATTTCTGGAAATGAAAAGGCCTTCGCTTCCGCGAAGGCCTTTCTCTTTTCCTTTTAACCCCCATCATTGAGGGAGTTGCATCCCGCTCATTCGCTGAAGTGAGTGATATCCTTGGAGCAATCATGTACACCCTTCCGGGCCTTGAGTTCAGCAACGTCGACGAGCAACACCTCTGCCTTTTCCAGAGCCAGTGGGGCATATCCATGGAGCAGAAATGAAGATAGCGATGAAAGCTTTGGTCTTGCTTTGCCTGCTGTGGCCCGTGAGCGGACTGGCTCAGAACGCCGAGCCGGCGTGGAAGATCAATATCACGGAAAAGTATGGCTTCCAGGCCTTTGACCGCACTATCAATTTCCGCTGGACCCTCCATCAGGGTGTCCTGTTTATCTCACCCGAGAGAATACTGATTTATCAGGTGAATCGTTCACGCGGCCCCGCTAAGCTTTCTGCGCGCGATGCCAGCGGCGGCTCAGGCAATTTCATCCTTGAAATAAAGGTGCTCAACGCCCAGGATGGCAGTGACGTTAAGTCGCTTGAGCTTCCCACCAATGCAGATTTTTCCAAGGTCATCCCTACGCGCGATGGCAAGTTCATTGTCCGCACGGGAGATATTCTTTATCTGTACTCTCCGTCGCTTGAGCGGATTGCCTCGCGCTCTCTGCCATTGAAGCGCCAATCAACTGAAGAGGCATGGCAGATCGGCGTATCGCCTTCCGGCGAGGAAGTGACCCTTGTCCATCAGCAGGTGTTTCATCGCAGCGCCATTTCGCCTTCTTCCACCGTTGAAAAAGCCGCAAGTGAGGTTGAGATTCTCAACGCCGATACTTTGCAGCTGCTGAAAAATTTCAGCCTGCCCTCCGTATGGGATTACTGGAGCGCCGGCGACCATTTCCTGCTCACCTCCACGCCCCAGCCTTCAGCGTCGCTGGCCCCATTCGGCGCGCTCACCTATGGCGGAGAGTGGTCGCCGATCCTGCCGGACTGGTATTCACCCAAACAGCCGTGCCGCTATCAACTGGCGCCACTGGAGCATGACTTACTGGCCGCTTTCGGCTGCGAATATTTTTCCGTCTTTCCCAGAGTCGGCGACAAGATCTTTTCCATGAAAAACAAGTCGGATGACTTTGTCAGCTCAGTCATCGCGAACGGGGAATACTACGGGATAGAAATGGACCACCGGACGATTCTCTGGGAGACGGCCAGCAATGTGCCGGTAGCGCGGTCGCAGCCACTGCACTTGGATTTGTACGAGATCAAAAGCAGCACTCCGCTGCTGACCGTTCCGCTGCACAGCAAGAATATTTATTATGCCGTCTCTACCCGCGGAACACTGCTGGTGGGCGATGGCACATCTTTGGAATTCTTTATCCCACCCGCACCCCAACCTGTAGCGCCAAAGCATTAGCTTAGATGGTGGGCGCAAGGCCGATAATGTCTCACGCACGCATGCTTAGACGAAAGCTTCCGAGGCTTGCCAGTCCTGCTATTTTGCAGGATTCGCAGCCACAGGGATTGTCGCTGGTGAATCCGCTCCAACCGCAGTCACTGCAGTAGGCGTTAGATCGTTCGCACCAGCCAGTGAGAGATCGGTAATGCGTCCGGGCATCACGCCTAGATAAATTGTGGCAATAGCAGCCAGCACAAGTGCCAGTTTCATAGCAGCCGAGGTCGGTGCAGGCGCTTCCGCTATAAGCGGCTCACGCATATACATCACGACGATCAGGCGCAGATAGTAATACGACGCCACTGCGCTATTGACCAACCCGATAATCGTGAGCCACACCAGAGCGCTGGGATGTGCCGAGGCAGAAAGCGCGGCATTGAACACGTAATACTTGGCCAGGAAGCCAGCCGTTGCTGGGATGCCAATCAGAGACAGCATGAAGATGGTCAGCGTAAAAGCCAGCAGGGGAGAGCGGCGTCCGAGACCCGAATAGTCGTCGACGGAAACATAACGCTCGCCGCCAGCGGCAACATGGCTGACCACGGCAAATGCGCCCACGTTCATGGCGGCATAAGAAGCGGTGTAAAAGATTGCGGCAGAGATGCCAATTTCATTGCTGGCGGCAAACGCGACCAGTATATAGCCGGCATGTGCGACGGAAGAATAGGCCAGCATGCGCTTCACGTTGTTCTGCATGAGCGCGCCGAAGTTGCCAATCGTCATGGAGAGCGCGGCGCAGACCCAGATCAGCGGGAACCAGTGTGCGGATTGTGTCGCAAAGAGCACGCGCAGCAACACTGCAAACGCGGCTGCTTTGGGTCCCGTGGACATCAAGGCAACGATAGGTGCAGGTGCTCCTTCATAAACGTCAGGCGTCCAGACATGGAACGGAGCGGCAGCGACTTTAAAGCCCAGGCCAATGATCATTAACCCGGTGGCGGCAATTGCCAGCAGGCTGGGATTCGCAACAGCCATTGCCTGGGCAATAACCAGAATGCTGGTGGAACCAGTGGCGCCGAACATCAGGGCTACGCCATACAGGAAAAATGCCGTGGCAAAAGAGCCCAGCAGAAAATACTTGATGGCCGACTCAGAGCTGCCGGCGTTGCGGCGGCGGTATCCGGCAAGAATATAGGTGGAGATGGACGAAATTTCCAGCGCGATAAAGATCAGCACCAGTTCGACGGCCGATGACATCAACACCATGCCGACTGTGCCAAAGAGAATCAGGGCATAGTATTCGCCGCTGCGGATATTCTGCGCGTCAAGGTATTCGAGCGAAGCCAGAATACAGACCGCCGAGATCGCAGGGATCAGTAGATGGAAGAAAATAGCGAAGCTGTCCACGCGTACCATGCCGAACCATCCGGGCGTGGCGAATGCAGCGTCGCGAGCCGACCATGCCATCTGACAAAATGTAGCGGCAATAGCAGCAATGGTGCCCGCCAGCGCAATCAGGCCCAGGCCTTTGCGGCTTGCGCCCGGCTTCATGAGCGGGTCAGCCATCATGACCACAATGCCAAAGGCCGTGAGCACCAGCTCAGGCAGGATGCGTATGTAATCTACTGTTTGAATCGGGTTCATTTATTTCTGCCCACCCGCGGCGGAGACCTTTTGGACTGGAGAAGCGGCGCCGGCGCTGCTGGCCGTCTCTGAGATTTGTTGAACTTGATTTGTAGGTGCGATGCTTACGGGAGCGACGTGCGCTTTCATCGTATCGGAAACGCGCTGGATCGTACTGATCACCGCAGGTTCAATCGACTTCATCCAGTAAGGCGAAGCCACACCCATAATCACAGACATCACGACCAGAGGCACAAGCGAAATGCGCTCGCGGCTGTCGATATCCGCCAGCGTCTTGTTTTTGGCGTTGGTGATCTGGCCGTAGAAAACTTTCTGGTACATCCAGAGCAGGTAGCCTGCGCCCCAGATCACGCCGCTGGTGGCAAGCGTGGCAAAGAGCATGGCGTGAGGCACCGCGCTCTGGAATGCGCCACTCAGAACCAGAAATTCACCGACGAAACCATTCAGCAGTGGCAGCCCAACGGAAGAGAGCACAGCCAACAGGAAGAACGTGGCAAACACCGGCATGGGGGTGGCCAGTCCGCCGAACTCTTTGAATTCGTATGTATGTTTGCGTTCATACAGCATGCCCGCCAGCATGAACAGAGCCCCGGTAGAAATGCCGTGATTCAGCATCTGGTAAACGGCGCCGTTCGCGCCGATGGTGGTAAGACTGAAAATGCCCAGCACCACAAATCCAAGATGGCTTACAGATGAATAGGCAATCAGCTTCTTCAGGTTCGGTTGCACTAGCGCAACCAGCGCGCCGTAAATAATGCCGATCACGGCCAGCGCGTT
>DASXZE010000209.1:0-17923 GCA_036502105.1 Candidatus Angelobacter sp. | reverse complement strand
AACATTATGACGGCGGAAGATCCGGTTGAATTTCAGCTGCACGGCGTAAACCAGGTGCAGATGAAAGAGTCGATCGGCCTGAATTTTGCGGCGTCATTGCGCGCGTTCTTGCGGCAGGATCCAAACGTAATTCTGGTGGGTGAGATTCGAGACTTTGAAACCGCGGAAATCGCCATCAAAGCCGCGCTCACCGGCCACCTGGTGCTTTCCACGTTGCATACGAACGGCGCGCCGGAAACCATCAGCCGCATGATGAACATGGGCATTGAACCTTTTCTCGTAGCGACGGCTGTTCACCTGATCTGCGCACAGCGCTTGATCCGGCGTATTTGCTCTGAGTGCAAAGAAGAAATACCAATGCCTCCGCAGGCCAAGGTTGAAGCCGGCTTTACACCGGAAGAAGCCAAGACGGTGAGAGTTTACAAAGGTAAAGGCTGCTCCACCTGCAATGGCACTGGGTACAAAGGTCGCGCCGGCCTTTATGAAGTCATGGAAATTGACGATGACATACGTGAGCTGATCCTGATCGGCGCGTCTGCCGTGGAACTGAAGAAGAAAGCCATTGAGAAGGGCATGATCACGTTGCGTCGCAGCGGACTGGTGAAAGTAAAGGAAGGCGTGACGACGCTGGAAGAAGTCTCACGCGAGACGATGCACTAACCAAAGATTTTGTGGCGCAGGCCGAAGTGAGTGAAAGAGAAGCCTGCTGCTGAAATCCTGGGCATAAGCCAGGGATTTTAAAATTTGCGTCAAAGGGAAAAGGGAACGGCAATGAATGTAACGCTGAGCGATCTACTAAAAAAGATGCTGGATATGTCCGGCAGTGACCTCCATATAACGACCAATTCTCCTCCGCAGGTCAGGGTTCACGGACATTTGCAGCCATTAGATATGCCTCCAATGACGCCGTCAGAAACCAAGCAGCTGGCGTATAGCGTACTTACTGACGCGCAGAAGCATCGCTTTGAAGAGACGCTGGAGCTCGATTTCTCTTTCGGACTCAAAGGTCTGGCCCGTTTCCGCGGCAACTGTTTCAATCAGCGCGGCGCGGTGGGCGCTGTTTATCGCGTGATTCCTTTTGAGATCAAGACATTCCAGCAGTTGAATCTGCCTCATGTTATTTCCCGCTTGTGCGATAAGCCTCGCGGACTGGTCCTGGTGACCGGCCCTACGGGTTCCGGTAAATCCACCACGCTGGCCGCCATGCTCGATAAGATCAATACCGAGCGGCATGACCACATTATTACCATTGAAGATCCCATTGAATTTGTGCACCAGAACAAGAGCTGCCTGGTGAACCAGCGTGAGGTCCACTCAGACACGCTTTCATTTACCAGCGCTCTGCGCGCCGCCCTTCGTGAAGATCCAGACGTAGTGCTGATCGGCGAAATGCGCGACCTGGAAACCATCGAATCGGCCCTGCGCATTGCGGAAACCGGACACTTGACTTTCGGCACCTTGCACACCAATTCAGCCGCGTCCACAATTAACCGTATTATTGACGTTTTTCCATCGCACCAGCAGTCGCAGATTCGTGCGCAGCTTTCACTGGTATTGGAAGGAATTCTTTGCCAGACGTTGCTGCCGCGCGTCGGCGGACAAGGCCGTGCGATGGCCATGGAGATTCTGGTGCCCAATCCCGCGGTCAGAAACCTGATCCGCGAAGATAAGATCCACCAGGTTTATTCAGCCATGCAATCAGGGCAGGACAAATTCGGCATGCAGACTTTTAACCAGGCGCTGGCGTCGCTCTATTTCCAGAAAGCCATCACGCTGGAGACTGCGTTGCAGCGTTCATCCATGCCGGACGAATTGCAGGACATGATTAATCGTGGTGTACAAGCACCCAAAACACCTGCCGCGGCCGCTGCTGCGCCGCGCAGATAGCAGATAAGTTTTTCTCCAACTCCCCCGGTTGGTAGAAGTCGGTAGGCAAAAAGGACGAGAGGAGTCACCGTTATGCCGGTATTTACATTTACAGGGACTGACCCCCAGGGCAAAAAAGTTGCCGGGGAACGGTTAGCCGATAGCAAAGCCGCGGTCACCATGCAGTTGCGCCGCGAGCGCATTACCCCGGGGGCCATTAAAGAAAAGGGAAAAGAATTCAACCTTCCCAAGCTGGGTACCGGGAGTGTGCCCATTAAAGATACGGCTGTCTTTTTCCGGCAGTTTTCCGTCATGATTGACGCTGGTCTGCCTCTGGTGCAGTGTCTGGAAATTCTGGCCGCAAACCAGGAAAACCAGATCTTCCAGAAATGCCTTACAGGCGTCCGGCAGAGCGTGGAAGGCGGTTCAACGCTTTCCAACGCCATGCGTCTGTATCCCAAGATTTTTGATGACCTCACCACCAACATGATTGAGGCCGGTGAAGCGGGCGGTATTCTGGATACCATTCTGCAGCGCCTGGCCACCTACGTGGAAAAGGCCGTTAAGTTGAAATCGGCGGTGAAGTCGGCATTGATTTATCCGGTGTCGGTTATCTCCATTGCCTGCTTGGTTGTGGGCTGCCTGCTCAAGTTCGTGGTGCCGATTTTCGCCAACATGTTTGTGAGCATGGGCGTGGACCTGCCCTTGCCCACCAAGATCGTGATCGGGCTCAGCAACTTCGTGGGACGCTTCTGGTGGCTAATGATCGGCTTTGCCATCATGGCATTCCTGGGCGTCAAGTACATCCGCAAAGATCCCAAGGGCCGTTACATGTTCGATAAAATGTTATTGAACCTGCCCGTCCTTGGCGGCGTGCTGCGCAAGATTGCTGTTGCGCGTTTTACCCGTACCCTGGGAACGCTCATCACCTCTGGCGTGCCGATTCTTGAAGGTCTCTCCATCACCGCAAGAACTTCAGGCAACGCCGTTCTTGAAGATGCGCTTATGAAAGTTCGTAAAGCGGTGGAAGAAGGCCGGACCATCGTGGATCCTCTGAAGGAATGCGGTGTGTTTCCCAACATGGTTACGCAGATGATCGGCGTAGGTGAAGCTACCGGCGCCATGGACGCAATGCTCCAGAAGATCGCGGATTTCTATGAAGACGATGTGGATGCAGCCACCAAGGACATGTTGACCTTGCTGGAACCAATCATGATCGGTTTCCTGGGCGTTGCCGTTGGCGGAATCGTAATTTCGCTCTACATGCCGCTCTTCTCCATGATTTCAAAACTGGCCGGCTAATAGCCCGGACCAGCTTACCGGCAAAACTTTGACCCGCCTGTTCCAACAAGGCGGGTCTTAACCCAAATACTGGCAAACAAGAACAGGGGAGATGGCAGACATTCGATTCAATGAGCGGGCTTGGCTGGCATGGCTTGTAAAAGTTCGTGTCATCGCAATAGCCTGTCTTCTGGCCGTTGAGTTGTTAATTGTCACCCTCACTCCGAATAATGTTCAGGTACGTCTCTTTGAAACCGTAATCATCGCATGGTTCACCATTTCTTTTCTGTTCATGTTCCTGGTCTCCATCTGGCAGGAACACCAGCGCCAGGCCATCATCCAGATTTTTACTGATTTGGCCTTTACATCCGCCCTGGTTTACGTAACCGGCGGCATTGATACTTTCTTCAATTTTCTTTATCCGCTCATAATCATCGTGGCCAGTATTTTACTGCCGCGCTACTGGGCGTATGTCACGGCGGTTGTATCGTTCCTTTGCTTTGGGGCTTTGCTGGAGCTCAGTTATTTTGACCGCATTCCGTCTTTCCAGTTTTCCGCGCGCGGCGATCTGAAGTCGCTTCAGGTCGTGATCGCCGTCAATTTCTGCGCCTATCTGGCTGTGGCCCATCTTTCCAGTGCGTTGTCCGCCAAGCTGCGTCAGGCCGGCGTGGAGTTGCGTGACAAAAGCGGTGAACTGCTCAGCTTGCAGGCCCTGCATGAGAACGTAATTCACTCCATTCGTAGCGCCCTGATCACCACTGATCTTGAGGGCCGCATTACGCTGGTGAATACGCCCGGGCAAAAAGTGCTGGAGCGCACGGCATCATCCATTTACGGCCGGCATATTTCTGATCTGTTTGTGGACCGTTTGCCGCACCTGGAATCAATGTCAGCGCAGAGTGAAGTGCGCGGACTGACGCCTTCAGGCAAGGAAAAGACTTTTGACGTAAACATAACCCCGCTTATTATCCCGGAACAGGGGACCATCGGTTACGTATATACCTTTGAGGACCGCACCGAGTTGCGCCGCCTTGAAGGCGAGGTCCGCATGCGTGACCGATTGGCTGCCGTTGGACGCCTGGCTGCCGGCATCGCCCATGAAATTCGCAATCCGCTGGCTTCCATTGCCGGCTCCATCAATGTGCTTTCTGAGGTAACTCCATTCAATGAAGAGCAGCAGACCCTGGTGAATATCATCACCCGTGAATCCACTCGTTTGAACGCCATTATTTCTGACTTTCTTGTGTACTCGCGGGAGAAGAGCTTTAAGTTCTCGCGCATGGACCTGATTCCACTGATGGAAGACGCTCTGGTGCTTCTGGGCAATCGTTCACAAACCAAAGAATTGAAGATCATTCGCGACTACGCTCTGCCAGAGGCCTTTGCCGCCGTTGACGGCGACCGCATCAAGCAAGTGCTCTGGAACCTGCTGGAAAACGCCGTACGCGCCATGGACGGCCAGGGGACAATCACGGTCTCGATTCGCGCCGTCGGCGATTTTATACAGCTGGGAATACGTGATACAGGCCCTGGTATTCCGGCCAACCTTACAGAAAAAATCTTTGAGCCTTTTCAGTCGCAGTTTGAAGGCGGCACGGGCCTCGGCCTGGCCATTGTTTACCAGATTGTGCAGGCGCACGGCGCAAAAATATTTGTACGGTCCACGCCGGGCAGCGGCGCGGAATTTGTCCTTGAGTTGCTGCACGCCAGGGCTGCTGAAATTGAACCCATTGAATCAAATGTTGCGCCCATGAGCGCGGAGGTATCGCATGGCTAGTATCCTGGTCTGCGACGATCAGCGCTCTATCTGCGAAATGCTGGATATTTCGCTGCGTAAAGATGGTCATCGCGTTGAGACCGTGAACGGCGGTGAAGCGGCAAAGAAGAAGCTGAGCTCCGCCAACTACGAACTTTTAATTACCGATATCAAGATGCCGCAGACTGACGGCATTGAGGTGTTGCGCTTTGCCCGCCAATCATCGCCGGAGACATCGGTCATTCTTATTACCGCGGTTGAGGACTATGAAGCCGCCGTGCAGGCAGTAAAGGGCGGAGCGTTTGATTACATCCACAAAGGCCCCGGTCTGCTGGAAGAGTTGAAGCTGGCTGTTGGACGCGCCGTAAGCACTCTGGTGCTGCAGCGGGAAAACTTTGCCTTTAAGCGTGACGCCGCCAGCCGCAACTCGCTCGATAACATTATTGGCAATAGCCCTGCGCTGGAGAAACTGAAAAACACCATTCGCACCGTGGCTCCTACCGTGAGCACCGTGCTGATTTATGGCGAGAGCGGAACCGGCAAAGAGCTGGTGGCGCGGGCCGTCCATACGTGCTCTCCGCGAGCTGCGGAGCCATTTGTGTCCATCAACTGCGGCGCGTTTCCAGAGACCTTGCTGGAAAGCGAGCTCTTTGGCTATGTGAAAGGCGCATTCACCGGCGCCAGCCAGAACAAGCGCGGACTATTTGAGGTCGCCAGTGGCGGTACCATCTTCCTCGACGAGATCGGCGAGATGAGCCTTTCCATGCAGGTAAAGCTGTTGCGCGTCCTGCAGGAGCGTACGATTCGTCCCGTGGGTGGAACGCAGGAAACGCCCGTTGACGTGCGTGTGATCGCCGCTACCAATCGCGATCTGCATGAAATGGTGGCGAACAATACATTCCGTGAAGACCTTTATTATCGCGTAAGCGTAATTCCCATCCAGGTGCCGGCCCTGCGTGAGCGCCGTGATGACGTGGTGCTGCTGGCCAGCCACTTCCTCAAGAAGTATGCGGCCGCGGCCCAGAAAAGCATTCTGCGCATTCATCCGGAATCGCTGGATGCGCTGGCCCAATTTGAGTGGCCCGGCAACGTGCGCCAGCTGGAAAACACCATCGAGCGTGCCGTAGCCATGGAAATGAGTGACGAACTCCGGGTCGATCTGGACGCAGATCGTCCACGCGCCCGCGCCGCTGCGGCCAACGGCAACGGCTCAACTCCAAACGTACCTGCGGACGGAGTGGACTTTGAAAAGTATGTGGCAGGAATTGAGCGATCATTGATCGAGTCAGCGCTGGAGCAATCCGGTGGCGTACAGATCCGCGCTGCTGAGCTGCTGAAAGTGTCTTATCGGTCGTTCCGGCATTTGCTGAAAAAGTACGACATCTAGTTTTTTTCTTCAATCCCGAAGCGAACGAGGGAACCCTATTCCTGCGAAGCTGCCTGCAAAAAGCTAGCCGCGAATTTCGCGAATAAACACGAATTAGAAAATTCGCCTATTTCGCGTTCATTCGCGGCCAGAATTGGCTAATTGCCAATTGCTGATTGCTTCACGCTGACTTCAACTTCAAGCTTTCCAAAAACGCAGCTACTTCCGCAGCATCCTGACCGCCCTTCTGTGCGTGCGCCATCAGTGGAATGCCGTGCGGGCCTTTTGAATCCACCAGATAAGGAAATGCCGTGAGCATCGGCTTGACTACATCCAGTCGCCCCAGCATTGCCGCCACGAACAAATCAAAACGGCCACCCTGGCTGATTAAAAACAGCGCTATGTCTCTGCGGCCCATGTGACCGGCGCCGCCCATGGCCATTTCAAAGTCGCCGCCTCCCCAGTCCCATGTGGCATTCAGCAGCCTGGGTGTCTCTGCCAGCATGGCCTGGGTCTTCTCCAGATTGCCATGCGCGGCAATTACAAAGTCTCTTACCAGTTCAGGCTTGAGCGGATCCGGACGCTTTACGTCTCCTGCCGCCGGCGCATTTTGCGCCACTGCTGAGGGGGCCGACGGGGATGTGCTCTGGGCAAACAACAGCGTTTCCGGATAGAGAGTTAATCCGGCGGCAGCTGCGGAACTGATCAGAAAATTTCTGCGGTCGGTGACGGTGCTCGTCTTTTCCTTCATATACCCTCCGGCTATTCGACTCCATGTTTCCGGAAACGAAAGCAGCGACAGAATAGCAAATCCCCGGCATCCCATGTAATGAGCGGTAGCCTTGTTTAATTGCTCTCATCATGAATGAGCGCGTGATGCATTGGTTAGATATTTGTTGCTGTTGGCTGAGTGCTTTTAGCTTCCTTGCTCTTCATAACATTTCTTTGCATTCGTCTCTCTCAGGGCTGGAGCCCGTTCCCGCAACTTTTTCTCAGTGATCCACTCTAATTAACTAAGGAGTCAATTCAAAATGAAACTGTCGAGGATAACTGCAATCACAAGTACGTTCCTGGCAGTGATACTGTCTGCGCCCGCCTTTGCCACTCCGGACGCAAACTCTGCGCTGCCTGGAACTCTGAATTATGTTGAAGGCCAGGCCCATATCGGTCAGGACTCACTGAATGCCAATTCGATTGGCAATGAGACTTTGCGTCCGGGCGAAACGCTGGCCACCGGCAATGGCAAGGCTGAAATCCTGCTTACGCCTGGAGTGTTTCTGCGCGTGGATAGCAACAGCGCAGTAAAGATGATTTCGCCCAGCATCACGGATACTGAGGTTGAGTTGGGCCAGGGGCGCGCCATGGTCGAAGTGGCGGAGATCCACGACCAAAATAATCTTCGCATCAGTGAAGGCGGCGTTGAGACCCGGCTGGTGAAGAAGGGCGTCTATGAATTTGATGCTGACCGCCAGGAAATCCTGGTATTTGACGGCAAAGCTGACGTTCAGGATGGCGACCGCACCATCTCCGTGGGCGGAGGCAAACGGCTTGACCTGAACAGCGGCGGAGAACTCAAAGCCCACAACTTTGATAAAGATAATTACAAGCAGAGTGACATCTATCAATGGAGCAGCTTGCGCTCTTCTTATCTGGCTGAAGCCAATGTGGATGCTGCCAGTGCCTATTTATATAACGGCTATGATGGCCCTGGCTGGGTTGGTACCGGCTGGTATTGGGCGCCTGGCTTTGGTGGATACACATTCATCCCCGGTGACGGCATTCTTTACAGTCCGTTCGGATTTGGGTTCTATTCACCGCTGGTGGTTTTCCGTTCACCGTTGTTTTTCAGGGGCGGATTCAGGCCAGGATTTTTCGGTGGATTCCGTGGCCGGACGGCTGTGATTTCACGCGGTCCCGCATTTCGTGGCGCGCCGGTATTCCATGGCGGCTTCCACAGCGGATTTGCTGGACATGGCGGGTTCCATCACCGGTAATTCTGACTTTATAGTTTTATTTTTCAGCGGGACGCGAACAGCATCCCGCTTTTTTATGCACTGAGTCTATGCAGAAGGATTATGGATTCTTCGGCTTCGGTCTCGCGTAGTTTTCCATCTCCGCCGTCCAGCTCAGAAAATGCCGTAGTTGTTTTCTCTCGCGAAACATGAATCCCCAGAACTCCACAAAGCCGATCTTGTCCATTTTCAGGCCGGAATAAGTTTCCATGCGCCAGCGCAGGTAAGGGCTGCGCCACGGAGCAAAGCGATGTCCGCGTGTCGAGTTCCAGAAGAAACGCATGAGTTGGCGCATCTACTGGCCGCCTGCTGCCGCGCTGCCTGTAACGCAGATCGTGACTTCACTGCCTTTGTCTGCGCCCGCCAGGCGTGAAGCTGCGCCTTTGTTGGTGGAAAGTTCCAGAAATCCTGTGCTGCCTAAAATCGCAAAAAGTTCTCCCGCTGCGCCTTCAGCGTAATTGGTGCGGAGCTTCGTGATCTCGGCTTTGCCCACTGTAATTTTGAATGCGCTGGCGGTGCCATCAAAAATTTGCGGAATGTCTTTCGGTGCAATGTTGGTGATCAGGTTGCCGAATTTATCTGTCTTCAGCACCAGACCTTTCCACACATTCGTTTCAGTTGCTTTCGGCCTGGGTGCGACAAACCGCACGTAGTCGGTGATCTCTTCGCCAAATTTACTCGAATCCACGCCCTTGCTCAGATACGCTGCGATGGGTGCGAACACGTCGCGTCCGTGGAACGTATTGCTGATCGGATGATGGAAGTAATACTCCGATGTAACGTGCCGCACGGTGATTCGCTCCTCACGTTCATAGACGAGTGAGAGTACCCCGTTATCTGGCGCAACAAAAGAATATTGCCCAATACTGGCAATAATCGGCCGGCGCGGCCCTCCTACACCCGGATCTACCACCACTAAATGCACCGTGTCTTTGGGAAAATAGTTATAGGCCTGTGAGATGGCCAGCGCGCCGTCCAGCACGTCAAAAGACTGTACTGAGTTCGTGATGTCCACAACGTGGGCCAGCGGATTTACGCTGTAGATAACCCCTTTCATTGCACCAACATAAGGCTCAGTCATACCAAAGTCGGTAGTGAGCGTGATCATTCTTTGATAAGCCACATTCTTCTCCAAAAAATCGCTGGTGCTTGTCTCGCGAAGGTATCGCGCGGCTACGCTCAAGTCAAGCGAGCGTAGTTCTTCAGTAACAGGTAGCAGTGCCCTATGGGACGCTGGCCATTTTCCTCTTCGCCATATCTTCCGCGTGTTCGGAAATTGGAAATTTTTAAGCCTGCGAGTAACAAAGGGTTTCCTGTCGGTTAACTTTCGTTAGTGTAATTAACTTTTTAAAGCGAACACCGTTAGCGGCGGGGATTGCCTTAAGTATTTTCTTAATGACGATAGTGATTTTAGCCGGTCTGCGCATCTCGCTCAGGCCAACGGCTTTCGCCGCGATGACGGCTGTTCAAACCGTCTAACCGAGTTGCGCGTGTGGCGTCCTTCGCAGAAAGGGAAATCTATGTCGTCGATTGCATTGCGGGCTATTTCGCACGAAGAAGTTACACCAGCCGAGTCCTTATTTCTGCTTATTGTGGAGGGAGAGCGCTGGGCCAGGGATTTATGTAAGGACGTTGCCGGAAGCATGGGCTTCAAGGTTTATACCGCGGAGAATCCTCGCGCTGCTTTGCGCCAGATGGAGATTCAACCCGTAGACGTTGTTTTATTGGATGTCAGCCTGTCAGCTCAGGAAGGCATGGATTTGCTGGCGAAGTTCAAGCAAATGCACCCGCAGACGGAAGTCATCATGGTCAGCGGACAAGCCAGCGTGGATTCCGTGGTAACAGCCATGAAGAGCGGTGCATGTGATTTCATCCGCAAGCCGTTCAAGGGCGAAGAACTCCGGGTTCTTCTTACTCGCGCTGCAGGCCGCCTGCGGAATTCACTGGAAGACCGTATCTCCCGTGAGCATCTGCAAACGAATCCTGAGCACAAAGGCATACAGGCACTTTCACCAGAAATGCAAAAACTCTATCGCATCATCGCCAAGGTGGCTACCAGCAAACATCCGGTGTTGGTCCAGGGTGAAAGCGGGACGGGCAAGGAAACCGTGGCCCGCGCTATTCACGCGGATGGGCCCTTGCGTGAACGGCCTTTCCTGCTCGTGGATTGTGCTTCGCTGGCACCCGGGGTACTTGAGAGCGAATTGTTTAGTCCCATGAAGACCGTGGCCGGCCTGCCCAGAATGAAAGAAGGCACGTTTCTGCTGGCTAGTGGAAGCACTGTGTTTTTTGACGAAATTGGGGAGATGCCGCTCGATATCCAGGGCAAGCTGATTCGCGCTTTGCAGGATAGAGAATTCTATCCTCAAGGCAGTGCAAAGGCCATCCCTGTGGAGCTTCGCATCATCGCTTCCACCAGCCGCGATCTTGAGATGGCTGTGCAGCAGGGAACATTCCGCCGTGACTTATTCTTCCGCCTCAATGTGGTTGGCCTGCGTTTGCCGCCGCTGCGTGACCGCAAAGAAGATATTCGCCCCCTGGTAGAACATTTCATGGAGCGTATTGGCCAAGCCAAGCAGACCCAGTATTCCATTAACGCTGAAGCCATGAAACTGCTTCAGCTTTATGCCTGGCCGGGCAACGTGCGCGAACTGGAAAACTGCCTGGAGCGCGCTGTGGCCATGGGCCCCGGCCCGGTGTTGCAGGCTGCGGATTTCCCGCCGCATATTCGCACGGTGATTCTCCGCACGGTTTCCCCAGAGAAGCAAGCCAGAATTCTGCCGCTGGCTGAGCTGGAAAAGCAGGCGATTCTGGAAGCCCTGCAGCAACTCAATGGCGATAAGCTGATGACCGCGCGCGCTCTAGGCATTGGCAAAACAACTTTGTACCGTAAGTTGAAAGAGTATGGAATATCGCACTGGGTTGCTTCCTCAGCACCGCTGCCCAGCCCAAGCATTGTGAAATAACAATCGCGAAAGCAAGGTTGATTTGTGCCGGCTTTTAAAAAAGGGCCGGCATAATCTTTTGCTGCCTTAACTTTGCGATTTGGCGCCGCCTGCATTGCTTATCCACGCAACGAACCATCTGCCATTTTTCAAATTCGCCGAATAATCCTAAGCCAAAATCCCTTGATCAGGGACAACTCCGCTTGCAAAACCGGCCTCTCACCTTTGGTGGGCAGTGGACAAGTTTTTTTGACTTTTCAAGGGGTACTCAATGCTTTGGACTATTTTTGCAATCCTCATTATCCTCTGGCTTTTAGGCTGGGGATTCCATGTAGCTGGCGGCCTGATTCATCTTCTGCTGGTCATCGCTTTGGTTGTGGCGGTCATTAACCTGGTCACCGGCCGCAGAACGGTTTAACAGTCGTACGTCACGGCCATAGAAAAACCGGAAAATTTAAAATTTCCAGATATGGGAGCGAGCTAGCAACAAGCACTGGCTCTGCTCCCAGGTGTTTTTACTTCAAGCAAAAGCCTCGCCAATCCTCTAGCCGCCTTTTTTTACAAGTGTTTACATCTTGTCAAGACATCCTAAGTTCCTCATGCGGAGTCTAATCCCATTTAAGTAAGCATTTAAGTTCATTGGAGATCGGTAGTACCCGAGATGGCCACAACCAGTGCAACGCTGCATCAAGACGCAACTCAGGATTCAAATGGTCAGCAGGAACTTACCCGCCAGATTGCTGAAAGGGGCGAATGGTTCCACAACATCAATTTAAATGGCGTGTGGACTGCCCCGCAGCATTTCCTGGGTGACTTTCCCAATGTAAAGTGGAAGCATATTGCTCCCGCGCTGCCTGCGGACCTGACCGGCGCTACCGTGCTGGACGTGGGCTGCAACGGCGGCTTCCATTGCATTGAGATGAAAAAGCGCGGCGCGGACCGTGTGCTGGGCGTGGATGTGTGTGACCGCTATCTTGACCAGGCCCGTTTTGCCGCCAAAACTCTTGCGCTCGATATTGAGTTTGCCAAGCTTTCAGTCTATGACGTTGATTCCATTCCCGGCCAGTTCGATTTTGTGCTCTTCATGGGTGTCTTTTATCATTTGCGCTACCCTCTTTTCGCTCTGGATAAAGTGATCAAGAAAGCCAAAGGCAGCCTGATTTTCCAAACCATGGTTCGCGGCGCGCTCAGCAGCCCGGAACTGAGTGACGATTATCATTTCTGGAACACTGAGATATTCAATCGTCCGGATTTTCCCAGCATGTACTTTATTGAGAAAAATTATGCGGGTGATCCCACCAACTGGTGGATTCCCAATCACGGCGCCATGGAAGGAATGCTGCGCAGCTCAGGCCTGGAAATCAAGGCGCATCCGGAGCAGGAAACATGGGTGTGCGCGCCTTCTCACGTCACCAAAGATGACGGCAAATATATTTTGGACCACGAATTAGCGGGCACACTGTAACCAGCCCAGCTCTTATTGCAAAGGTGCATGCATGGTTGAAGCAGTCATGTTGTGGAATGAGCCCAACAATCTTTCGCATTGGGATTTCAAGCTCGATCCCGAATGGAAGATGTTTGCCAGCATGATCATCGCTGCCAGCAAGGCCATTCGCAAGGAAAATCCAGCGCTGCCTATTGTGCTGGGCGGCATTTCTCCCATTGATCCAAATTTTATTGAACTGCTCGGCTCGTATGGCGTGCTGGACGCCGTGGACGTAGTCTCGCTTCATGGCTTTCCTCTGGACTGGAACCATTGGCAAATTCAGGAGTGGCCAAAAAAGATTGATGAAATTCGCGCGGTAACAAATAAACCAATCTGGGTTTCAGAGGCTGGCGTTTCTTCCTTTGGCGCCGAGGAAGTCCAGCAATTCGGGTTGCAACGCACTGCGGAACTGCTGCTGCCTATCGTGGATCGCGTGCATTGGTATAGCCTGTTGGATCTGCCAGCCACCTGGTCTGCGACTACGCGCCATAAAGAAGCGGAAGGCAGCGCTTACTATCGCCATTACTATATGGGACTTCTCCGCGAGGATGGCTCGCCGAAACTTGCGGCAGAATCTTTTCCCGCGGGCATGGGGATCTGCCAGTGGTTTCATTATGAAGATCCGCGTTTGGACATGGCAGTGGAATGGCTGCAGCGCCTTGGCGTAAAACATCTGCGCACCGGCATTAGCTGGGCAGACTGGTTTCGTGAAAAGTCTGAAGCCTGGTTTGATCGCCAGATGCAGGCGCTGGGACCATTCACCACCACGCTGACTTTATGCTTTACCCCGGAGCACATGGGCATTGCGCCGCACTATACCAGTCCGCCCAAACGAGTGGAAGATTTTGTGGAGTTCGCGTTGTGGTCTGTGCGTAAATACGCAGCAGCAAAAAAGCCAGATGACATTTTGATAGGAGCCAAGTAAGCATGGCCAAGAATATACTCATTACCGGCGGAGCAGGATTCGTGGGTTCACACATTGCAGACGCGCTGCTGGCTGCCGGACACAACGTAAGAATTTTTGACAACCTGACGGATCAGGTTCACGCCAATGGGATCCCGCAATATCTTGCGGAAGAAGCGGAATTTATTCATGGCGACGTGCGCGAAGCACGCGCCGTTCGCCGCGCGCTTAAAGGCATTGACGTTGTCTTTCATATGGCGGCAGCAGTGGGGGTCGGCCAGTCCATGTATGAGATTGAGCATTACATGGGAACCAATACGCAGGGAACGGCCGTGCTGCTGCAGGAACTTTTGCATAGCAAGCAGAATGTGCAGAAGCTGATCCTTGCATCTTCCATGTCCATTTACGGCGAGGGAAAATATCTTTGCGCACAGTGCGGAGAAGTAGCGCCGCAACACCGCTCTGCGGACCAACTCAAGACGAAACGCTGGGAGCCAAATTGCCCCACGTGCGGAGAAGCGCTCACGCCGATTCCCACGGACGAATCCAAGCCACTGCAATGCGGCTCCATTTACGCGCTCTCCAAGAAAAACCAGGAAGAGATGTGCCTGCTCTTCGGACGCACCTATGCATTTCCTGTTGTAGCGCTGCGCTATTTCAATATTTATGGAACGCGCCAGGAGCTTTCCAATCCTTACACTGGCGTGGCGGCAAATTTTGCTTCGCGGATCATGAACGGCAATGCTCCCATGATCTTTGAAGATGGCCGCCAGATGCGCGACTTTGTAAGCGTGCGCGATGTTGTCCGCGCCAATATGCTCGCGATGGAATCGTCAAATGCGGACGGCATGGCGTTGAACATCGGCTCAGGGCAGCCGATCTCAATTCAGGAAGTGGCAGCAGAACTGGCGCGGGCCATGGATTCTGACTTAGCCGCCGAGCTCTCTCAGAAATATCGCGCAGGCGACGTGCGCCACTGTTTCGGCGATATCTCTGCCGCGAACAGATTGCTGGGCTATAAACCGCAAGTGCGCTTTGCTGACGGGTTGAAAGAGCTAGTGCAATGGCTGTGTTCGCAACAGCCGCAAGACCGCGCCGCAGAAATGGTGGCGCAGCTCAGCGAATTTGGGCTGACCGCGTAGCTTTTATTTTGGGTATATGTATTTGGGTACGCGTATTTGGGGTCACGTATTAACGTACGACGAATTCTGAAAAGGGGAGACCATGCGTAAGCAGGAAGCGCGCTCAGTGCTGATTTTTGGGGGAGCAGGATTTATCGGGTCCAATCTGGCCCAGGCTCTGCTCACCAGCACCGACGCCAAAGTGCATGTCTTTGATAATCTCTCGCGTGCGGGCGTGCACCACAACGTGGAATGGTTGCGAAAGATCGCCGGAAACTCCGGGCGGCTCCAGGTCACCGTCGGTGACGTGCGTGACGCGCGACAGGTAGAAAAAGCCGTCGTCCACGCCAATGAGATCTATCATTGTGCCGCACAGGTCGCAGTCACTACCTCTGTCGCCGATCCGCGCCTTGATTTTGAAGTGAACACCGCAGGCACTTTCAATGTGCTCGATGCGGCGCGCCGTTCCGGGAACCGGCCATTCATTCTTTACACATCCACAAATAAGGTGTATGGCGAACTGGGGTTGGGGACGCCAGTCATGAGCGGAAAGCGCTATACCATTGAAGGCCACACGGGAACCACAGAAGCGCAGCCGCTGGACTTCCACTCTCCTTATGGATGTTCCAAAGGCGCGGCTGATCAATACGTGCGCGACTTCGGCCGCATCTATGGCCTGCCCACCGTTGTCTTCCGCATGTCCTGCGTTGCCGGCCCACGGCAATTCGGCACTGAGGACCAAGGATGGGTCGCGCACTTTGTTTATTCCGCCATGCAGGATGGTCCCATCACTCTTTACGGCGACGGCCGCCAGGTGCGCGACGTGCTTTGCGTCAGCGATCTAGTCAGTGCCTTCGAAGCCGCTCGCAAAAATGTAGAAGTCACACGCACAGAGGTTTATAACGTGGGCGGCGGCCCGCAAAATTCCATCTCACTTCTGGAGTTGATGGATGAAATCGAATTGCTGACCGGACGTCCCTTGGAGCGCACATTGGATACGCGTCGCGCGGGCGATCAGCTCCTCTACATCACTGACAACAGCAAAATCCAGCGGGACACCGGCTGGAAGCCCGAGATTGGGCTGAAGAAAACCATCAAGCTTTTGCAGGAATTCTGGGAGCAGAACAACGCCATGCTGGCCGCGTGGCGGCGCACCGCTCCTCCCGCTCTTTCTTCCTTTGCGGTGGCGGCGGAGCTCTCCGGGAGAGTGGGATGAAGTTTGCCTTGCTCAATCCCAACTGGGACTTCAAGGGCTCAACCTACTTCGGTTGCCAGGACGCACATGTTCCACTGGAATTGATGTTTGCCGCCGATCAGTTGCATGCAGCCGGCCAAGAGTCATTGCTCGTCGATGCGCAGACCGGCAATCTGACCGTGGGAGAAGCGAAGCGTCGCGTGGATGCATTCGCGCCGGATTTTCTGGTGATCCCCACCGCGCCTTCGTATCTCTTTTGGCGATGCCCTCCGCCTGAGCTACGTGTGCCCATAGAATGGCTTGCCGGGCTGAACACCAAAGCAATCAAGGTGGTGATCGGCCCACATCCTTCAGCCACGCCAGCTACGACGATCCGCAAAACAGTCTGCGACGTTGCTCTGCGCGGAGAGCCCGATCAGACTTTGGCAGAACTGGCTTCTAAACCGTGGGAAGAAATTGCCGGTTGTTGCTTCAAAACAGAAGATGGACTCCACATGAGCACGGCTTCGGCCGTGGCCGATATGAGCTTGCTTGGTCCTCTCGATTTCCGCAACTATAACGTGGAAGCGCACTCGCATCGCCACCATGTATTTACCAATGATCACGGACTTGGCGCCGAACTGGAATTTGCCCGCGGATGTCCCTGGGCCTGCACCTTCTGCAACAAGACGCTCTTCCGCAATAAGTTTCGTGAACGTAGCGTAGAAGCAGTGCTTAATGAAGTGGACACGCTGATTGCCCGCGGCGTGGAATACATCTATTTCATTGATGAGATTTTTGGCGTCGGCAAAAACGTGCATCGCTTGCTGGAAGGCATTGCGGAGCGTCCGGTAAAAATTGGCTTTCAGTCCCGCATTGATCTGTGGAATGAAGAGTCGCTCGATCTGCTGGGACGCGCCCACTGCATATCCATGGAGTGCGGCGTCGAGTCCATCACGCATGAAGGCCGTGAAGATCTGAATAAAAACTGCCGGCTCGATACGGCGCGCATCTCAGAACTTCTGGTCTATGCCCGCGGACGTATTCCATGGGTGCAGGCCAACCTGATCTTGACGGAAAAAGATGACCGCGCAGAAATCCGCAGCTGGCAAGACCGCCTGAAAGCCCAGGGCGTTTGGGTAAGCGAGCCGGTGCCCATGTTCCCGTATCCGGGCAGCCCATTGTACACGCAGACTTTTGCTGCCGCACCCGACGAGATGGCATGGGAGCGCGCGCACCACCACTACACGTCAATGTTTGCTGGCAAGGGCTATAGTGACATCCAGGCCCAGGCGCCACTGGCGATTGAGGAATTGGAACATGCACATCTTAGTCACCGCTGATACGCTGGGCGGTGTTTGGACATATACGCGGGAGTTGGTGACTGGCCTGGTTCAGAGCGGCCAGCAGGTGACGCTCGTGAGCTTTGGCGACATTCCCGCCGCCGCGCAAACGCAGTGGATGGAAGCATTGCCGAAACTTGACTATCGCCCCACGGCGTTCAAGCTGGAATGGATGCTGGATTCCGCCGAGGACATGAAAGCTTCGAGCGAATATCTGGAAGCGCTGATTCGCGAGATCAATCCTGACGTGCTCCATCTCAGCCAGTTTTATTACGGCGCGCTGCAGTGTGATGTGCCGCGCATTGTGGTTGCGCACAGTGATGTGGTGAGCTGGTGGATGGCGGTACACAAGAAAGCGCCGCCAGAAACCGAGTGGCTGCAGTGGTATCGGCAGGTAGTTGCGCGTGGGCTGGGAGAAGCAACAACCGTGGTTGCGCCATCGCGCTGGATGCTGGACCAGATAGAAATCAATTACGGCAAATTGATCTCCACCTCGGTCATTCACAATGGTCGCACGCCAGCGTTGTTCAATCCCCACATGAGCAAGAACGAGAATATTGTCACTGTGGGACGCCTCTGGGACAGCGGCAAAAATGTCTCGCTTCTTTTGCGCCAGCAACTGCCAATGCCTGTACATATTGTTGGCTCAGATCGCCATCCTGAGTCGCA
>DASXZE010000208.1:0-5848 GCA_036502105.1 Candidatus Angelobacter sp. | reverse complement strand
CGCACCCCAAGACAAAGTCAAAACGACGCATCGCAAGCCCGACCTGAGCGTGAGCTTCGCCGGCATTACGTTTAAGAACCCGGTGATCGCGGCCGGTGGGACGTTTGGTTACGGCATTGAGTTTGAAGATATTGTTACGCTGGAAAAGCTGGGCGGCTTTGTAACCAAAGGCCTTTCGTATGAACCCATGGTGGGCAATCCGCCGCCGCGGTTGTTTGAGACAGCTGCGGGCATGCTGAATTCGATTGGTCTGCAGAACATTGGCGCGCGCGCGTTTATTGAAGAAAAGCTGCCCCGGCTGGCCGCCAAGCCCGGCGTGAATGTGATTGCCAATGTGTTTGGCTACACCCGCGAAGAATATCAGGCAACGATCAGGATATTGAATGAAGCGGAAGGCATTGCGGCGTATGAGTTGAATGTCTCCTGCCCGAACACGAGCCACGGCGGCATGGTGTTTGGCACGGACCGCGCTCTGCTGGAAGAACTGGTGGCCAGTTGCAAGGCGGCAGCGAGACGTCCGCTGATTGTGAAGCTTTCACCGAATGTAACGAGCATTGCCGCGATGGCGAAGTCGGCGGAGAACGCGGGCGCGGACGCGATCTCTCTGATCAATACTTTTGTGGGCATGGCGATTGACGCGAAGACGCGGAAGCCTCGCATATCGAATGTGACGGCGGGCCTGAGCGGGCCGGCGATTAAACCGATTGCGTTACGCATGGTTTATGAAGCCGCGCACACAGTGGAAATTCCGGTGATTGGCATGGGCGGCATTACCACGGCAGAAGATGCGGTGGAATTTATGCTGGCCGGCGCTGCCGCCGTGGAAGTGGGCACCGCGAATTTCTGGGACCCATGTGCGACAGAAAAAATTGTGGACGGCCTGCAGCGGTGGTGTTTTGAAAATCGGGTGAAGCGGATTACGGATTTGATTGGGACGCTGGAAGTTTAGAGGCGGTATTTGGTAGTTAGTAATTAGTAGTTGGCTTGGGCTCACAGGAGCGCATAGATACACTGCGCAGAGGCTGGCGGGATGAAGGCACTGCCGGCTACATCTGGCTGCAGTGAGCAACGCAAAACAGCATTTGCGAATGCGCGCAGATGTTTTCTGCGCTGTGCGCGACAAACGGTGAGAACGTCGTCGTAAGAGTTCTGTGCCTGAGAAATTTCAGGCACAGCAAAAATGAAATTGTCGGCAAAAAGTAAGAATATTTCTCGCTGAGTAAAGCAGAGTACTGCGCGCAGGTTCTTTATCGTTCTTTGAGGAAATCCTGCGTGATCTCAGGCAGTTTTTCGCGGATCTGGCTGGGCAGACGATCATGAATGCGGCGGGCTTGTATGCGGGCAACATCGGCGACCACGACCGGCGCTGGTGTTGCCACGGCAACAATCAGCCAGACCACGCTAAAGAAGAGAAAGCCTGCCAGGGCGATCAATTCCAGGACCAGTGCATGCCGGGGAGAAAAATGCCGCACGGCGCCGAAGGCCACCAGAAACATGAGGGCAGAAACGGTGGCCACGATCATTAAGCCAATATCGATGGTGCGGTGCAGTACCTGACGTGAGCGGCAGTGGGCACACTCCACCAGATGCGCTTCGTAGTCGCCGCGCATCTCCGGCGCCAGGCCAGAAATGTCGTACCGCCACCCCGCTAAAATATCGCCCACAACGCGGTCACTGCAGATATTACTCATCGACTAGCCTGCTTTAAAGCTTCTACTCAATAAAGGAATGAGATGAGTCCAGCTCACCTCAGGATTAAGTTTTGTATAGGTTATCTTCTCATCCAAGGCAGAGAGGCTGCAATGGGTGATCTTGCTGAGCTAATTGGAGCGCACAGGACTGAAAAAGATTCATTTTTCCGCCTAATGCCTTATGGGCCGTTTTCCGGGCCACTTCAGGATGATTATTGTGTTCGGAGAGGTGCGCCAGCACCAGAAATGCCGCCTGACCGTCATAATCTTTTTCAAAGAATTCAGCCAGCGCCGCATTCGACAGATGCCCTACGCGGCTCATGACACGCTGTTTCACCATCCACGGATATGGCCCGTTGCGCAGCATTTCCAGGTCATGGTTAGACTCAATCATCAGGCCGTCGCAGCGACGCAGATGGTCTTTCACGCTGAAGGGCAGGTAGCCCAGGTCAGTGACGATGCCAATCTTTACGCCATCCGCCTTGAAGGTAAAGCCACATGGATCAGCCGCGTCATGCGGGATCGTAAAGGCCGTAACGGTGATGTCAGCAATATTGAAGCTGCGGCCTACCAGAAAGTGTTCGCGCCGTTCCAGCCTGGCCGGCTTGCCTTCAGGATCTTTTGTCGACCGCCGCCAGCTATGGTACGTGGCTTCGGTGATGTAAACCGGAATCTGCAACTTGCGCGCCAGCACTTGCAGGCCGGCAACGTGGTCCTGATGCTCGTGTGAAATCACAATGCCTTTGAGCTTTTGTGGATCTTCACCGGCAAACTTCATGCGCTTGAGGGTTTCACGGCAGGAAATTCCTGCGTCCACCAGGATGCTGGCGCTGGAACTTGAGAGCACGGTGGAGTTGCCTTTGCTTCCGCTCGCCAGAACTGTCATGCGCATGGCCACTGAATGGCAGAATAGCGTGTATTGACCTTGCAGGGGAGTAGCAAACTAGTTAACACGAGGAAAAGTTGGCGGAAAGCTGTGGGGATGCCACAGAGCTAGTTTCTCCGAGGCATCAGCAAAATGCTTACCGCGGATTGACGCGGATCAGCGCGGATCAGAAAAATTCAGATTGATCCCACATCAGATCAATCCCAGCAAATGTTCCGCTTCCAGCCCTGTATTATTCTTTATCCGCGGCTATCCGTATCCGCGACCATCCGTGGTAAAGTTTTTCTGCCCGTCCTTTTTTTTGCCGTTTCTTTTTCTTGCCCTTGTTACTTCACCTGCGCGTCGATCATCATTTCTTTTTTTGCGGTGTCTGCGCACTCCCAGTAAACCCAGACTTTCGGCGGATCGCCATGATAGCCCGCTGCGATGTGGTCCAGAATATCGGCCACCAGCGCATTTTTCATCTCAATAATCATGGGCGGCGAGATTACTTTTCTGGTCGTACTCATCTTGCGCGGCATGTGGACATGACTTCTGCGGAGAAACGCGGCAACTTCCGGCGCGCGCCATAGCGCCACCAGAGCGGCGTCAGGCTCGCGATCTTCCACAATACGGAACTCGTGCACGCGTACCTTTAATAGCGCGGCTTTTGCGCCGCTATCCACCACACGCACGCCGCTCTCTTGAGACTCCCGCCAGTAGATGTTCTGGTATTTGCCGGAGATTTCCTGGAACGCATCATTCATCGGCTCCAGCTTCACCGGCGGATGCAAAGGGTAAGGATCGCTGATGCCAGTCGGCCCACACTCACCCCGCAGAATCACGCCTCCATTGCGATGTGCAGCGTTCAAGATGTGCACCGCTGCTGCAGCAGCGTCGGTCTCCGCAACCTCAATAGCAGGACTCGGGCTGGGCGCTGCGGATTTTGCGGCTGCTCCCGGTGCCGGCTGTTGCGCCGCATCCGGCGCCGGCTTGCTGCAGCCAGAAAACAAGAGTGTGAGCGCCAGCACAAGGCCAGCGCCAGAGACGTAACTTTTGTTGAAGATAAAATTTTTGACCATGAGATTGTAAGAAACCACACAAAAGAATAGCCGTGGGGCCATTCAAAAGAGAAGTACCAAGCTAGCTTCTAAAGAGCAGCGGTGAAATATTCTGCTCGCGCTCCCCAAAAATCCCTAACCAAAATTTTATTCTGCGGTCTCATTCATATGGTCTTCCCATAGGGCATAAATCCATGTACTATGGGTTTCCCATAGGAGAAAGAATGCCCGAGAAAACGGATGTCTGGCAGGGAACCCTGGCGCTGATGGTCATGAAGACGCTTGAGACCATGGGGGCGCAGCATGGGTATGGCATTGCGCGCCGCATTGAGCAGACCAGCGGGGACAAGCTGCAGGTGAATTACGGCACGCTCTATCCCGTGCTGGTGAAGCTGGAGCAGGAAGGCACTATTGAGTCAGAGTGGGGCGTTTCTGATAACAATCGCAAGGCGCGGTTTTACCGGCTCACGCGCGCGGGCCGGCGGCAGCTTAAGGCTGACACCAAGGGATGGGAAGAAGCCACGGCCATCCTGGCGCGCTTTCTCTTTCCTGACAAGGAGTCAATATGAAGACTTTGCGCATGTGGTTCATGCGGCTTCTGGAATCGTTTTTCCAGCAGCGCAGAGAGCAGGAATTTGCCGCCGAGATGGAAAGCAACCTGCAAATGCATATTGACGACAATGTGCGCGCCGGCATGTCGCCGGAGCAGGCGCGGCGCGAGGTCTTGCTGAAATTTGGCGGCGCAAACTCCGCGCGTGACAGCTATTACCACCAGAGCGGACTGCCATTTCTTGAAACTCTGAGGCAGGATGTCCGCTATGGCATGCGCATGCTGCGCAAGAGCCCGGGATTCACGTTTGTCGCGGTGCTTACGCTGGCGCTGGGCATTGGCGCGAATACCGCTATTTTTTCGGTGATCAACGCCGTGCTGCTGCGGCCGCTGCCTTATACAGATCCTGACCAGTTGGTGCAGCTCTGGGAAACGGAGAATGCTCCGGGCAACTATCCACTGACTGGGCCGGATTATCTTGAGTGGCAGGCGCAGAATACCACCATGGAAGGCACGTCGCTCTATGCCGGCCGTGGCGTGATGAATGGCAGCGGCGCGGGTGAGACGCAGCCGGTCTCGTTTATCCGGACGCAGGCGAATTTCTTTACCGTGATGAGCGTGAATCCGGAGATGGGCCGCACCTTTGCTCCCGGAGAAGACAGCGAGGGCAAGAACCACGTTGTGGTGATTACTGATGGATTCTGGAAAAAGTTTTTTGGCGCGCGCCGCGATGTGATTGGCAGGACGATCGTGCTGGACAGCATTCCGTATGAAGTCATCGGCGTAATGCCGGACTGGTTCAACTTTCCCACGCGCAGCGACGTATGGGTCCCGCTCGATATGTCAGAGAAAAGCCTGGGCCGGCGCGGCACGCACAGTTACAACGCAATCGGCCGTATCAAGACTGGAGTCAGCGTTGAAGCCGCGCGTGCCGACTTGCACACCATCAGCAAGCGTTTGGCGAAGCTTTATCCTGACAACAATGAAAAAGTAGAAGCCATTATTGTTCCGCTGAAAGAACAAATCACCGGTTCCACCAGGCCGCAGCTGGTCTTGCTGCTGATTGCCGTGGCCGTGGTGCTGCTGGTGGCGTGCGTGAACGTGGCCAATCTTCTGCTGGCGCGCGCCACAAAGCGGCAGCGGGAAATTGCCTTGCGCGCCGTTCTGGGCGCCAGCCGGTCACGCGTTATCCGGCAGCTGCTTACGGAAAGCGTTTTGCTCTCGGTCATGGGCGCAGCCGTTGGGCTGGCAGGCGCATGGTGGGTGGTGGTACTGATGCGCTCCAGCAAATCCTTGCCAATTCCGCGTGTCAGCTCCGTGCAGCTTGATCTCACGGTGCTGGCGTTCACGGCTTTGGTCAGCATGGTGGTGGGCATTTTGTTTGGACTCGCGCCGGCGCTGCAGGCATCTGCTACTGACCTGAATGAAGATTTAAAGTCGAGCGCGCAAGCTGTGGTGAGTCCGCTGGGCTGGAAGCGCCTGCTGCGCGATGGTCTGGTGGTGGTCGAGATCGCTGCTTCATTGGCCCTGCTGGCGGGTGCCGGATTGCTCTTGCGCAGCTTCAGCAAGATGCGCAGCGCTGACAATGGGATCCAGCCACGGAATGTAATGACCGCGACCATCAGTCTGCCAGAGAAAAAATACAGCACGCCGGAATCGCGCCACAGCTTTGTGGATAGCT
>DASXZE010000207.1:0-14894 GCA_036502105.1 Candidatus Angelobacter sp. | reverse complement strand
ATTTCTCGGCATCCCAGGAAACTTCAGTACTATTCGCACGCATCTTAAATCCTCCTCAAAACCTACTCTCTTCGGATTACACAGAGCGGTTTTGAGTTGTACTAAGATTCTGGTTTTTAGGATTCCCTGGTTTTTAGGATTCCCTGGTCTTTAGGACTCCATGACTTTCAAATTGGGACTCACTATCAGTCGGGCACCCGTGGCCTTTTGCACGTCTTCAGCCGTCAGTCCGGGCGCAACTTCTTCTAGAACCAGGCCTTTCGGCGTCACATTGATGTAGGCCATTTCCGTAACAATCGTGTGCACAACTTTCATGCCCGTCAGGGGCAAAGTACATTTCTTCAGAATTTTGTGCGCGCCTTCTTTATTTGTGTGCTCCATGGCGATAATCACGCGCCGCGCGCCCGCCACCAGGTCCATGGCGCCGCCCATGCCTTTTACCATTTTGCCGGGGATCATCCAGTTGGCCAGATTGCCCTCTTCGTCCACTTCCATGGCGCCCAGAACGCTCAAGTCCACGTGCGATCCGCGAATCATGGCGAACGAATCAGCGCTGGAAAAATAAGCCGTGCCTGGGACTTCCGTCACCGTCTCTTTGCTGGCGTTGATCAGGTCAGCATCTTCTTCGCCCTCAAAAGGAAACGGCCCCACGCCCAGCATTCCATTTTCGCTTTGCAGGATCACCTCAACGCCCGGCGCAATATAATTCGCCACCCGCGTTGGCAGGCCGATGCCCAGGTTCACATAGAAACCGTCCTGCATCTCGCGTGCGATGCGCTTCACAATGCGTTCGCGCTTTTCCGCGTCTTTTTCCTTGTCCGCTTTTACTGGTGTGGTCGCCATGAATGAATCCCTCTTCTAAATTAAGCACGCTTGTGAATTAGGCTCGCTTGGTTACGGTGCGCTTTTCAATCCGCTTGGGCTGTCCTGTGCTCAACACAATTCGCTTCACATAAACGCTGGGCAGATGGATGCCATCAGGATCGAGCTGGCCTGTCTCCACCAACTCTTCGACCTCAACAATCGTCACGTGGGCCGCCGTGGCCATCACTGGATTGAAGTTGCGTGCGGTCTTGCGGAAAATCAAATTGCCCCAGCGGTCCGCCTTCCAGGCTTTGATCAGCGCGAAGTCAGCCTTCAGCGCGCGCTCCATCACATACTGGCGGCCATCAAATTCGCGCATCTCTTTGCCTTCAGAGACCATGGTGCCCGCGCCCGTGGGCGTAAAGAAAGCCGGAATACCCGCGCCGCCTGCGCGTATGCGCTCCGCCAGCGTGCCCTGTGGATTCAACTCCAGCTTCACCTTGCCGGTGAGCACCAGTTGTTCAAACAGCTTGTTTTCGCCCACGTAAGAACCAATATGCTTTTTGATCTGTCCGGTGCCCAGCAGCTTGCCCAGGCCAAAATCCTCTATGCCGGCATTGTTGGAAACCGTGGTCAGGTTTTGTACGCCCTTACGGACCAGGGCATCAATCAAATCGGCGGGAATGCCACACAGCCCAAAACCACCCACCATAATCATGGATCCGTCCTTCACATCCCGGACGGCCTCATCAGCGCTGGAAATAACTTTATTCATAAAGAGAGAATTCTAAATAGGTGCGAGTAGGTGCCGCAACGCTTAGTCTTTCTTTGCTGTACTGACAAACAGGATCTTTTCTGGAAGGATGGCCTCATGCTTTATCACGCTAGCGGTGCTGTAATCAGCATCTCCTAGCAGACTCATCCCACGCACTGCTTGAGTTTCTCCACAAAATGATTCCTCAAATTTTTTAATTGCAGGGAGGAGTTCATCGTACATCGATCCAGGCTGCCATTTTTTTGATTGCTCATAACGTTGCCGTGTGCAATGTGCTAAATATGTTGAAATGTCGGTGCTATGATCTGCATATACATGGCCAGCCAATTTCCGTATCTCCTCTATTCTAGCTTTGTCATAGTTCTTATCTGCCCAACGATTTGGTGAGGCCATACTTAGGTCGCCGCTGCTTCCACCTTTACCGCTGAGGAAATTAACGAGATTTCGATAATTAAGTAAAAAACATTCCAATAGGGCACATAATTCCTCTTCAGGTTGATGTCCTACTCCATTCTTGGTCAACCAATCCAGAGAGAACCGCAACATGCGAATTTCATATTTAATGGTGCTAATATGCGATTCTTTGTTTGGTCTTGAGAAAATGGCTTGCGAGTTTATTTGATCAGACATAGATTTTCCCTTCCATTTCCAAGCGAGTTTCTGTTAACCCGTCTTCACTCGCCTTCAATCAAATGCCGCAACAGCCGCTTGCCTTCTGGCCAATCGCCTAAACCAGACTCGCCGTTGATGTGACCGACTGCGCCTATTTCGACAAAGCGGCTTCCCCATGCGCGCGCAAATTCGCGGGCGCGGGCCAGCGAGACATACGGATCATTGCTGCTGGCCACCACAATGGAAGGAAATGGAAGAAGGTCGCGTGGAATGGGAGAAAAGTCCTTGAGCTGCTTGGGAGCGTCTGGGCCGTCCACATCAGCGGGTGCGACCAGCAATGCGCCTTTGATCTTGGCTGCTTCAGTGGGTGCCACTTTGCACCAGTGCGCCAGAGCGATGCATCCCAGGCTGTGCGCGGCAAAAACCACCGGCGGCGGTGATTGCTTCACCTCGGCGGTAATCCGCTCCAGCCACCACTCGCGGTGCGGATACTCCCAGTCACGCTGCTGCACGCGCAAAAAAATTGGGTTCTGCTGCTCCCACAAAGTTTGCCAGTGCCGCGGTCCGGAGTTTTGCCAGCCCGGAAGAACCAGAACCGTGGCGGCAACATCTCTTGTACCCAGCGCAAAACTGTTAGCGTGGTCAAACTCTTCGCGCAGCGCCGGTGTGCGCAGGTTTTCCCTGATGTGTACCAGCCGCTGCTCCAGCATGTTAATAGCATGCTCGATATTCGCGGTATTCGTGTGTGCAATGTCCCGCCACATGGAATATGGGCTGGACGCAATGCGCGTCATCTCTCTCAGCGCGCGTCCGCCCACGGCATGTACGTCAGAGTTGTCGCCCAGTTCTTCCACCAGAGTTGCGGCCAGCGCAGTAGAGATCATTTGCGGCAGATGGCTGATCCATGCGCACATTTTGTCATGCCGGTCAGCATCCATCTTGAGCAGACGGACACCGATTTTTTCCAGCAGCTCGCAATAATCTTTGAGCTTGCCCTTGTCCACAGACTGGCCCGCTTGCGGCACCAGCAGCCACACGGCATTCAGAAATAATTTTGACTCAGCATTTTCCAGGCCGCTGTGTTCCTTGCCGGCCATAGGATGTCCCGCCAGAAAACGCTCTGGGGCTTTATTGCCAAACACGGCGCGGGCGCGCTCAATAATTTCTTTTTTAGTGCTGCCCACATCGGTAATCAGTGCGTCTGGCGGCACAATGGGGCCGATGCGCTCAATCAGGTCGATGATCCCGCCCACGGGTGTAGCCAGCACAATCAGTTCACTGCCCGCCACAGCTTCAATCGCATCTTCTGAGCCGGAATCAATGGCCCGCATGCCGCGTGCGCGGTCCAACACGGGCCGGCGATCGCAGCCCACAATCTTGCCTTCAAATCCGGCGGCCTTCAGGGCCAGGGCAAATGAACCGCCAATCAAGCCGGTGCCGATAATGGTGATCTGTTTGAACACGATTGCTTTCCAAGAGACACAAAATTCTACGCCAGCCGTTCTTCTTTCAGCTGTGCTGAGAATTGAGACAGTTAAAGATGTTTCACTTGAATTCTAACTAAGCTTACGCCCCACTGCAGGCGCGATCATACGAAGCTCGCCCACCAGTTTGGCAAACTGCTCAGGATACAAGGATTGCGCTCCATCAGAAAGGGCTTTGTCGGGGCAATTGTGGACTTCAATCAAGAGGCCGTCAGCTCCGGCGGCGACGGCGGCGCGTGCCATGGGAGAAACTTTATCGCGACGGCCGGTGCCGTGCGAGGGATCTGCAAGTATGGGCAGGTGAGAAAGTTTTTTGACAATTGGAATCGCAGAGATATCCATGGTGTTGCGCGTGTAGGTTTCAAAAGTGCGAATACCGCGTTCGCAGAAAATCACTTCGTAATTGCCGCCCGCCATTACGTATTCAGCCGAAAGCAACAGCTCCTCGAAGGTCGCGGCAATGCCGCGCTTCAGCAGCACCGGCTTGCGTACCTTGCCTAGTTCGCGCAACAGGTTGAAATTCTGCATGTTGCGCGCGCCCACCTGAAGCATGTCCACGTAAGGCAACATGAGCTGGATCTGGGAAATCTCCATCACCTCGCTCACCACCAGCATGCCGAATTTGTCACCGGCCTCGCGCATGAGCTTCAGAGCTTCTTCACCGAGCCCCTGGAAAGTATAAGGAGAGCTGCGCGGCTTGAAGGCTCCGCCGCGCAAAAATTTTGCGCCGGACTGTGACACAGATTCGGCGATCGCAAAAATCTGGTCGCGTGATTCCACCGAGCATGGGCCGGCCATGAGCACAACTTCGTCTGCGCCAATCGTCACGCCGCCCTGAAACTTCACTACCGTTCCTTCCGGACGGAAGCTGCGGGCCACCAGCTTATAAGGCGAGCTGATGCGATGCACCTCGCCTACACCGGAGAGCACTTCTATGTCGCGAATATCAAATTCCGGGCGCGCACCCACTGCGCCCAGCACCGTCTGGCGGGCCCCGGTAGAGCGATGAACTTCAAAACCCATACTCACAAGGCGCTCAATCACCTGTTGTATCTGTTCTTCCGCGGCTGTTTCCTGCATGGCTACAATCATGATTTTTTAGCAGCGAACGCTGCCTCTGCTTTCTTCTCTCGCGGCCGGGCCGCTCGTTTCGGAATAATATTTCCTGCTACCAGCTGTTCTCGCGAACAGCTAATCGTTTACTTCTGAATCAAATTCTGTCTGCCTGCTGCCAACGCCGGTCCTGGGCGCGATCTCGTTTTTCTGTATGTTGCGCATTACGTCAATAATCCGCTCATAGACCTGCCGCAATTCGCCATCTGGCAGCGGCCCGCGATTCACCCGGCATACATTCTCAAAGATCGTCTTCTCCCGCTGCGGCTCATAAATCGGCATGCTGGTATTGCGCTTCAGCTTGCCAATTTCGCAGGCTGCCTGGGCCCGCTCATTGAGCAGATCCACCAGCTTGCTGTCTATTTCATCAATCTTCTTGCGCCAGTCGGCAATGTCCATGATTTCACTGTTCCCTGATGAATAGCATATAGGAAGAGGTAAAACTTAATGAAATCATAACCTTTACATTTTGACTTAACGATATTAAGAAGATGCGCCCGCAGGCAGACTCTCTCTATTCTTTAATGAAGTAATAAATTGAGAAACCGCCTGCGCTTCTCGTCCCGGATTCTGTTCGATCAATTGCACAATTGCGCTGCCAATCACGCCGGCATCGGCAAATTTGCCGACCTCGGCAAACTGCTGCGCGTTGGAGATTCCAAATCCCACCGCGATTGGCAACTTGGTAAACTTACGGATTCGTTTCACCAGGTCCTGCGCGTCAGACGCAACCTGCTTTTGCGCACCAGTGATGCCCGTACGTGAAACGGCGTACACAAATCCCTTGCATGCCTGGGTGATTGCCTTCAGACGCTGTGTGGGACTGGTTGGAGCGGCAAGAAAAATTGTGCCCAGGTGGTGCGCCGCCATCAGTTCGCGATACTCTTCAGCTTCTTCCACCGTCAGGTCTGTCACCAGCGCGCCATCGACGCCTGCTTTTGCAGCTTCGACGCAGAAGCGCTCCATGCCAAAACGCAGCAGTGGATTCAGATAGGTGAACACGATCAGTCCAGCATCGGTCTCTTTGCGCACATCGCTTGCCAGCTTCAACACCTGTTCCAGAGATGTTCCCTGCTGCAGCGCCCGTTCGCTGGCCCTCTGAATTACCGGCCCGTCAGCCACAGGATCACTAAACGGCACGCCGAGCTCAATCACATCGGCGCCAGCCTTGCATGCTGCGAGGACAATCTCTTTCGTGGTAGCGATATCTGGATCACCGCAGGTCACATAGATAACCAACCCTGGCTTGGTGGCAAAGCGGATACGGCTCTTCAGTTCATTAGTTTTGTTTATCATTTTGTTTTGGCCTTTCTCCGCGTCTCCGTGCTTCCGTGGTGTGCTTGAGCTTTTACTTTTGCGGTTACCCAATCTTCAGGTTTTCGCGCAAAATCCCAATGTCCTTGTCGCCGCGTCCAGAAATATTCACGATTAAGATTTCCGACTTCTTCATCTTCGGCGCGCGCTTAATGCATTCTGCCACCGCATGAGAAGATTCCAGCGCCGGGATAATTCCTTCTGTTTGCGCCAGGCGTGTACAAGCTGCAAGCGTTTCTTCGTCGGACGCGGAAACATATTCGGCGCGTTTGCTGTCAGCCAAAGCTGCATGTTCGGGACCGATCGAAGGATAGTCGAGCCCGGCAGAGATGGAATGCGTAAGCGCAATTTGTCCATTCGCATCCTGCAAGACGTATGAGTAAGTTCCCTGCAGAACGCCGGGCAGTCCACCCTGAAAACGCGCGGCGTGGTCGCCCAGTCCTGTGCCGCGGCCTCCGGCTTCCACACCAATCAGCTTTACTTTTTTGTCTTTCAGAAACTCATGGAAGATACCAATCGCATTTGATCCGCCGCCCACGCAGGCGATGATCGCTGCCGGCAGTTTGCCTTCTGCTTTCAGGATCTGTGCGCGGGCTTCGCATCCGATTACGGAATGAAAATCGCGGACCATCGTGGGATAAGGATGCGCGCCCAGCACGCTGCCCAGAAGATAATGCGTATCGCGGACATTGGTGACCCAATCGCGCATGGCTTCATTGATGGCGTCTTTCAAGGTACGCGAGCCAGACTCCACGCCGCGCACTTCCGCTCCGAGCAGACGCATCCGGAAGACGTTCAGCTCCTGGCGGCGCATATCTTCCGTTCCCATGTAAACCACGCATTGCAATCCAAAGAGCGCGCAGACCGTGGCCGTGGCCACGCCGTGCTGCCCTGCGCCAGTCTCAGCGATGATGCGCTTCTTGCCCATACGGATCGCGAGCAGAGCCTGGCCAATGCAATTGTTGATTTTGTGCGCGCCGGTGTGCAGCAGATCTTCACGCTTGAGATAGATTTTTGCTCCGCCTAATTGTTTGGTGAGGCGGGCCGCATGAAACAGCGCCGTGGGACGGCCGGCATATTCCTTTAGCAGTCGCTCAAATTCCACGCGAAACTTTTTGTCTTTGCGGGCCTTTTCATATTCGTGCTCCAGTTCTTCCAGCGCCGCCATCAGGGTTTCCGGGACATAGCGTCCGCCGTAAGAGCCAAACCGCCCGGCAACACTCTTCTTTACTCTCACTGCGTTTTCTTTCAATGCGTCTTTTTTCAATGCGCTGCTTCTCATTGCTTTTCCGCCCTCCGCACTGCTGCAACAAATGCCTTCAATTTTTCCGGATCTTTTCTTCCAGGCACGCTCTCTACTCCGCTCACCACGTCCACGCCCCAGGGCTTGAACGTGCGTATGGCCTCGCCTACATTTTCTGGAGTCAATCCGCCGGCCAGAATAAACTGCCCTTGCCGGTCGCCCAATTGCGTTCGCGCGGCCTGCCAGTCAAAGGTCTTTCCACTGCCTGAGCCAGAATCGAAAAGCCACGCATCCACCACGCCGGGCATGGCCGCATAAGCATCCCATCTGCTTTCAAAACCATCTTGCACCAGAACGGTCTTGATTTTCCGTAGAGTATTGCGACTGTCTTTGGGAAGATAGCTGTAAACCTCAGACGGGAAATCGCCTTCACCGTGCATCTGTATTCCGGTAAGGCTCTTCACCTCACTCAGCACAGAGCGAATCTGCAATGCGCCTGCATTCATAAATACGCCAATCCGCTCCACGCTCTCCGGCAATTCGCAGATGACCTGCTGTGCCTGCTCCAGAGTTACGCGGCGTTTGCTGGGTGCAAAGATAAACCCCAATGCGTCAGCGCCCGCTTCCATTGATTGGTGCGCGTCTTCAAGGCATGTGGTCCCGCAGATTTTAATCCAGGTGTGCATACTTAGTTTTCTTGGGAAAATTGTTTTTGGCTTCTTACTGGACTGTGCCACGCCAATGAGATGAAGCCGAAGTCGATGGTGAATACCATCCTGCTTCCTGCAAGAGCTGCTGCAATTTCTGGCCGGGATCTTCCGCGCGCATGAGCGCCTCACCGATCAGGAATGCCTGGTAGCCGGCAGAATGCAACTCGCGGATTTCCGCTCCACTAGCAATGCCACTCTCCGCTACGCGGAGCACGTGATTGGGAATGCTGCTGGCCAGATCAAGGACCGTATCCTGACTGACCTGAAATGTTTTGAGATTGCGGCTGTTCACGCCGATAATGTCCGCGCCGCCTTCCAGCGCACGGCGCAATTCTTCTTCATCGTGTACTTCACATAGAGCGTCCAGGTCCAGGGCGCGGGCATAATCCAGCAGCCGGCGGAAAGTCGCATCGTCCAGCGCCGCCATGATCAGCAATATGGCATCAGCGTGGTTCGCGCGGGCTTCAGTAATCTGGAATTCGTCAATAATGAAATCTTTGCGCAGGCATGGCAGCTCTGTGGCGGCTGAAGCTTCCAGTAAGTTGGACAGCGACCCTTGAAAGAATTCTTCATCGGTCAACACAGACAATGCTGATGCCCCGCCGCGAGCCAGCTGGTTGGCCAGAACTCCCACCGGGAAAGTGCCACGGATGGTGCCCTTGGATGGTGAAGCCTTTTTCAGTTCGCCAATCACCGCCGGTCCAAGCTGCGACATGGCCGCCAGCCGCTTGCGAAATCCGCGCGGCGTGTGCGCTGCTGCCGCTTTCTCCAGCGACCGCATTTGTGTGCGTTCTTTTGAACGGGCTACGCGGTCGCGCGTAGCAGCAAGTATCTGGTCCAGCGTGGTCATGGTGGTAACTTTAAGTATATGGGCTGGACGGGAAAAACCGAAGAATAAAAAGCCGTGAAGGCGCTCGAAAAAACGCGAACCCTCTGTTGCCCGCCCAGAAGAACCCACATTTCCCACACACCTTCACGGCCCAGTCAGGGAAGCTACTTAGTTTGCTTCTTTACATTGCCTTACGGGCGCGACCGCGCTCTTCAATTACGATTCCACCATTCTCACTGCTCGCCCTGATCTGCGGATTTACGCCACCCATGCGGAATACTTTGTGGCCGCCTTCAGAGCTCCGCTCGCCGGCGTTACAAACATCGTCACGGCAGATAATGGAAGTCTGTTCTGAAGCCATAACCTCAAGACCACCATTAAAGCTTTTTGGCAGGGAAAGCAGCAGTCCGCCATTTGTGCTGTGGGCTTCCAGTCCTTTACCTTCCCAACGCTCCGGCAGCGCGATGGAGACACCACCGTTCCGCACACTGGCCGTCACATCACCTCCGCAATCTTTAATGGAAACGCCGCCATTTTCCGCTTCCGCGGTGAGCTTGCCGGTGCTCTGCCGGAAAGAGATACCGCCATTCTGCGCGTGCGCCTGCGCCATGCCGGTAAAGCCGCTCAGGGATATACCACCGTTGTGAACATTCAGGTTTAGATTCGCATCCTTGGGCGCTTTCACCAGCAACACAGTGCCTGGAGAGTAATGGCCACCTTCCGGCGCGAGCACAGTAATCTGTGATCCATTGATTTCAAGACGCGTTTCTGCCAGCAGCTTTCGGCCTTCGGCTTCGTCAGTGGTAGAGATCTGCTTGCACAACTTGAGGCTGATCTCGGGCTTCTCCCAGGTTGTTACCTGGATGCCGCCATTGTGTTCTGCTGTAATCGTCAGCGCCTGGTTGGAAATAGTTTTCATTTCTTCATCGCGAAGCGTGGAGCGCTGGTCATTGTCACCGTTGCGCAGGTGTTCACTGCAATTATCACTGGATGCGTCATTACTCACGGTAATGTTTGAGTTTTGTGAATCGTTGCTGTCCGCTGCCTGTATAACTCCAAAGCACAATGGCAAAGCAAGCCCAAGAACCATCAGTTTTCTCATAGTCCACCTCTCATCTGGAGGGGGTAGACCCTGGAGAAATACGTTGGTTAGGGAAATTGCCTTCATTTAAAAAAATGATTCGGCAATTTTTTATCGATCTGGAACTCTGGCTGGTAAGAGTGACAAGAGGTATTCAGGCAGTGATCAAGCCGCGCGGCTTAACATTTTTGCGGATGAAGTCAGCGATGCTGTCCATGGGAGTGCCAGGGTTAAAGATGGCGTGGACGCCTGACTTTTTGATGAATTCAAAATCCTGCTCCGGGATAATCCCGCCGATCAGGAAGAGAACATCCTCCATCTTGTTTTGCCGGAGAAGGTCTGAAACACGAGGAACAATGGCATTGTGCGCTCCGGAAAGAATGGAAAGGCCAATCACATCGACATCTTCCTGCAGGGCCGAGTTCACAATCATCTCTGGAGTTTGCCGCAGTCCGGTATAGATCACTTCCATGCCAGCATCACGCAGAGCGCGGGCAATTACCTTGGCGCCACGGTCGTGTCCGTCAAGACCGGGCTTGGCGACAAGTACGCGTATTTTGCGGTCAGCAGCCATCTGGTTGATTCTATCAAAACACTTAACCACAAAGGGCACGAAGGTACACTAAGGAATAAGCTATCGAGATTTTGTTTTTCTTTGTGTTCCTTTGTGTTTAGGTTTTTCTTCTTTAGGCCCTTCCAGGCTCCGCCATAGATACCACGCAGCATAGCTGCAATATGGGTGCCAGCTCTTGGCAATTTGTTCAATCTGCTTCGGCGTGGGCATTTTGCTCTTTTTATAGGCCTTCTGGATCGCCATACGCACGCCCAGATCGCCAACTGGCAAAATATTGGGCCGCCGCAAGGAAAACATAAGGAACATGTGCGCTGTCCAAACACCCACGCCTTTAATGTCCGTTAGTGACTCGATCACTTCTTCGTCACTCATACTGGGCAGCAGGGCGAAATTAACCTTGCCGCTGAGAGCATGCTCAGCCAAGTCGCGAATGTAACCCAGCTTTTGCCGCGACAGCCCAGCCCGGCGCATCTCGCCCACGCTTAAATTCTGTATCGACTCGGGCGTAAGCGGCCCGCCTGCTGCTTCTTCAAGACGGCCATAAATTGTGGTGGCAGCCTTGGTGCTCAGCTGCTGGAAGACAATGGCGCGCGCCAGCATTTCAAAGCTGGGTTCGCGGTAGGTCATTTTGCATGGGCCTACGCGGACAATAATAGCGGCTAAAATAGCATCGGATTTCAAAAGATGGTCAACGGCCTTTTTCATGGATGACGCTGATTCTATCAATCGCCGGGATCGCCGTCATCGCGCGGGATCGCCGAAATCGGAAAGTACATGCACACGTAAGCGTGGAAACATTAAAAATGAATCACCTATTCGATGAATATTAATCTTAAAACAAGAGCGCCAATCACTCCATCGCCCCATATTGATTTCAGGTTTTGGCAAGCATGTGTGCGGCATTGGCAGCAGAGCGTGCGCTACTTCGGCGTGGCGCGGACTATGCGCGAGTTCAGCAGCGCTCTGTGGCGCGCCATGCTGGAGTTATTGCCGTCGCATCGGCAGGCGCGCTTTGGTGACCTGGACTTCGACTGGGAGCGCTCTGTGAATAGCACACGCTCCAATGTTGGCTTTATGACGCAGCTAAAGGCTGGGCTGCTGGGCGGCGCCTATTACGCCAGCGATCCATGGATCTTTGAACAGATCATGCAGGCATTAGCGCTCAGCACTCAGCAATCAGCAGTCAGTAAGGATTTATCTTCGGCGGACGATGAGTCTCTTGACTACGCTGGGTTGAAAAATTTTACGTTCATTGATCTAGGCGCGGGCAAAGGCCGCGCCCTGCTGATGGCTTCAGATTACCCGTTTGCGCGGATTATGGGCGTGGAGTTCATGCCGGACTTATGCCGCGCGGCGCAGGAGAATATTGCGAGGTATTCCAGTGAGCAACGGAAATGCGAGCGGATGGAGATGGTTTGTTTAGATGCCTGCGATTTTCAGTTTCCGGCTGAACCGCTTGTGGTGTATCAGTTCAACCCTTTTTCTGAGCCCGTGTTTGTGAAGGTGCTGGAAAATTTGCGGCTCTCAGTGGAGCAAACGCCGCGACCAGTTTTTATTGCCTACCGATACACAGAACATGAAAAGCTATTGGCAGAAGCAGCGTGGCTGGAGAAGATCGCGGGAACGGAGCAGTGGGCGATGTATAAGGATCACCGAGATCGCACGTGATCGGGTAGCTAACGGAATGACTTATTCTGCTTTTACATAAACACAGTCAGAATCCGGATTGAGGACAATTACAGGAGAAGCGCCACCGTGGTCCACTATTAACATCTCAGACACGGCATGGCCCTCGTCCGTTTTGTTGCCAAAATGTTCAGGAGTGAAAAACTCAAGGCGCTTTTCGAGCGAGATATCTCCGCGATCTTTGTCCAGAAAATACTGCCAATGCTGCCCGTTTTGAGAGATTGAATGACCGTCCTTGGTGGCGACTGCCTGGTCAAAAGTTCCGTCTGAGCGTATCACCATCGTGTCCGACCTGAGACTGTACTGGTCGCAGCTGCTGCGGATCAACAATTGCCATTTCCCGACAAACTCAGCCGGATGAGCCCCTGAAAGCGCTTTGTGCTTGCGACAACCTGAAAGGCAGCCACCAAAAATGAGGATCGATACCAGGACGATCTGTTTCGTCATCATGTATGTGTTGCCGCGATAAATCGGGATCACGGCGATTCCTACGTAATGCTCACTTCCTCATAGATCCCATAAACTTCTTTGAGCGCCTGGCAGATTTCACCCACGGTAACATAAGCGCGGACGCAGTCGATAATAAAAGGCATGGTGTTCGCATCGCTGATGCGGCCATCAGGGCGAACCACTGGCTCCTGCCCAGCCGCGCGCTTCAAGGCATCCAAGGTGCGCGTGACTTCATCATTATTTCGGCGGGCGCGCAGGGCTTTTAGCTTGGCTGACTGATGCTGGCCTACTGTTTCGTCAATGTAGAGCGTCTCCATCTGCTTCTCTTCAACGGCAAAATCGTTTACACCCACCACGATTTTTTCCTTGGCCTCAACCGCGCGCTGATATTGGTAAGAAGCTTCGGCAATTTCCTTTTGCGGGAAGCCATTTTCAATGGCCTTGACCATGCCGCCCATGGCATCGAGGCGTTCAAAATAATCGAATGCGCCTTTTTCCATATCGAGCGTGAGCTTTTCCAGGAAGTAAGAACCGGCCAGCGGATCGACGGTGTTGGCCACGCCTGATTCATACGCGATGATCTGCTGGGTGCGCAGCGCGATGCGCGCCGCTTCCTGTGTGGGCAGCGCCAGCGCTTCGTCGTATGAATCAGTATGAAGAGACTGTGTTCCACCCAGCACTGCGGCCAATCCTTGAATGGCCACGCGAGCGATGTTGTTCATGGGCTGTTGCGCCGTGAGCGAGACGCCTGCGGTCTGCGTGTGGAAACGCATGAGCCAGCTGCGCTGTTGCCTGGCGCCGAAGCGATCTTTCATGAGCCGGTACCAGATTTTGCGCGCGGCGCGGAACTTGGCAATCTCTTCAAAGAAATCACTGTGTGAATTGAAGAAATAACTGAGGCGCGGGCCGAATTCGTCAATATCCAGGCCGCGGCGTAGCGCCCATTCCACGTATTCAACACCGTCATAAATGGTGAATGCCAGTTCCTGCACTGCGGTGGAACCGGCTTCGCGGATGTGGTATCCGCTGATGGAGATGGAGTTGAACTTGGGAGTGAATTTTGCGCCGAACTCAAACGTATCGATCACCAAGCGCATGGATGGCGCCGGCGGATAGATGTATTCCTTCTGCGCGATGTATTCCTTGAGAATATCGTTTTGCAGCGTGCCGGAAATTTTGTTCCAGTCCGCGCCCTGCTTTTCCGCCACCACCAGATACATGGCCCACAGCACGGAGGCTGGAGAATTGATCGTCATGGAGACGGTGGTCTTTTCCAGATCAATTCCCTTGAACAGGATTTCCATGTCTTCCAGCGAATCAATGGCAACGCCGCATTTGCCGACCTCACCTTCACTCGCTGCGTGATCAGAGTCATAGCCCATGAGCGTGGGCAGATCGAACGCGACGGAGAGTCCGCCGCCGCCGCTGGCCAACAGATACTGGTAGCGTTCATTCGTGGCTTCCGGAGAGGCAAAGCCGGAGAATTGCCGCATGGTCCAAAGGCGTCCGCGATAGCCGCTGGCATGTATGCCGCGCGTGTAAGGCGGCTGGCCAGGATAGTTCAGATATTTTTCGTAATTCCAGTCTTCAGGCAGATCAGCCTGGGTATAAAGCCGGCGGATAGGCAGGCCGCTGATGGTGGTGAACTGCGCGTGGCCATTTTCGTCAAGGTTCACACCGGTAGCGGCGCCAATGGGTTTCTCTGGAGCTTTTTCCAGGGTCTTGGCCAGCGTGGTTTCAGCCCACTGCTTTTCTGACGCAGCCGGATGACGGCCTTCAAAAACTTCTGCGATCGGGCTTTCCGCAATGCCGCTTTGGTCTTTCTTCTTGTTCAGTTGATCTGCCATAAAAAATTCCTATTCACATCATAAAAGATAAGAGATGCGGAAAATAGGGGCAGACCGTCCGTCTTCAGGAACAAATCCAGGGGCACCCTTTTAATTGGCCTTTTGGGCGTCTGCCACCGGCGACTGGTGCAGTATGGTTTGCAACTCATCATCGGCGTCAACTTTGGAGAAGAAATTTCTCACTTCGTCATACCGGTCAGGCGTAAACAAAATCCCTACAATCTTGAGCGAACGTTCCAGATTTACGTATCTTCCTGTAACGCTGGCATCGTTGGAGTATTTCCCAACTTTGGTGGTTTCCATCTGCGGAGCAGCCAGTGTTTCAGGAGAATAGCCTTCCGGCATCTCCAATGAAACGTGGTCCACCTCGCT
>DASXZE010000206.1:0-5800 GCA_036502105.1 Candidatus Angelobacter sp. | reverse complement strand
CTGGTCTTGCTGCTGATAGCCGTGGCCGTGGTGCTGCTGGTGGCGTACGTGAACGTGGCCAATCTTCTGCTGGCGCGCGCCACAAAGCGGCAGGAAATTGCCTTGCGCGCCGTTCTGGGCGCCAGCCGATCGCGTGTAATTCGGCAGCTGCTTACGGAAAGCGTCTTGCTCTCGGTGATGGGCGCAGCCGTAGGACTGGCAGGCGCATGGTGGGCGGTGGTACTGATCCGCTCCAGTAAGTCTTTGCCAATTCCGCGTGTCAGTTCCGTGCAGCTTGATCTCACGGTGCTGGCCTTTACGGCTTTGGTCAGCATGGTGGTGGGCATTTTGTTTGGACTGGCACCGGCCCTGCAGACATCTGCCACTGACCTGAATGAAGATTTAAAGTCGAGCGCGCAAGCGGTTGTCAGTCCGCTGGGCTGGAAGCGCCTGCTGCGTGATGGACTGGTGGTGGTTGAGATTGCTGCTTCATTGGCTCTGCTGGCTGGCGCCGGACTTCTGTTACGCAGCTTCAGCAAGATGCGCAGCGCTGACAATGGGATCCAGCCACGGAATGTAATGACCGCGACCATCAGTCTGCCAGAGAAAAAATACAGCACGCCGGAATCGCGCCACAGCTTTGTGGATAGCTATCTGGAACGCGTGCAGCATCTCCCCGGAGTGCAGGCAGCGGCCATGGCTTCAGAGCTTCCGCTGGAAGGCGGCAGCAATGGATACGTAACCGTGGAGGGCGACAAAGATCCAGCGCATGCCCCCCTGCTGGTGGAAAGCACGTATATCACGCCGGACTACTTCCGCGCTCTTGGTATTCCCTTCCTGCAAGGCTCAAACTTTTCTGCAGCAGACATTGAACATGTCAACGAAGTGAATTTGAAACTTGTTGAGTTGGTAAAGAGTAATCCCAATCTCAAGTCTCTGCCTCCCGAACTCACTTTTGTGGGCGTGATCAATCGCGCCATGGCGGATATTTACTGGCCCAACCAGAATCCAGTGGGAAAAATCTTTAACGCCGGTGTTCCTGTGCGGGTGATTGGCGTGGTGGGAAACGCCAGCGTTTTCGGCATCGAGAGCAAGCCATTTCCGCAGGCTTACTATCCCATGACAGCAACGTATGATCTGTCTTTCAGCGGCATTATGGTAGTAAAAACCAGCACGGCGCCTTCGTCCATCATCACACCATTGCGCAGCACGCTCACCGCAATGGATTCATCACTAGCGGCATTCCAGCCGCGCAGCATGGATCAGGTAGTGGCCGACGCCACGCAATCCACCGGCATGCAAACGTATCTGCTGGGCAGCTTTGCCGGACTCGCTCTGCTGCTGGCAGCCGTTGGACTCTACAGTGTGCTAGCTTACCTGGTCACGCAGCGCACGCGCGAAATTGGTATTCGCATGGCCCTGGGCGCGCAGCATAAGCACGTGATGCGGCTGGTCATGGCGCATGGCAGTCGGCTCACTGCAATTGGCGTCATACTGGGTATCGGCGCGGCGCTGGCGCTCACGCGTTTTATGAATAGCCTGCTCTTCGGCGTGAGCGCTAAAGATCCAATGACATTTGCCTGTGTGGTGGCGATGCTGGCATTGGTGGCGCTGGGTGCTTGTTATATCCCGGCGCGTCGCGCTATGCGGGTTGAGCCCATGGTGGCGTTACGCGATGAATAGTTTTACCGCGGATCAAGGCAGATAAAAACAAAAACCTTACCACGGATGAACACGGATAACACGGATTGAGTTGGGAGTTGGCGATCGCTCACAGCCAGAATTTTTACCACTGATTCGCACTGATGACACTGATTTAAAAACAGAAATTCAGGACATTATTTTTTTTCAGAATTTTGCAGCGAAGTTTTTTGCAGATCAGTGCTATCAGTGAAAATCAGTGGTAAAGCTTCTGAGTTTTCCCGCTAATCCATATAAATGACGTACGAAGTGAACCACAGGGCACTGGGCAGGGTGCCGCGCGGACGCGAACTTAGGATTACGTTGTAGTCCTGGGAAACTGGTAGAGCGTCAAGAAATTGTGGATCGCGGCTGTCGGGCTGCACTGTAGCCAGGTAGCGCAGAAAATCCTGGAGATGCAGGCCGCCGTCATAGCAGGAGCCGGCGTAGGAAAGATCAATGTTTTCGCTGTTGAAATGGCAGGCCAGTGACGCAGCCATGGAGACGGCACGCTCATAGGCTTCTGGTGAAACGCGGCCGGGCTCAGGATTATCAAAGACCAGGCGCAGGCGGCGTTCGTCTTCGCGGGTGAATTCGCGGACTTTCATGTCGCCGGTTTTGGCGGTGGCTTTCCAGTCCACAAAGCGTCCGGGGTCCTGCGGCGTGTACTCGCGTATGCGGTAGAGTTCAATGCCGCGTCCGCGAACGTAAGAGACAAATTCGCCGGTGATCATGGGCAGCACGTCAAGAAAATCGTCTGACTCAAGCAGCGCGGGATAGACCAGCAGGTCGCGCTCGAGCGTGACTTTGCGGCTCTTGACAAGAAAGGAAAAAGGGAAGCGCGTGGCCAGGCTGAAGCCGTCTTGCGTGTAGTGTCCGCGGCGGGGAAAGGCCAGTTCAATTTCTGTGCCAGACATGCTTCGCGGCGCGACAAACGTGAAATACACCGGCTTGGTCAGGATCTTATCGGGCGGTACAGGCGGATCTTTTTTACGCAGTCTGTAGTCGGGCAGGCGCAGCCAGCGGCGGCGTTTAGGGAAGATAAACTCGGTCCTGGCCCACTCCCAGCGGCGGACTTTTTTCTTTTTGTCAGCCGGGCTGAAAACTTTTACGGAAAACGCCGGCATCCACAGGCGCGGATTGGTCAGGTTCACGCGCAGCTGGAGCGGCTTGGTGGCAAACACATTTCTGGGAATAATGATCTCCAACTCCAGCCGGCGCAATACCGCGGCGGAAGCGATGCCAGAAACCGCGATCGCCGCGAGCATGGCGGCCACAACAATAAAGAGGAGGTTGTTTCCGGTGTTGAGCGCGGCAATGACAACTACCAGCGTTACGCCCAGATAAACCATGCCTTCGCGCGTGAGCTCATAGTGGAAGGCGTCTTTTACGCGCGACGCCACAACGCGGCGGGTAAGAAAAGGAACGGTGAGCAGGCCGACAATCGCGGCCAGAAACAGGGCAGACAGAGCAAAGATGGCGGTAACCACGGCATTGCCGCGCTCGCGCGCCACGGACGAAAACACCGCGGCCGCAAACGCCAGGCCAAGTCCGGCCACGGCCATAAAAAACCGCTGCCAGGCTTCGCCGTCAACGCTCTGCCACATCGACTTTAGGTACTCACGCATCATTTATTCAGGGAACCCAAGCCCTAGTGTGGCACAACCGGGGAAAATCCGGGTAGTGCCTAAAGTGTCTTAGGCTTAGTGTATTGGGGCTTTTACTTGAGGGGGGAGTGTTGGCGGCGCGGTGGCGCTATCGTTCTTAAGGAATTCCAGTACGAGATGGTTGAATATTTCCGGCGTCTCTTCAAAGGGCAGATGACCCGCTCCTTCGACGAGTTCCAATTTGCTTCCGGGCAGAGCAGCTTGAAGAGGTTCAGACGATTTCACGTCCACAGCGCCGTCACGTGTCCCCCAAACCAGCAGAGTGCGGGCTTTTATCTGCGGGATGGCCGCACGCAAAGCCGTTAAGTCTTTTTCCCAGTGGCCCATGGCGTTCAGAATGTTATGCGCCCGGCCCGGCTGCAGCAGCCGGGCTGAATAGCCATCCACAGTGCCCGGAGGAACGCGTTTGGGATCGCCATACATGCGTTCAATGGCAGTCCGGTGCACCGGACGCGAGACCGGCAGCACCAGCGGAAGCAGCGTTTTTCCGAGGCGTCGATTGAAGAAGCGTATGCGTCCCATGCCAAGGTCTGACCACGGATTGACCGGCGCTGCCAGCACCATGGAACGCACCTTCTGGCCGCCGGCGGCAAAAAGCATGGCTACCGCTCCGCCCCAGGAGGAGCCAATCACATCCGCCGATTCCAGCCCAAGCTTTTCCACAAGCATAGCCAGCCGAGCCGCCTGGGTTTGCATGCTGCAATCCGTATGGCGCGGGGCGTCATGCTCGCCAAAGCCCGGAAAATCCACGGCCAAAACGGTATGCCGCTGGGAGAAAGCAGCCAGATTCAAGCGCCAGCAGAATGATCCGCCCAGCAATCCATGCAGCAGCAACAAGGGCGGCCCAGAGCCAGATCGAAGGAAGCGGAGCTGTTCTCCGTTCACTTCAATCGCATGGCTTTCGATCTGGTTTTTCGGCATTTGCATAAATTCGCGGGACACACATTTTGCCGGGTCGCTTATTTTGCAAGACAACCCGCTTTTCAGCGCATCATTCAAATTAAATGTTATTCGCCTCTGTCACTACAAATTGCGGGACTCCTCCAATAGGTTCCGCAATTTTTTTATGTCTTTAACGCCTGTTTACCCCTAGGAAACGTCATATAGGCCCATAAATACACAAAATCACATCCTGATTCCAATTTCAGTAGTATTTATCTTGGAATCTATCTATAATTTTGTAAGCTCAAGTAAACAAGGCGCTTATTCGGTAGGGCAGGGAACATTCCATGGCATCACAGTTGCTTCAATCTGGTAGGCCCGCGCAAAGTCACAGGCGGGCGGCAGAGAGTCTTGGAAGCAAGCAGATGCGCAAAGATTCCCTAACCCGGTTTTCAGCCATCGCACTGGCGTTGCTCACGGCCACCACGGTCGTATTTGCCGTTATTAACTGGCAAAAAGAGCAGGAGTACGTGACGGCAACCGATGGCGCGTGGTGGAAGGAAGATCATGGCGCTCTGCTGGCCAAGGGAATTATTCCCAACGGCCCGGCAGACAAAGCTGGAATCAAGGTTGGCGATCAACTTCTGCGGGTCAACGGGCTGCCCGCAGACAAGACAATCAAGAACATCATAGAGTTTGAAAAATATCTCTACCGCAGCGGCGTCTATTCCCGCGCCACCTATCTTTTAAATCGCCATGGCGTGAATGTTGAAGTTGGTCCGGTGATTCCGGTGCCGGCAGATAATTCCATGAAGCTGGGCCAGCGGCTGATTGCCCTGATTTATCTGGGCATCGGCCTCTATGTGCTTTTCCGGCGCTGGACGGCCCCCAAATCCACGCACTTTTATCTCTTTTGCCTCGTCTCGTTCGTGCTGTATGCCTTCCATTACACCGGGAAGCTGAATGCGTTTGACCAGGCCATTTACTGGGCCAGCATTGTTGCGTGGCTCTTGCAGCCCGCGTTGTTCCTGCACTTTGCCTTGACCTTCCCGCGTCCGCGACGGTTGCTGGCCAAGTATCCGGGAACCATTGCCCTGGCCTACGTGCCGGGAGCCGCGCTGCTGGGCATGCAGCTGGCGGCCATCGCATTTTTTGAATTCACTGAATCACTGCGCTGGGACCTTGACCGCCTGGAGATGGTCTATCAGACGCTCTATTTTGCCTCTGCCGCCGTGATCCTGTGGCGTCGATACAAACGCGCCCACACGCCGCTGCAACAGCAACAGCTCAAGTGGATATCCCGCGGCACCGTTCTGGCCATTGGCCCTTACACGCTGTTTTATGTAATCCCGTACATTGCCGGAGCGCTGCCCACCTCGCTCATGAAGATTTCGGTGCTCTCGCTGGTCTTCCTGCCGGTTACGTGGGGTTATGCCATCGTCCGTTACCGCTTAATGGACGTGGACATTGTTTTCAAGCGCGGCGTTTCGTATACGCTGGCTACGGCCGCTATTGTTGGCGCATATTTTGTTGGGATCGGAAGCCTTGCCGGCTCCATCACCACCAAGTATCCCGGAACCGGAACTTTTGGC
>DASXZE010000205.1:0-7269 GCA_036502105.1 Candidatus Angelobacter sp. | reverse complement strand
CGCGTGTCCGTGATAAATAATACGGGCCATATCCTCACGATTAATGGCCTCAGAAACGGCGCGGCGAAAATTGGTGGAGCTAAACCATGCCTTTTTGTACGCTGGCAATGGCGAAGCGGGAACCTGGTTAAACCACAACTGCTCTGTGTCAGTAGAAGCGCCGGCATCGCGCACGGCAGCGTTGTCGGCGGAAAGCTTTTCAAAAATGGCAGGTGAAACTGTGTTGATCAAGTGAACTTCGCCGCGTTTAAAGCGCAAAGCTTCAATCTCCGGGTTCTGCTCAATGTCGATGTGAATTGCGTCCAGATATGGAAGCTGCTTCCCTGCCGCGTCTTTCTTCCAGTAATAAGCATTACGCTTCAGCTGCAGGTACGATCCAGCTTTTCTGTCCGCTACATAAAACGGTCCAAGGGCCGCCATTTCTTTCTGTGGTGATTTTGCTGAGAGGATCGCGACCGTATCAAAAAGATTCACCAGGTTCGCGACAGGCGCGGGAAAGTTGATCTCAACCACGCTGGGCGAAACCGCCTGTGCCACCAGCTTGCCTTCGGCGGAGCGGAATGCATCTCCGGTGCTGGAGTGCAGCGCCGGATCCATCAGTTGCTGCATGGTGTAAACCACATCAGCCGCGGTGAAAGGCGTGCCGTCAGAATATTTCAGGCCTTCGCGCAATTTGAACTGGATACGCTTGCCACCTTCAGAAACCTTCCATGAAGTCGCCAATTCAGGTTCGGCCTTCAGCGTAGCGCGATTCACGCGCACCAGCACGCCGCCGGTCAGGTAACGGATCGTCTCCGATGCTTCGTCTTCCACCAGCAACGGATTGAAAGTTTTGGGTTCAGAGCGCAGGCAGAAGCGCAGCTCTCCCCCGCCCTGGGCATACAAAGAAACCGTGCCCATTAGGAACATTACGGAGAGTAAATAAAGCCGCTTCATGAACGCACCTCTTGTTTATTAAGCAGTATCTGGAATGAGCTAATTACCACTATAAGTACAACAAGAGGAAGCAATCGCCAAGGTTCCGGACGTAATGTAACCGAATCCTGAAGTTCCCGCAGCAAACTGCCGAGAGACGGCAGCGGCTCGGCCACCCCTAGGCCAAGTGCGCCCAGATTGGCCTCCGCAATGATGAAGACGGGGATGGAAATCCAGAACTGCGCCAGCAGCGCACCGCGCAGGTTCGGCATAAGGTGAAGCCGTATCAACTTCAAGCCAGAAAAACCGGAAGCCCGCGCCATCCATACAAATTCTGACTTCATCAGGTCTTTGGCGCCCGTGCAGATCACCCGCGCTGAAGCTGCCCAGCCCAGCAATCCGAGCAATGCGAATGTAACCGTGACGGAGGCTTCAGGTGAAATATTGAGCGGCAGCACCGCACGCACGGTGATCAAGAGAAACAACCACGGCACGGAGAGAAACAGATCGATCAGCAATTTGCAGCAGCGCTCAGTCCATCCCCCAAAGTATCCGGCAATGCCGCCGACAAGTCCGGCTAAAACGGTTGTAAACAACGCCGCCAGCGGAGCCAGTACTAATGAAACGCGCATTCCGTAAAGCAGACGCGCCCAGCGGTCGCGGCCCACGTCATCCGTGCCTAAGATGTGATGTGCCGATGGACCAGCTTGCGGCAGCTCCCGGAATTGCTGTTCGTATCCGGCAGGCGCCAGGTAGTGCGCGCCAAGAATAGTAAAAGCTGTCAGGGCCAATACTGCAATCGCGACAAAACGAATAGCCTTCATGCGGCGCTCCGCGTAACGCCGCGCTGTACCGCGTCCGAAATAAGAGTCGAGCAGACGGTCACAAACGTCACGACCATGGTCAGGTTCACCAGCAATGGCAGATCGCGCGACTGCGCAGCCTGCCAGGCTAGCTGCCCAATACCAGCAACGTCGCTAACCACTTCAATCGGAAGAAGCACGCCGATGCCAATGCTGATAGAAACTCCAACCAGGGCAATCAACTGCGGCAGCGCGATGGGCGCAACATGCCATGCCAGCACACGCCATGGGCCTGCGCCTTTTGCCCGCGCCGTGAGGACGTGCGGCATTTCAGAGCTTTGCTGCAACAGGTTTTGCGTGTAACGATAAATCTTTGGAAACACCAGCAGCGCAGCCGCGAAGGCCGGCGGCCAACGCAACAGCAGAAAAACCAGGGCCAGCGCAGCTGAAGGAGTTGAAATAAAAGTCCCACTCAATCCATTGGCCAGAAAAGTCAGCGCGCGGATATTCCAGGTCTGTGCGGCAATAGCCAGCGCCAGGCCCAGGAGCCATCCCACGCCTAATGCGAAGCCTAGATTCTCAAGCGTCACTGGCAGGCGTTCCCGCAGAAGCTGTTTGACTGGTTGATTTAAAGACCGCGAAGTTCCCAGATCACCTTTCATCAGCGACCCAATATATTGCGCGTAAAAATGAGGAATGTTGGCGTCCGCCAGATGTGCCTTGCGGACCGCCTGAATACTCTGTGCCGACAATCCGGAGTTGAGCTCCTGATCGTCAGAAGAAAAGCCTGGGGCAATGCGCATGAGCATGGCGCCCGCAAAACTCGCCATGATCATAACCGCTGCAAGCCGCAGCAAAGCCCAGCCCCAGAAACGAAGCATTACCCAGCCACCGCGTCGCGCACGAGCGGAAGGCGCGCTTCCGCAGCCGCATTGAAAGCCTTAAGAATCTTGTGATGCTCCTGCTTTTGCATATACATTCTGCGGTCCGCCTCAGCCAGCAGTTTTTCCGCGTCCACTCCGTCTTCCGGATAAATGGCACAGCCCACGCTCAACGAGAGCCATTCCACATTGCAAACTTCACGCCCGGTATTGCCTGCAAGTTCGCTCAGGCAAATACCGCGCGCTTCCGCGGCAGAGGTGCTCAGCCCGGGCGCGACAATCACAAACTCATCGCCACCCATGCGGGCCACATAGTCATATTCTCGGCAAGAACCCTGCAAAGTTTCAGAGAAATGTCTTAGAATCCGGTTACCTTCGAGATGGCCAAACCTGTCATTAATCTTTTTAAAGCCGTCCAGATCGCAAACCATCACGGTCAAAGACGTATCTAGGCGTTTGCAGCGGGCCAGTTCGCGGTCAAGATGGATAAAGAGCGAGCGCGCATTCGGCAGCTCGGTCAGATAATCGGTTGTAGCCGAGCTTTCTGCTTCCTGGAAGGCCAGCGCATTTTCTACTGACAGCGCCACTTTTGAGCTGATGGCCAGCAGAATACGCAGATGGTCTGAGGTGTAAGCGTCGGCGTCAGAGTGATAGAGCGTTAGCACGCCCACAACGCCATGCAATCCTTCCAGCGGAATTGAGATGGCCGAGCGTAGCGCGCTGTATCGGGCAGGATCATTTATATAACCGTGCTCAAGTGCTGGATTTCCATTCAACATGGGCTTGTGATTTTGCGCTACCCAACCGGAGATGCCTTCGCCCAGCGGAATGCGCAGAGCGGCAAACATGCGAAAATTGTCGCCGTTTACATATTCAGGGAGCAATTCATTACCGCGAACAATGTAGGTTGCAATTGCGTCATACGGAACCAGGCGCTTCAAACGTCCGCTGAGCACAGAAAGTGTTTCGCTTAAGCTCAGTGAATTGCCCAGGTCTTGCGTCAACTCAAAGAGCACTTGCGCTTCCTGCCGTGCAGCAGCAATCGACGACAGGAACGCAGCCTGGTTGCCAGTCTCTGCAACCCTGCCTACCTCAAAACCATTGGCCGGAGCCTTACCGCGCTCTACTTTGAAATCAGTGGAAAGCTTCTGGCGGTCCGTCAATTGTGATTGCAAACGCACAATGCCTTCCAGCTCTTTGTAGCTGGTCTTGAGCAAGCCCACCACTTTAGGATCGTATGCCTTACCAGCCTGATCTGCGACCCATTGCATTGCCTCATCCAGCGGCAGCGCCTTGCGATATTGGCGATCTGTGGCCAGAGCATCGAGGCAATCCACTGCGGAAAGAATTCTTGCGCCCATGGGAATTTCTTCACCCTTCAAACCATCGGGATATCCCGTGCCGTCCCAGCGTTCATGGTGCGAGCGAACAATCGGAACCACTGGATACGGAAAGTGAACGCGCTCCAGAATTTCCGCGCCTACGATTGGGTGTATCTTCATCTTTTCAAATTCTTCAGGAGTCAATCGGCCTGGCTTGGAGATAATGTGCTCGGGCACGGCGAGCTTGCCAATGTCATGCAATAAAGCAGCTGCGCGCAGTGCTTCAATTTCTTCAGGCGCCAGATTGAGCCGTTTGGCCATCTCTACTGCATAGACGCGTACACGCTCAAGATGGTCATGTGTGGTCTGGTCTTTGGCTTCAATCGCCAGCGCCAAGGCTTCAATGGTGCGCATGTGCAATGACGCCATTTCAGCTACGTGGTTTTTCTCGTTAGCCAGCTTGCCCAAATAGAGGCGATACGAGCGATAAATCACAAACATCGCAGGCAAGGCGAGCAAAGTAGGCTGCCAGCCGACTTTCTGTGTGACCCATCCAAACAGCGCGGCTATTGCGCCGCCGGCCAGATAATAAGGCAAGGACCAGAAATAGCATTCGGTCCAGATCTTGCGCATGCCCTTGTTTTCTGTGAGGGCAATAATGGTTGCGACCGGCAGCGTATTAAACAGAAAGTAAACGGCCGCGGCCAGCATCAGCAGGAAAGCAGAATTCACATGCAGCCGCGAATTCAATGGACCGTGATAAATAAAGTAAGCTGCCGCAACGGCAACTGCCGCGCTGGAGATATTGAAGAAGACCTGTTCCATCTTCGGCCAGCCGCGCCGCGTGGCCAGGCACTGCACCAGAATCGCTGAGCAGCCCAGAATCAGCGTCTCAGTAAAAGATAGTTCCGCAATGCCAATCAGGATGAACAGGAAATTGACTGAGATTGTGCCCGTAATCTCCGGGAGCTCAACCTTCAGCCTTGAGGCCATCAGGGCCGTAAGTAGATAAGCGCCAAACTTTGCCGCGTTGTCGATTTTCCATGCAAATCCGCCATAGACGATGGTCACCAGACCAGCCAGGCAAACTGCGTAAAGGAATAATCGGGCTTGCTTCGACATAACTTTTGTAGCGTCTCCGCAGGTTATATAGGCAAGCGCCTGGCCAAACCTGAGGCAAAGGCCCTAGGACAAATGTCCTTTCCTGTCAGCAACTTAGAGTGGTGGTAACAACTGCTCACCCTTTTTCTTTCTACGTCCCTACGACACATTTGTCACATCGCCAGTGCGAATCGCGTGCCGATTTGTCACAGCCCGCAGGATGCGTGCACGCGAAATGAAAGATCACGCACCCACGGCCTCGCTCCCTGAGGCAAGCTTAAGTTTGAGGACTTTAGTAATCGCAAGGTGCACTTCTCGATTGCCGGTGTGACGACTTTGTCCCATCATTGACATAACAAGCGACAGGTATGGCCTTGCGCCAGAGGGATATAAGGAGAAAGACTTGCCAACGGCGGTCCACAATCCGTGCGACCTGACTACCCAGATTGTCCGCAGTGATGCATTGAAGCGCGTGATGCATCTGGTGGAACAGGTGGCCCGCCATCCCGCTGCGGTGCTCATTGTGGGTGAAACTGGGACTGGCAAAGAAATGATTGCCCGCTCCATCCATATGCACTCACTTCGTTGTAACAAGCCATTGGTGGACGTAAACTGCGCCGCCATTCCTGAACATTTGGTAGAAAGTGAACTTTTTGGATACGAGAAAGGCGCATTCAGCGGCGCTGACGCACAGAAGATTGGCTACTTTGAAATGGCCGACGGCGGCACGCTGTTTCTGGATGAAATTGGCGACCTGGATCCCCGAATACAGGTCAAACTGCTGCGCGTGCTCGATGGCGCGCCTTATTACCGCCTGGGCGGCAGCAAAAAAGTAAGCGTGAACGTGCGCGTGGTGGCGGCCACCAATCAGCACCTGGAAGAATTAGTACGTGCAGGACGCTTCCGCAATGATCTTTATCACCGTCTGGCTGAATTCAAGCTGGAGATACCTCCGCTGCGGGAAAGACCAGAAGATCTGCTGGCGATTGCCGAGCAGATACTCCATCAACATTATCCTGAGTCGCGTTTTTCGCACGATGGAATTACCGCATTGCTCTCTTATGACTGGCCCGGCAACGTACGCGAGCTGCGCAACTCAGTCTTCCGCGCCGTGATGCTGGCCAAGAATGCGCATGTAGAGATCACGGCAAACGATCTGAAGCTGACGCAGCTAACGCAGCCGAGCAATGACAAAGTCACACTCAATCGCGATCTTGATCAGCTGGAACGGCAAATTGTGTTTGATACTCTGGACCGCTTTGGCGGCAATCAGGGCAAAGCCTCTGAGGCGCTGGGCATTTCCCGGCGCACGCTGTTGCGCAAGCTTAAGACCTATCGTGAAAATGAGAGTGAAGCCACGGTGGGCACGCTGGGCGCAGAGCAGCAGCGCTACTACCGCAAGCAGACCAGTGCTCCCATCAAGTTGAAGTATGCCAACGAATGGCTGGATGCGAATCTGATGAACATCAGCCTGGGCGGCGCAGCGGTTTCAGTTCACAAATTACTCACACAGGATGCCGGCGTGACCGTCCGGTTTACCATTCCTGAAACTGAGATACAGGCTGAAATCTTTGGCCGCATAGCGTGGGCAAATGATGAAGGGCACCACGGAATCCAATTCGGCGAAGTGCCGGCGGAGCTGAGCACACACCTACAGCGCTGGTTCCAGGCAGAAAAGAAAAAAGACGGCTGGCATGAAGAGCTGGTCGGTTAACCGCTTCTTTTCTCCATTCAACGTCCTCTTAAAATTTTGAAAAATCAGGTTTGCGGCGTTGCATAAAAGCCATCATGGCTTCTTTAGCTTCGGGGCCTTGGAGTAGTGCGGCAAACTTTTCCGTTTCCGCAGCCATGGCATCAGAGATTGCTCCGGCTGGTCCACGCTTGAGTAGCGCCTTGGTTATCCGCAAAGCCGACGGAGGCTTCTCCGCCAATGCCTGGGCTTTTGCCGTGGCGGTGGCCAGCAATTCACTGCCAGGCACCACGGCGTTCACGATTCCCATCGCATGCGCCGCCTCCGCATTGAATGGCTCGCCAAAAAACAGTAGCTCCGCAGCACGGCGATGGCCCATCAGTTCCGGCAGCATGACGCTGGAACCTGCTTCAGGGCATAGTCCCAAATTGACGAATGGAAGCTGGAAGCGCGCGTCCGTGGCAGAGTACACCAGGTCACAATGCAGCAACATGGTTGTGCCGATCCCAACGGCCACGCCGCCTACTGCAGCTATCACCGGCTTTTGCGCGGCAGCC
>DASXZE010000204.1:0-4329 GCA_036502105.1 Candidatus Angelobacter sp. | reverse complement strand
ATGCGTAATTACATTTGCAGGCTGGGTGGAATCCTGTTGCTGACAGCGGCTGTGGCCTTCGGCCAGTCCGCCACCCCCACGCCAACACCCAAAAAATCTGACACCAAAAAAGTGGACCCGGGAAAGATCACGCCGGCCGCGAATCCCGCACCCGTTGTGGCCGCTGACGCCAAGCCAGCCCCGGCGCCTAAATTTGAGATCGCCAACATTGATAAGTCAATCGACCCTTGCGTGGATTTCTATCAGTACGCCTGCGGTAACTGGATCAAGAACAATCCTATCCCGGGCGACCAGTCTTCCTGGGAGAGCTTTGGTGAAGTCTATGAGCACAATCTTGTCGTCCTGCGTCAGGTGCTGGAAAAAGCCAGCGCAGACACGCCAGGACGCAGTGCCATCCAACAAAAGATTGGCGACTTCTACGCCTCATGCATGGATGAAGCCGCCATCAACAAAGCCGGATACACTCCGCTGAAGCCCGAACTGGACCGCATTGCCGCGCTCAAAGACAAAACGCAGATGATTGAGCTGATGGCGCGCGAAGCGCTGGAAGGCCCGAATCCGCTGCTGGGATTTGGCTCTGGCCCTGACCTGCACAACGCTGAGCTGACCGTCGCAAGCCTTGATCAGGCGGGCATCAGCCTGCCTGACCGCGACTACTACCTGAAAGACGACGCACCCACCGTTGAGATTCGCAAAGCGTTTGTCGAGCACATGAAAAAAATGTTTGTGCTGATTGGGCAGTCGCCGGAGCAGGCGCAACAAAGCGCGGACACCGTTCTGAAAGTTGAAACCGAGCTGGCCAAAGCGTTCATGGAACGCACGCTGCGTCGCGATCCCAAGAACCGTGACCACAAAATGTCTGTCGCTGACGCAGAAGCGCTGGCGCCAAACTTCCATCTTGACCGCTACTTTGCCGCCAGCGGCGCGCCGGCTTTCAGTGATCTGAACGTTGGCAATCCGGATTACTTTAAAGCCGTGAACACCGTAATTGAATCCACGCCGCTCGATGCTTGGAAAACGTATATGACGTGGCAGATGCTCAATAGCGCTGCGTCATGGCTGTCTGACGATTTTGTGCAGGAAGATTTCAAGTTTCAGGCGGCCATCACAGGCCAGAAGGAATTGCCCGTTCGCTGGAAACGCTGCATCAACGCCACTGACGGCGCGCTGGGTGAAGCGCTTGGCCAGCCTTACGTGGATGCCACCTTCGGCGCGGACGGCAAACAGCGCATGCTCAAAATGGTTGACGCCCTTGAAAGCGCCCTGAAGCATGACATCAATGATCTGCCCTGGATGACTGATACCACCAAGAAAGAGGGTCTGGTCAAACTGGCGGCCATCCGCAATAAGATTGGCTATCCTGACAAGTGGCGCGACTACAGCAAGCTCACCATCAAACGCGGTGACCTGATTGGCAATCTTGCGCGCGCCAGCGAATTTGAATCCAACCGCCAGTTGCAGAAAATCGGCAAGCCCGTTGACAAGAATGAATTCGGCATGACGCCTCCAACTGTAAATGCTTACTACAGTGGAAGCCAAAATGAAATCGTCTTCCCCGCCGGCATTTTGCAGCCGCCATTCTTTGACCGCACGCTTGACGACGCCATCAATATGGGCGGCATCGGTCTTGTGATTGGCCACGAACTCACGCATGGCTTTGACGATCAGGGCCGCAAGTTCGATCCCAAAGGAAATCTGCGTGACTGGTGGACCGCTGAAGATGGCAAGGAATTTGAAAAGCGCGTCGGCTGCGTTTCCGACGAATACAGCTCCTTCACCGCAGTTGACGATCTCAAATTAAACGGCAAGCTCACGCTGGGCGAGAACACGGCAGATAACGGCGGCGCACGCATCGCGCTCATGGCGCTGCATGATCTCATGGCCCAGGCCAAGCAGGATCCAGAGAAGAAAATTGACGGCTACACTCCCGACCAGCGTTTCTTCCTGGGTTTTGGCCGTGTCTGGTGCCAGAACACAACGCCGGAACTCTCGCGCATGCTGGTGCGCGTTGATCCGCACTCCCCCGGGCGCTGGCGCGTAAACGGTGTAGTGCGCAACATGCCGGAATTCCAAAAAGCATTCGGCTGCAAAACCGGTCAGCCCATGGCGCCGGAAAATGCCTGCCGAGTCTGGTAACACTCAGTAGCAATTTCAAAACATAACTCTCACTTACGGCTGGTAGCTGCTTAGAGCAGGACTGGCCGTAATTTTATTTTGATGTTTAGAAGTTGCGCTGTAGATATTGAATCAAGCTTCCTTAAAGTTCGTCATCCCGAGAGCCGTAAGCGAGCAAGCGGGTTCATCAGCTTGCTCGTAGGCTCGAGGGACCTTGTGCTTTTCTCCAGAAAAGCTTGTGCCCTTTGAAACTATATTCCTCTGCGCGCCTTTGCTTTTGCCGCGCAGACCAGCCAGAATAAAGAGTGCCCGAAAATACTCTAGTGACCGAACCCAATACGCAAACCACGCCTGACTCCGCCGCCGACGCCGTGAAAGCTGAATATTCCAGCAGGCTCACGCAGTTGCAGGCACAGGCGGCGCGGCTCCAACTCAAGCATCTCTGGCTGGGCAATCTACGCATTGTGATATTTGTTGCGATCATCGCTTTCTGGCTCGTCGTCGGCCGCCACGGCGCGCCTTCAGCTATCGTGCTGTACTCTCCGCTCATTGTGTTTATTGCCGTTGTGCTCGTGCACCGACGCGTGGTCTATGCCAGCAAGCTGGCCAAACGCGCTATCGCGTTTTACGAACGCGGCATCGCCCGCCTTGAAGATCGCTGGACAGGCGCTGGCGACACCGGCGACGAATTCAAAGATCCGCTGCACCTCTACGCTGAAGACCTCGACATTCTCGGCGCCGGCAGCCTCTTCCAGTTGCTCTCCACCGTCCGCACAAAAATGGGCAGCCAGACTCTTGCACGCTGGCTGCTCACGCCCGCCAGCATTCCAGAGATTCAAGACCGTCAGCTTGCAGTCGCCGAATTAAAAGATAAGCTGTCTCTCCGCGAAGACCTGGCAGTTGTCGGAGAAAACAAACGTATTGAAGCAAATCCTGAATCGCTGACCCGATGGTCGCGCGAAGAAAGCGGTTTGCCGCAAGGCTCATGGTGGGCCGCCATTCTCGGGCTCATCAGCGTGGCCACTTTTATCTATGGCTTTAAATCCCACTGGACGCCGTTCGTCCTTACGCTGCTGATCAACGGCGGCATCACTTACTACTTCAGCCAGCGCTTTGAAAAAGTTCTGGCCAGCGTTAGCGACACGCATCGCAACCTTGATTCACTCTCCGCACTGCTCAAGCGCCTTGAAGCGGAAAAGTTTTCGTCGCAACGGCTTCAGCAACTGCAGTCGCTTCTTACCACCAACGGACAGCCGCCTTCCACCTCCATCAAGCGCCTCAACACTCTGGCAGATCTTGATGACTCGCGCCACAACTGGTTTGTCCGCCTGCTCGATATTCCGCTTCTCTACTCATTGCAACTTGCCTTCGCCCTTGAGTATTGGCGACGCAAATATGGCAGCGGCATTGAAGCCTGGCTCCGCGTCGCTGGAGAAATGGAAGCTCTCGCTTCCATCGCCGCCTACGCGCATGAGCACCCTGCAGATCCCTTTCCTGAATTCGCGCCCGCTGAAGCCGGTGCCTGCTTTGAAGGTACTGATCTTGGCCACCCTCTGCTGCCCGCAGATAAATGCGTACGCAACCATGTCTCGCTGGGTGGCAGGAGCCAGGTCCTGCTCGTGAGTGGCTCCAATATGTCCGGCAAGAGCACCTATCTACGAGTCGTCGGCACCAACGCCGTTCTCGCCATGATGGGCGCTCCTGTCCGCGCTTCCCATCTGCGGCTTTCTCGCGTGGCCATCGGTGCGTCCATGCGCGTCTCAGATAATCTGCAGAAAGGCATCTCGCATTTTTATGCTGAGATTCAGCGGCTGCGCCAGGTCGTGGACCTGTCTTCCTCCCAGCCAACCTTGTTCCTGCTCGACGAAGTTTTACACGGCACCAACTCTCATGATCGGCGCGTAGGCACACAAGGCGTTCTGCGGACATTGATTCGCAATCTCGCCATCGGCATGGTCACCACCCATGACCTCGCGCTCACGTCTCTGGAAGAAGTTTTTCCCAACCAGGTCCGCAACGCGCATTTCCAGGAACGCTTTGAGGCTGACAAACTTTCTTTCGATTACTGCCTGCGTCCCGGCGTGGTCACTACCAGCAACGGACTGGAACTGATGAAATCCATCGGTCTTGACGTATCCTAGCGAAAAATCCATCCCTGAAAAGCAAAATTATTTTACGTTTTTCTCGCCTCAATCTCTGCAACATCTCATTGCA
>DASXZE010000203.1:0-26946 GCA_036502105.1 Candidatus Angelobacter sp. | reverse complement strand
GATTGCGCAGCTTGCGGCGCGGGATGCCGCTGGTCTGTACCGGCTGAAAGTTGATCTGGAGCAATGCCAGGTTTCGTGGAACGGCGGCTTTCAGGCGCGCTTTGAAATTGATCCGTTTTCACGCACATGCCTGCTGGAAGGGCTGGATGAGATTGGCACCACGCTGAAGCACGAAGCGGAAATAGCAGCCTACGAACAAAAAAGACGAAATTTTTCTTCACTTCAATAATCTTCTACTGAGCACTCAAACTTGACGTCGAAGCATCTTGCAGGAATGCTCCGCCATCTTTAATCTTTAATGCATATGCAACAACTTGAAAAAGCGACGGCTGTCCCCGGACTGCAGCCCGGCAAGAAAGCTTTGCTGGTGTTCTTTGAGACGGACTGCCCAACCTGCCAGCTTGCCTTGCCGTACCTGAATGCGCTGAAGAAAGATTCCGTGCAGGTGATTGGGCTCTCCCAGGACGATGAAGCAGCGACGCGCGAGTTCGTGAAGCAGTTGAGGATTGCTTATCCGGTGGAGCTGGACCGCGGGCTGAAGATTTCGCGTGAGTACAATCCGCAATCCGTCCCCACGATTTATCTGCTGGATGAAAACGGCCAGTTGCAAAGCACGCTGGTGGGCTTTGATAGGCAGGGATTGAATGAGCTGGCTGCAGCGCTAGGGAATGCACCCATCGCGCCCGCTGATGATGGCGCACCGGCGTGGAAGCCGGGATGCAGCTCTCGCCATCTGGAGCCGGAGACGCAGAACGACGCGAAAGAAAGCAGCATGAAGTTTTTGCGTCGCACGGCCGAGCCGGCCACACGCATTACGCTGCGCGATGAAGAAGATCCTTTTGAGTATTGCCAGAAACAATTTGGAGATGCGCTGCCGGTAGTGCCGCCGACCGTAGAAAAAGTTGCGGCCATGGTGAAAGCCAGCGGGCTTGCGGCCGAGACGGTGATTGCGCGCGTGCCTCCGTTTTATGGCGAAGCGACGGTAGAAAAAATTGCTGCCAACGCGGTGATGGCCGGATGCGTGCCGGAGATGATGCGCGTGCTGCTGCCGCTGCTGCGCGCCGCGTGCGACGAGCGCTTCAATATACACGGCGTGCAGGCGACTACGCATTTTGCCGCTCCGCTGGTAATGATCAATGGTCCGGTGCGGCAGGAGCTGGGATTCTGGTCAAAGCAGAATGTTTTTTCCAACGTAGCGCGCGCCAATAGTTCGCTGGGGCGGGCATTCCAGTTGATCCTGCTGAATATTGGCGGCGGAAGGCCGGACGGGATTGATATGTCGGCGTTGGGGAATCCGGGAAAGTTTTCTTTCTGTATTGCCGAGAATGAAGAAGAGAATCCGTGGGAGCCGTTTCATGTAACGCGCGGATTGAAGCGCGAACAGAGCGCGGTGTCATTGTTTGCGGCGGAGCCGCCGCGTGGCGTGAGTGAACATACTGCGCCCGCGGGCAAGACCGTGTTGGAGACCATTTCATTTGCGCTGGCCACGGTGTGGAGCTATCGCACATGCCTGATGCCGGAGGCGATTGTGATTCTCTGTCCCGAGCATGTGAAGACGATCCATCGCGATGGAATTACTAAAGAGCAGGCACGCCAATTTCTTTTTGAGAATACGGGCATACCTGTCCGGCATTATTCGAAAGAAGAGCGCGCGGAAGGCACACAACTGGCGGCGAACTATAAAGAGATCACGGTGCGCGGAGAGCCGTGTTACCAGAAATTCCGGTCGCCGGAAGCGATCAGCATTTTTGTGACAGGCGGCACGGCGGGAAAGTTTTCTGCTGTCGTAGGCAGTTGGTCCACGGGGGCGACGGGCAGCCAGATGGTGACGTATCCGATTCCGGAAAAATAAAGGAGCAGCATGGCAGTAACAATTGTTCATCCTGGAAATGAAAGCGTGGTGAAGGCAGCCACACCGCCGGCACGGCTTGCGAGCCTGGCGGGAAAGAAGATTGGGCTGCTCGACATCAGTAAGCCGGGCGGCAGTATTTTTCTTGACCGGCTGGAAGAGATTCTGCGCACCAAATACGGCGCTGCCGAGGTTTTGCGCACGAAGAAGCCAACGTTCTCAAAGAACGCGCCGCCGCAGATTATTGAGCAGCTGCGTGGAATGGACGCGGTGGTGGAAGGGCTGGCGGATTGAGGATCGTGCACAACGTGCAGTTTGCACGACACGATCAACCTGGAAAATCTGGGCATCCCGGCGGTGCCGGTGGCAACGGCTGAGTTCACCTCTCCTGCGCGCATACAGGCCAGCGCGCTGGGCCGCGCGGGCTTTGACGCTATTTACGTGCAGCATCCGATACAAGACCAGACGCCGCAGCAGATTGCCGCACGCGCGGATGCGGTGGTGGAAGAGATAGTGAGAAGGCTGACGGCCAGCTAACTTATGAGCGCTCCGACGGACGGATCGAGTTTGACGCAAACCGAGCAGGTGAAATCCAAAACGCCGATGGTGATTGCCGTCTGCTGCGCTTGCGTGAGTCTTGCTTTAGTTTTTGGCGTTGGATTCGCGAGCCATACAATTTTGCGGCATGTGATCCAGACTTTGCCTTGCTGGGCTGTGATTGCGCTGGGCTTCCGTGGCTCACGCGTAACTGCATGGGCTGCGTTGCCGGTGTTTCTGTTCTGGCTGGTCATCTGCGGGCTGATCTGGAGCTATCTGCTTGGGATTTCCCATATCGTGAGTGGACATTTTTCTCCCGTGGAGACTGCGATGACGATTATTGTGGGTGTATGCGCGATGATTGGGATTGCGAGTTTTGCGCGATTCAAATCCGGGCTGCCTGCAGAGTCGGCGGGAATACTGTTTCTGCTGATGGCGATCTTTCAGTGGGTCTGCTTTCGCGTGAGTATTCTGCCGGCGATTTCTGGGCGGTGAAATTATGCGCATGGCCTATTCGGCTGCGCGAAAGATTGCCCACAGATCACAGTTGGCATGGGGATCATTTGGGTGTAGCGAATGGAGGAGTGGCTGGACTTGGCTTGCGACCGAAATCTGTCAGAAGGCCAGCTTCAGAAAGCTCAGTATTTGCGAAGACATCAGGGAAGCCACCACAGTTGGTGAGGGCGCTTAACCCACCGTTGATCTCTAGCAGATCATAGCCGACAAACTTAAAGTTGGCTGCCAAAGGAGCAGGGAGCATCTGCTGGGGATTGCGAAAAACACATAAAACATTTTTCTTTTCGATGTTCTTGATTTGCTCAATCAAGAAGTCGAAGTCCAAGAAAAAATTCAGCATAAATTCTTCGTTCACGATGTGCGGCCAATATTCAGCTTTAATATCAGGCAGGATGGTGGGGCAGAGAGATCCATCTAACGAAACTACTTCCTTGAGATGTGTAAGCCCGGACCATTCAATATATTTGTTCCACGATTTGTCTTCCGGAGTAAACCGCTGCGTTGCGATGAACCATGGAATCATTGAGTCATTGTAGCTTTTCTGCTCGTGTCTATAGAAGTGCAAGGTCCCTCTGGCCTACTCATGATTTGCTCGCCGATTTGCCTCTTTCATGCCCCTAATGGCACAATAGCCCGTGCTTTTTCAGCCTGCCTGGCGCTCTTTTTGCGACCTTCGCGGCAGGAGAGGCATCAAACGGGTTAGTAAGACTGTGGGCTTCAACAACCCCGTGGGTCGGGCACTGAAATTAGTGCAGTGGATCCACTGGAGCCTGTGGATGCTTTCAACATCTCCGTTCTGGGGCAACAAGCCGCGGAACTGAAGGCGGAAAAATGTCGACCACGATTGCTCCTATGGAAGAGCGAGGCGTTAGCTGCTCGCTCGACAATTATCTTGTACTCCCTGACAACACAATGGATGCGCGCATTGCCGCGGCCAGAGAAGAGCTGGGTTCACGCGCGGTGATTCTGGGGCACCACTACCAGCGGGATGAAGTGATCCGCTTTGCTGATTTTCGCGGCGACTCCTACAAGCTGGCGCAGGAAGCGGCACGCACCAGCGCGGAATACATTCTTTTTTGTGGCGTGCATTTTATGGCGGAAAGCGCTGACGTGCTGGCGCATGATGGCCAGCAGGTGATTCTGCCGGACCTCAACGCGGGCTGCTCCATGGCGGACATGGCAGAGATTGGCCAGGTGGAAAGCTGCTGGGAACAGCTGGTTGCGCTGGGACTGACTGACGATGGCGGCCATGGGATTACGCCGCTGACTTACATGAACTCCACGGCGGCGATCAAAGCGTTTTGCGGCGAGCGCGGCGGACTGGTGTGTACGTCGTCGAATGCACCGGCGGCGTTTAAGTGGGCGTTTGCGCGGAATCAGAAACTTCTCTTTTTACCCGATCAGCATCTGGGCCGCAACACGGCGTTTGCCATGGGCATTCCACTCAGCGATTGCGTGGTGTGGGACCCGTTTATGATTGGCGGTGGAGTTGATCCGGAGAGATTGCGCAAGGCAAAAGTGATTTTGTGGAAGGGCCATTGCTCGGTGCATCAGAGATTTTTGCCGGAGCATGTGGAGCGGGTGCGCGCGCAGTATCCTGATATTAAAGTGATTGTGCATCCGGAGTGCCGCTGGGAAGTTTGCCAGAAGGCGGATGGCGTTGGCTCGACCGAGGGCCTGATCAAAATGATTCAGGATGCGCCGGAGGGCAGCAAGTTTGCCGTGGGCACGGAGATACATCTGGTGAATCGCATGGGCAAGGAATTTGCACGGCAGCGTAAAATGGTGATGACGCTGGATGAATCGGGCTGCCTCTGCACCACGATGTTTCGCATATCGCCACAGCATTTGTGCTGGGCGCTGGAAAATCTGACGCAGGGCAATGTGGTCAACCGGATTCAGGTTCCAGACGATGTGAAGCATTGGTCGCGCGTGGCGCTGGACCGGATGCTGGAGATACGGTGAACCATGGGAAATGAAGGCGTATTAAACAGAGAAATTGATCAGGAAATTATTGACGCCTGGAATCAAGCAGCCGCGGATTTGGGAATCAGAGTTACCGCTCCGTTTAGCCTGGCGAGCGAGGATGGTGAAGAAGAGGTTTTTGAGGCACTGGTGCATGATTTTGGCGGTCCGAAAGGAACGGTAACCGGCAAAATACATCGTGATCCTACGGAGTCGCGCAAACGGAAGGGGTACTACGCATCAAATTTGGCTGACTCCTATCGGAAATTTGAGCGCAAGCTTTTTCAAGAAACTTTGGACGATTGGCAATGGTACGGAAATCCAGATCAGCGGCCCTCCTGGTATACAGGTAAGTGCTGGTCGTAATTAATACATATGGCAAAACAAAAAACGTTTACGCTGGACGAGGCACACAGCTTGCTGCCGATCCTAAGCTCGCTGCTTAAGCGATCGATGGACGGCAAGGGCGTGATTGAAGACGTAGAGAAAGAACTGCAGGACCTGAAGCATCGCATCCTGTTGAGCGGCGGGCTGCTGGTGGATGTGCCGGCCGTGGCGCGTCGGCGGGCCGAGCGCGACAAGGCTTTCCAGAACATCAAGGACACGCTGGCGGAGATTGATGCGATTGGCGTCCAGGTAAAAGATCTGGACATTGGGCTGCTGGACTTTCCGTGTGCCGTGGGCGATGAGATTGTGCTGCTGTGCTGGAAGTATGGGGAAGAGAGAATCGAGTTCTGGCATGGCATGGAAGAAGGTTTTCAAGGCCGCAAGCCGATTGATGAGCGCATCCTGCGCGGGAAGAAGCGGGAAAAACCGAATTGAACCAATTGGTAAATGGGTAATTTGGTAAGTTGGTAAATTTTGCTGAAGAGTTTTGCCGCTGATTTGCGCAGACAAAGCTGGCTGGGTGGTTCCAGCTATTGCGTCAATCACATCATGAGGCACTCCTCTATGGTTCTTCATTTCTTGTTTTGTGGTTTTTATCCGAAATAAAAAATGACCGCGTAAGTTGGTGAATTTAGTCCAGATGGTGCCGCGCCTCTGGCGCTGAGTTTTGCGCAGCAAAATCGGCTCTTCATCAGCGCTGTGATTTGTCTTGCTAAGGCGAATAAAAAACGATAAAATTGGGATGCAATCAGAACTTCTGCCAGGTTTGGGGGTGGCGCTTTTGGTTGCGAATGCATTGTGGGACTCATGCCCTGCGGGCCGGAATGGTCCGCGAGCAAAGGGTGCTCTTTGACAATTGAAAATAACTGGAGGTTGCCGAGGAAATGCATGGGCATTTTCTGGCAGGTTACCTAGCTGACCATTGGTAGCCGGTCATCGGTGTTTACTAAAAAGTAAAAATCGATGCTCGGGTGGCCGAAAAAATAGATGCTCAATCGAGGTCAAAACGAGGCGAAAAAGGAGCTTCGACAAGGCTGTCACTGGCTTATCGAATTGCAGTTGACCTTTTGTTTGCAACAAAAATGTTCGATAGGGTGGTGGGGGGAGCGAAAGAGTTACCAAGTAAGCAACAAATCGGGGTGCAGTTTCCGGTCGGGTTGTGAGCGATAGGCGCTAGAGTTTGGCAGGGAAATCCAGCGCGAACTCTCGTGGATTCGTTGATGGTGCCGCGCCGCTGGCGCTTTTTTTTCCTTTTTTTTCTACCCACCGCTGACGCGGTGGGCTAACTTCGTAACGCGCCTCTGGCGCTGATTCTCGGCGAGAGCAAGTGTTCGATTTTCAGGCCAGGAATCCTAGATAGTTCTGTGCTATAGGAATCTTTGCTAACATCTCAACGCGAAAACCGCGCGTGCCGAGGACCCGATGCTCCGTGGCTTCGCAATGCACCTACGAAGTTGTTCACGACGCAGGACTCTTGATTTTCTGTTTTAGTTCCATAGAACCTTGATGGAGGTAGGGCTCCCTCGCTCCGCTCGGGATGTTTTAAAGCTATGGCTTCTTGCCTTCCACCCAATCTGGTTTAAAAGATGAATTGGCCAGCCACTTTACGGGACTTAGCATGGAATGAATTGCCCGTTCCATGTGGGTGAAGTCGAGATGGGCTATGTCGTCACTTGGGCGGTGATAGTCGGCGTGCAGGCCGAAGCTGGAAACGGTGTGGGCTACGATGCCTTTTTCGGCCAGGGCGTAATTGTCTGAACGCTGGAAGAAATTCTGCTTGGGGCGTGGATCAGCCACGAACCTGGCGCCGTGTCTGGCAAGCTCCGGGCCAAGGTTGCTGCGATCAAAGCCGGTGAGCCAGAGCTCGTCGGGTTTTACATCAGGGTCCGGGCGGCCGATCATTTCAAATTCCAGGTTGGCCACAATGCTGGTGAGCGGTACGGGCGGATGCTCAAGAAAATACTGGTTGCCCTGGCCTCCGGTTTCCTCGCTGCCAAAGAAGACAAAGAGCACGGTGCGCCGGGGCGCTTTGCCATGGGCGAGGGCACGTGCGAGTTGCAGCACGGCGACGCATCCGGAAGCGTCATCGTCGGCACCGTTGTAGATGTCGTCACCGTTTACGGCTTTGCCTTTGCCGAGGTGGTCCATGTGCGCGGTGAGCAAGATCACCTGGTCTTTAATTTTAGGATCGCGTCCATGGAGCACGCCGATTACGTTGCGCGTGTGCCATTCTTTTTTGCCTTGACGAAAGTTGAATTCGCCGGAGACATCCTGAATGTATCCGCCGTTGTCGCCCGCGGGCTCAATGCCGATCTCCTGCAGCTGCGAAGCGAGGAAAGTGGCCGCCAACAATTCGTCATGCGTGCCGCTGCCGCGGCCCTGCATGGCGTCACTGGCGAGAAATTCCATTGCGCCATGGATCTGGGCTGAGTCGTGGTTGGTGCGCTGAGATACGGAGCGATGCGAAGAAGCATGATGCGATGGAGCTTGAGGAGGTGCAGCTTTTTGTATTGATGCTGGTTGATTTTGGACCTGCGAATTTGAAGTTTGCGAACTGGTAGCTTGGGGAGTCGAAGCCTGCTGGGCTGACAATACAGGGAGAAGCCAAAGAATGGCACTGGATAAAAATAATTTATTTTTGTTCACAACGATCTCCTTGTTTAGCAGCCATGCAGTTTGGCAGCGCCGTGAAGTTGGCTGATCGAGCAGTATAACTGGTGCTCAACGCTGCATGAAAAAAGAGCCTTTGGTACCCGATTGCCTTCCAAGACTTTTTTGCCGCAAAACGCAAGCTAGTGTTTTCCCTTCGCCAGCTCAGGTTCTATTTCTAAATAGCAAGAATAGAAATGCGATTAAGCGCAGCCGAGGGCGGCTGCGGTCCACTTTTTTTTAAGATGTAGAAGCTGAAAATAAGCAATAAACAAAAGCAGTCACAGGCAAGAGTGCCTGGGCCACATAAGCCACCCCCTGGGGGATCATGGTGATCCGGGTACGATGCTTGCATGTTTGGCGGGCGCACGAAGTTCAAGTTCACTGGAAACTTTGGCGATCCAGCGCAGCTCGGTGCGAAATTGCTCGACCATGAGGGTGATCATCCATATGACTTCATGGAAGCGGTGGCCGACTTCTTTTTCAACTTCGAGCAGTGTGGCTTCTTCGCGGGCGAGTTCAGCTTTTAGAAATTCTTCGCGACGCTTGAGCTGCTTCTGGAACGCGCCAGGACGCGCCTGCCAGGAAAGCGCGATCCAGGTGAGAAGCGGAGGGCGATCACGATGGTTGGTCCAGTCTTCGCGGTCGAGTGCGGCGGCAAGAGCTGAACGGCCTTTGGCGGTGGTGGTGAAGATGCGGCGCTCTGGGCCGAGCGCGGGCTCAGCGTTATTGGCTGCATGGATCAGTCCGAGGCGCGCGAGTTTTTCCATGGAGTAGTAAACCTGCGGACGAGAGATGCCGGCCCAGTCCTGCACCTGGCGGCGCTCCAGTTCGGCGTTGGCCTGATAGCCATGCATCGGCTGCTCGGCCAACAAGCTGAGCAGCACAAGATCGGGAACGGTGAGATCGCGTTTTTTATTTGCTGGCATGATTGGCCTTGCGTTGCCTGCTCCAATACCACCACTGGCATTGGTCGGCGGGGAGAAGGGGATTGCGCGCCTGGGCGATGGCGGCGGAGAAGACATCCTGTGCGCAGATGTCCATGGATTGGCCGGTCACGCGGCAAAGCTTTTGATAGAGCGCGGCGGGATTCTGGCGGGCGAGTTGTTGGACGCTGCGAATGCCCAGAATTTCAAAGTCGCGCAGTGTGGCGGGGCCAATGGAAATCAGATCTTGCAGGCGACGGTCTTTTAAATGATTTTCTTTTGCCGGCATAAAAACTCCGTTGACATCCTTGGAATGATGCCATATTGTGTATCTAGTCTAAACAATACTAGATCAGAATTGCAAGCACTAAAACTGGAGAAAATATGAAATCCGCAGAAGTAAAAAAGATTACGGCTTTGTTGTTTGCGCATGAGATTGAACCGTGCCTGGAGTTCTGGACTGAGCGTATGGGCTTCCAGAAAACAGTGGAAGTGCCAGAGGGCGACAAGGTGGCTTTTGCCATCCTAGAGAAGAACGGGATGGAGTTGATGTACCAGAGCTTTGCCAGCGTTGAAAAAGATAATGCGGCAATCGCCGCCGCAGCGCGCAAGGGGCCGAGTTTTCTGTATATCGAAGTGGCTGATCTCAACGATGCGCTGGAAGCGAGCAAAGGCGCGGAGCTGACGATGCCGGTGAGAACGACTTTTTATAACTCGAAAGAATTTGGGATTAAAGACCCTGCGGGACATTATTTTATTTTTGCGCAGCAAGGAGCTGGAACCGAGCTGTAAGCCACGCTGGATGGCCGTAGCGGCCATGGCGGAGATTGAGTTTGTCATGCTTGAGATCGGCCAGGTGGTCAGTGGCGGGCAGTGCCTGTTTTGATTGGCCGTGGGCTGCTATATTTGTGGGTAACGGCGATGTTCAAATCCCTGGGCATGAAGCTCTACACAATCCAAAGACACGGCAATTATGCGGCGGTCATTTTCAGGGCCGGCTTCTTTGCTGCCATGGCGCTCGCGCTGCTTGCAGGATGCAGCGGCCAAGGCGGCATGTCCAGCCATGCCGAGTATGGCTACATTGCCGTGACGGAAGCGAGCCTGCGCGACCACGTTTCCACGCTCTACAGCAAGACCGGCGTGGTGCATAACGGAGAGCGTGTCCAGATTCTGGAACGGATGCAGAACAAGCGCTTTGTGCGCGTGCGATCACCACGTGGAGAAGAAGGCTGGATACAGGAGCGTTACCTGGCGGATCAGCAAACTTTTGATCAATTTCAGCACCTTGCTGACCAGTTTAAGTCAGCGCCTGCACAGGCCACGGCGACCACGGAGGAGCAGGTAAAGATCCATGTGCTGCCGGGGCGGAAGACCAGCTATCTCTATCTGCTGAATGAAAAGCAGAAAGTAGATTTGTTGCAGCGGGAGACTGTAGATCGCAATGCTCCGCCGCAACAACTGAACGACAAGCCCAAAGATGCCGACGACAGCTCGGATGAAGACAAGGTAAAGGGCGACAGCGCCGCGCCGCCGGCTGTGCGAGAAGACTGGTGGCTGGTGCGTGATGCGCAAAATCGTGTGGGCTGGGTGCTGGGCCGGGCCATGTATCTGGATGTTCCGGAAGAGATTTCACAATATGCAGAAGGGCAGCGCATTGTAGCGGCGTTCCCGCTGGACGAAGCGACTGACGGAGATAAGAAAGTTCCTGAATATCTAGTGCTGTTCACGGAAAAAGAAGGCCTGCCCTATGACTTCAGCCAGGCGCGGGTCTTTACCTGGAATGCGCGTAAACACCGGTATGAAACGGCGTATCGTGAACGCGATCTTACAGGTGTGCTGCCAGTGACCCTGGGGCGGCAGGACTTTGAAAAAGAAGGCAATCTGCGGACGTTTGTGCTGCGCGTAAAAGAGGATAACGGCAGCGTGCGCGAGCAGAAGTACAAATTTAATCCGCCGATTGTCCGCCGGGTACTGGCGCCGGGAGAAGAACCGCCTGCGCCGAAACATCACAAGGCAACCAAACCCGGCAGCAAAGCTTCGTCTAAACACTAACCGCAATCTAAACGATAAAGTCTTGGCATCCAGCCAGCCGCTTTTACCGTCCAACTGGTATGGCAGAAAAAGTAAAAGAACTCCATCTGGAACGGGACTATAAGAAATATCTCTATTTCATTGATGGCGACGGCAATGTGAGCCGCAAGCCCAAATCCGGGGAAGGCGAAACCGAGGTGCTGGTACCCAAGGCAATTGAACGGGACAACCAGTTTCTTTATTTTGTGGATAAAGAAGGCGATGTTGCGCGGTCGCCCAGGGCCACACGCAGGACACCGAAAAAAGTAGCCTGAACCTTACGAAGTTTGACTCCAAACAGTTTGACCCAGGCGGTTTGAACCTACGACCATGAGCGCTTTAAATCTGCTGGTCTTCCGTGGAGACCAGCGGCGAGTTAACGGGCAGGAATTAAAGTCGGCCCTGGTCAGCCAGTTGGAACGGCTGAACCGCAGTTGCTCGCTGGACGCGCTGATCAGCGCACTTCTGCACGCAGGTGAGCTTGAATGTGCGATGGCAGATGCCAACGGTCTCTCATGGCGGTCAGTAGCGCTGCTGACTGACCGCATTGCAGATGCGCTGGTATGCGGCGAACCGGTTTCTGATTTTCAGGCACTTACGATTGCTGTCCGTGCTACGCCTGTACTGGACCAACTCAATATTGCCATTCCTGAAGGTTTTGCATATTACGCGCTGCACCCTTTGGCTTACGCCGAGGTATTGCACAAAATCTCCGTGCCCGCGAATAATCTGGTGGTTGTTGGCATACGCAGCATTGGCTCAACCCTGAGCGCGGTGATGGCTGCGGAAGCGCGGCATCGGGGCATGGAAGTAAGGCGATTCACAGTGCGTCCGCAGGGACATCCTTATGACCGGCATACAGAGTTTTCGCTGAGCCAACTTGCGCTGGTGCAGAATTCGGTTTTTGCAGAGGCGACGTTCGTGGTGGTGGATGAAGGGCCGGGGCTGAGTGGATCGTCATTTTTGTCAGTGGCAGAAGCGCTGGAAAAAGCCGGCGTACCGAGAGAGAAAATGATTCTAGTCAGCGGCCATGAGCCCAAGCTTGAGTCGCTTTGTGCTTCCGATGCTGCACAGCGATGGCAGCGATTCCGTTGCGTGGCAGTGCCGAACGAGCCGCAGCGGCCAGATCAGGCAGCGGATTTTATTGGCGGTGGACAATGGCGGGGGCGTTTGTCATCTTTATCGGCGACCGAAGCTGACTGGCCCGCTACGTGGACAAGCTTGGAGCGGCTGAAATATCTTTCCGAGCCAGAGCATGGCAGTCCGAAATTGTTTAAGTTTGCCGGGCTCGGCCGCTATGGAGATCAGGTGTTTGAGCGTGAGCGGAGATTGGCTGAAGCTGGATTTGGTCCGCTGCCCCGGCAGGAAAGCGATGGCTTTATTTCCTATGCGTGCATAGATGGCCATCCCATGGCGGCGAGTGATCTGCTGCAGAGCAGAGTCGCACAGCAGGTATTGGCGCGGCTGGCTGAATACTGTGCTTTCCGGCTGTACGCATTTTCCGCAGAGGTTTCAGACTTGCATGCACTACAGCAGATGGCAGAACACAACCTGCGCGAACTGAAATTAGATGTGCCAGTGGAACTCCAGTTGAAGCGCGCCGTGATTGTCGATGGACACATGCAGCCACACGAATGGCTGCTGACAAAAGACGGTCAGTTGTTGAAGACAGATTCCGGCAGCCATGGGGATGACCATTTCTTTCCCGGCCCAACTGACATTGCCTGGGACCTTGCCGGAGCGATTATCGAATGGCGCATGAGCGGCCAGCAGGTGAAAGAGTTTCTTGATCTCTATCGCCAGGCCAGTGGTGATGATGCCAGCGCGAGAATCGATGATTTCATCAAAGCCTATGCGGTATTTCGCACAGCTTATTGCATGATGGCAGCCAATGCCATGAGTGGATCAGACGAGCACGCGCGCCTGGAGCGCGCTGCTGCTGACTACAAATCGGTGCTGATTAAAAGCGTCGTGCGCAATGAGTCCGCGGCTTAAGCGGGCACATATTTTTCTTTTTTTGCTGGCACAACTGCAAATCTGGGTATCGGGTCATAAGTTAAAGCCACTGCATTGACTTGCCCTGTAGTTCCCCTGCAACCTTGATCTGAAAGAACCGAAAATCATTTCAGCCCTGTTAACCTTAGGCCGCAACGGGTCGTTCTAATGCCGGAGGTTTAAATACATGGATCCAATGGTGCAGGGCCAGTTAAAAGAATGGATTCTCATGATGGTTCCAATCGGCTTCTTTGGCTGGGCGGCCTATCTGGGAACGGTGATTCTCAGGCGCAAGCAGAAAAATGACATGCAGAAGGCGCTGCTAGACAAGTTTTCTTCGGCGCATGATTTCGCTGAGTTCATGCAGTCGCCGGCCGGGCAAAAATATGTCCTTACTTTTGCCGATGCGGCTACCCGCCCGGTTGATGCCATCATGAACTCCGTAAAAACTGGAATTGTCATGGTGTTTTCAGGCAGCGCGCTGGCCAGCTACGGAAATGGGCAGCGCTGGATACTGGAAATGATCGGTACAGTTTCGGCGGTGACAGGCCTTGGCTTCCTGGTTTCGGCGATTATCTCTTACGTCCCTTTCCGGCTGCTCAAGCCGTCAGAAATTCGTGCGGGCGGGAAGGACTAGGCGTTGTTTGCGGCATATAAAGCACGGCAAACAGCCATGATTGACACGCGCACAAAAGTAGCCGACCCGATGGGCCATGCCGAGTTTGAGGCTTTTTACGGCCGCACCGCGCGTGCGCTGCATGGCTATCTCTGCCGCCTTTGTGGAGATGCTGCTACGTCCGACGAGATTTTGCAGGAGGCTTACATACGCTCAATGCTCCCATGATGGATGAACTGCCGCGCAAAGCGTACCTGTACAAGACGGCGACTAATTTGTTGCGTGATTGCTGGCGCAAGCAGAAGCGGGAGCAAAAGTTATGGGAGATGAATGAGTTCACCGAGCATGTCCACCAGAAGTTGAACCTGCCGCTGGACATGGCTTCCGTTTTCGACCGGTTGAGCGCGCAGGAGCGGGCCATACTCTGGCTGGCGCATGTTGAGGAGATGAGCCATCAGGAGATTGGTGCTATTCTCGGCGTGAAAGAGAAGAGTGTGCGTGTAATGGTTTTCCTCGCCAGGGAGAAGGCAAAGGGTCTCCTGGAAAAAGCTGGTTTTAGAGGTTCCCATGAATAACGATTTTGAATTTGATTCCCTTATCAAGAAAATGGCCGCTGGGCATCAGGCTGAGCGTGGGGCTGAAAGTCAGCCGCAGCTGCCCAGCCCGGGCGTGATCTGGTGGCGTGCGCAAATCCTGAAAAAACAGGCCGAAGCAAAGCGCATTGAGCGGCCGGCAAAGATCATGCGTGGCTTCGCTGTCGTTATCAGTCTGGTAGTGTTGGCAGGGCTGTGGGGCAGTGAGGCGTTTGGGATTCGGGGCATCTTCAGCATGAATTTATTTCCGTTTGTGCCATTCCTGATTTTGGGAGCGATAGCTGGAATCGCCTTTATCGCGGTGATGTTGTGGAGTGCACGATTGAAGAGCCAGAGCTAAAAGCGACCTGCTTACGTGCGTCGTTCTTACGAGTAAAACTCCGCGACTGATTCCACCACATGCCGCTGTTCATCTTCCTGCAACTCAGCAAAGATTGGCAGGGCAAGTACGTCGAGTGCGGCCTGCTCGGCTTCCGGCAGAGAGCCTGGCGCGTAGCCGAGATAGCCAAAACATTTTTGCAGATGCAGCGGAATGGGATAGTAAATTTCTGCCCCAATGCCGCGCTCTGTGAGGAATGCACGCAGCTTGTCACGGTCTTGCACGCGAATCACATACTGGTGATAGATGTGGTGCGCCCCGGGAAGCGTCTTTAGCAAGCGAACAGGAGCAGCGGAGTTTGCACCGGTTTTAGTCAATCCCGCACTGGTGAGCAACTGCGTATAAAGCTGAGCGCGGTCGCGACGCGCATTATTCCAGTTTGCCAGATGCGGCATCTTCACGCGCAACACAGCGGCCTGTATGGAATCGAGACGGCTGTTGGCGCCTACTTCATCATGGTAGTAGCGTTGCTTGCTGCCGTGGTTGCGCAGTGAGCGCATGCGCTCTGCGATCTTCGTGTCACTGGTAGTTACTGCGCCGGCGTCGCCAAAAGCGCTGAGGTTTTTTGTGGGATAAAAACTGAAGGCAGCGGCCAGGCTTAACGATCCTGCGGGCTTGCCATGCCAGGTTGCGCCCACGGCTTGCGCAGCGTCTTCAACCATGTGCAATTTGAATTCTGCGGCCAGAGGATCAAGACGATCCATGTCAGCGCATTGGCCATAAAGATGGACCGGCATCAAAGCGCGCGCGCCGTGTGGCGTTCTCTTCAAATGTTCTTCCACACTGGCAGGAGAGAGGTTGAGTGTCTCTGGATCCACGTCAGCAAAAATAGGTTTCGCTCCTGCGCGCAGAATAGAACTGGCAGTAGCAAAGAAGCTGAAGGGCGTGGTGATTACGGAATCCCCGGGGCCAACGGCGGCGGCGGCCAGGGCCAGCCAAAGGCCGTCAGTGCCGGAAGCGCAGCCCACGGAATCAGTGGTCCCGCAGAGAGCGGCAAACTCGCGCTCAAAGGCGATGGCGTCATCACCCAGAATGTAGCGCTGGGAGTCACAAGCGCGCGCCACGGCGGCCAGAATTTCCTCGCGGATGGAGGCATACTGGCGCGAGAGATCGAGCATGGGAACGTTGGCTGCGGTTTTGTGGCCTGCACTCTTCATATTTGTAGCCTGCTAGATATGCTCTTAAAATCATAGCATTCCGGCGATTCTTAGCCAGACTAAGGCCTTTTTGCCGGAACGCTTGTGAGAAGCTACAATGCTTGGGGAAAGGCCACTAGACTGTTCCACCCAGCACCTATGCAAGGAACACAGGAGAAAGATCGGCAGATGGAAAATAAGCCGGCACAAAACATACAGGACTCCTTTCTGAATACCGCGCGCAAGGACAAGAGTCAGATCACGATTTACCTGTTGAGCGGCGTCAAGCTCACGGGACGTATCCGGTCCTTTGACAAATATTCAGTGGTCCTCGAAACCAACAACCAGGAACAACTGATTTTCAAACACGCTATCTCTACCGTGGTAATGGCAAAAGGCAGCATGCATCATAGTGAAAGCCGCCACGCATCGGGAGAGGGCGAAGGCAGTACCGGCAAGTCGGAGGGCTAATCCATTCCAGGGCAACGTTCCCGCCGTTTTGAACCTTCGGCCGGGATCAAGACCGGTCGCGATGGTCCGGAACGCGCGTTTCTAGTCGCGGTTGAGTTCCGCTATCGTTCACGGTCAGACCGTGACGTTGCGTTGCCGCCCAGCGCTGTGCTCGCACGCAAGAGTGCAGCCGAGCACGAGGATGCCAGTAGTGTTTCTCGCGTGGGCGTAGAGGAATCGCTGGCGGAATTTCGCGAGCTGGTGACTTCAGCGGGCGCGGAAATTGCCGGCGAATTTGTCCAGCGCCGTGACCGTCCTGATCCGGCAACGCTCATTGGCACAGGCAAACTGCAGGAAATTGCCGGAGCCGTGGCTTCCGTGGATGCGGACCTGCTGCTCATTGATCACGAACTCACTCCCTCTCAACAGCGCAATATTGAAAAAGAAGTCAACGCTCGCGTGATTGATCGCACGCAGCTGATCCTGGATATTTTTGCCCGTCATGCGCGCAGCCGGGAAGGCCAGTTGCAGGTTGAACTGGCGCAGTTGAATTACATGCTGCCCAGGCTGGCCGGGCGAGGCATTGAGATGTCACAGCTGGGTGGAGGCATCGGAACCCGCGGTCCGGGTGAAACGCAGCTGGAGACTGACCGGCGAAAAATCTATCGCCGCGTTCGCCACATCAAGCAGCAGTTGGAAGATGTAAAGCGGATACGCCGGCAGCAGCGCCAGCGGCGTGAATCTGTTCCATTGCCAACAATCGCTTTGGTCGGCTACACCAACGCGGGCAAATCGACTTTGTTCAATGTTTTGACCGGCGCGGGCGTGCTGGAATCTTCCAAGATGTTTGCCACGCTCGATCCCACGGTTCGCGGCATTACTCTGCCGAGCAAGAGAAAAGTATTGCTGTCAGACACGGTAGGTTTTATCCGCAACCTGCCCACGACTCTGGTCTCTGCGTTTCGAGCGACGCTCGAAGAGGTGCAGCGTGCAGTTTTGCTCTTGCATGTGGCGGACGTGACGAGTCCATCCGGGCAGGAGCAACAACAGCAGGTGGAAAGCGTGCTGAAAGATCTGGATGTGCTGGACCGCCCGCGCATCCGCGTGATGAATAAAGTTGACCTGATGCCGGAGGCGCAGCGCAAAGCGCTGGCGAGCGTGGCGAACACGGTTTATATCTCGGCGGCGAAAAAAATGGGGTTGGACGATCTGCTGGCTGCGATTGATGAGCGCATGGAAATTGATGCGCTGCAGCCGTTGCGGGTCCGTATCCCGCAGAGTGAAGGCAAATTGCTGGCGCTGGTTGAGTCGCGTGCGCACATCCTGAAGCGGTCTTATCGTGACGAAAAAGTTCAGATGGATATAGATGCGCCGGAATCACTCGTGCGGAAGCTGCGGGAGTATGAAGTTGTTTCCAGGACAACGCGTAAGGCAGAAAAATCAAAATCCAGGAAATGACAAATGAATGACCCGGGTTTCAAAGGCAGAGGCTGACTGTTTCCTGGCTCAAAATTTAAATGGGCCGGTGACCAAGAAGCGGTGACGGTTTCCTTGGCCACAAGCCCATTCGATCCTGAAACGGATCGGAGGTGATATGTACATTTTAGGCCAGTCCAAGGCGATGTCAAGCGATCTGCGAACTCTTTTTTTACTTACTTCACTCATTGAGCAACCCTGCATCAGAGCCGCTGAAAATGCGGCTAAAAGCAAGAAAGTCTTAAAGTTAAGCCGCAGTTCAGGGTGCGTTGAAAACGGCTCAAAATGAGACTTTTTCTAAGGGTGTTTTTATCGGCCAAGTAGCAGCCGGATACCAATGATTACCACCAAAGTTCCAAATATCCGGCGCAGAAGCAGTTCGGGAATGTGTTGCGCCCACTGGCCTCCAAAATAGCCGCCCAGCGTGAATCCCAAAGCAATGAGCAGACCGGCTTTTAAGTCAACGTTGCCGGCTTTGTGATACTCCCAGAAGGCCAGCACGCTAACGGGTGCAAGCAGGGCGGCAATGGAGGTTCCCTGCGCTTTATACTTGGTCCATATGAAAGAGATAAACGAGTCCAGGAACAATCAAAAGGCCACCGCCGATGCCGACAATCCGGGAAAGCACATCCACGACCAGGCTGAGTAATATGTAGAGCAAAGTCATGGGCGGAAATCATAGCGGAAGAAATTGCTCAGGCACGTGCTGTCAAGAATTTTTTAGTTTTAAATTGTCTTGTTTTAAATTGTCTTTAGGATTGCCTCGGAATCGCGATTTTGCTGCCGCAGCTAACGGCTGAAATTGGCGGCAAACGTTGACACTGCCGCGAAACGGATGATAGTTTAAAGAGTTTGGTAGTCGTTCCAATCCGCTCCAGTTCACTACAACTTAAAGAATAATTTTGCATGGACGCGATACTCAGGCAAATAGGCGAATTACTGATTTCTTCCATCCCCACGATCATCAGCTTGCTGATCGTGTGGACGAGCTACTATTTTCTCGTCCATAAGAAGCTGCATCAGGTGCTGGAGCAGCGGCATGCCCTGACCCAGGGCGCCATTGAGCGCGCGCAGCAGGAAATTGCCAGGGCAGAGGCGCGCACGGCGGAATATGAACAGAAGGTACGTGAGGCGCGGGCAGAGATTTACAAAACACAGCAGTCCGGACGGCAGCAGATCATGGATGCGCGTACCGCCGCACTGGCGGAAGCGCGCAAACAGGCTGGCGACAAAGTAAAGGAAGCACGCGCGAGTGTGGCTGCCACTGTCACTACATCCAAGGCTGCCCTGCGTGAGCAGGCAGATGCCCTGGCTGACAAGGTGATTGAATCAGTCTTGAAGCCCGCAACGGCGGGGGGACGGTAAGCATGGCCAGCAAGAGACAATGGATGAAAATGCTGCTGGCGGTTGTGCTTTTTGCCGTGCTGATACCCGGCAGTGCCATGGTGGCGCAGGACAGGCCTGAAACCGATCCAAAAGCCGAGAAAGCAGTGAATAAAGCCATTGAGCAGGCGGACAAGGCCGAAGGCAGGCAGGAAGAAAAAGAAGGCGGCGCAGCCGATGCCATTCGCCATTCGCCTGCTATCAAGCTTATCTCCCGTCACACTGGCTTGACCGATGACCAGGCGTATTGGCTGTGCATCGGCCTCAATTTCGGCGTGATCTTTGTGGCCATGGCATGGCTGTTGCGCAAGAATCTACCCGTCTATTTCCGTGGACGCACATCCACGATCCAGAAGGGCATTGAAGAGGCGCGCAAGGCGAGTGAAGAAGCGCGGCAGCGGCTGTCTGATGTTGAAGGCCGGCTCTCGCGGCTGGATTCAGAGATTGCCGGCATGAAGCGTGAAGCGGATGAAAACGCCAAAGCTGAAGAGCAGCGCTTACAGGCCGCGGGTGAAGAAGAGCGCCGCCGCATTGTGGCTTCGGCTGAGCAGGAAATTGAGATGACCGCCAACGCCGCGCGCCGCGAATTGAAATCGTATGTTGCAGAGCTGGCGATTGAGCTGGCGGAGAAAAAGATCCGCGTGAGCAAAGACGCTGACGAAGCGCTGGTGCGGGCATTCACCACGCAAATGGGAAAGGACGGCAACTAAATGGCAGCAGTCCTTGGCCGTTACGCGCGCGCTTACGCTGAAGTTGTGGTGCAGCACAAGCACCACGTGGAAAAAGCCGTGGCCGAGCTGGAGCAGATGGCTGCGCTCATGAGCAGCAGCCGCGAACTGCGAAACGTATTGGCGAACCCCGCGGTAAACCGGGAACAGAAGCTGAAGCTGTTGGACGCGATTATCGCCCGCATGGACGCAGGCAAGCTGCTGCGTAATTTCCTGGCTGTATTGATTGACCATCGGCGTATTGCGAATCTTGGGGAGTTGGTGGAGCTATTCAAACGCGAGTTGGATCGCCGCATGGGTATTGCCGAGGCCAAAGTGAAGTCAGTGAGAGAGCTGACTGCGCCGGAAAAAAGCTCGCTGGAAAAACAGCTGGCCACGCTTACGGGCAAGACGATCCGGGCAACTTATGCGGAAGACGCGAGTTTGCTGGGCGGTGTGACCGTGCGCGTGGGCAGCACGATTTATGACGGCTCAGTCCATGGCCGTTTGCAGCGCATGCGGCAGGATTTGGCAAAAAGCTAGAAGAGATTTAGTAAATGAGTAATTTGGTAAGTTGGTAAATTGAGCCGTGTTGCCCGCGGCATCCTGAGCATAAGCGAAGGATCTGATTTACCAAATTACCAATTTACCCAATTACCAAATCAGCATTAACGTTGGGGTCTTAGACAAAAGGCATCTATGGCACAAATTAAAGTTGAGGCGATTAGCAGGCGTGAGCGAAGCGGGAGCCTGCTGTCGAAATCCTGAGCGAGCGCAAGCGAGTAGAAGGACCTCAAAACGAGATTGACCGCAGGGGAAAACAGGTTATATGGCACAGATTAAGGCAGACGAAATAACGAAGCTCATCCGCGACCAGATTGAGAATTACGAGTCCAAGGTTTCCGTGGACGAAGTGGGCACCATCATCTCTCTGGGTGACGGAATCGCCCGCATACACGGCCTGGACAAAGTTATGGCCGGCGAACTTTTGCAGTTCGGTCATGGCATATCCGGACTGGCCATGAACCTGGAAGAAGACCAGGTAGGTGCGGTGCTGCTGGGCGAATTTACCGAGATCAAAGAAGGCGATGAGGTGAAGCGCACCGGAACGATCATGTCCGTTCCTGTGGGCGATGGCATGATTGGCCGCGTGGTCAACGCGCTGGGCCAGCCGATTGACGGCAAAGGTCCTATCGCTTCGAAGGAGCAGATTGCCATTGAGCGTATTGCGCCGGGCGTTATCGATCGCCAGCCAGTGCGTGAGCCCATGGCCACTGGAATTAAAGCCATTGACTCCATGATCCCCGTGGGTCGCGGTCAGCGCGAGCTGATCATCGGCGACCGCCAGACCGGCAAGACTGCCGTGGCTCTGGATACGATCATCAACAGCAAAGGCAACAACCTGATTTGTATTTACAACGCGATTGGCCAGAAGCGTTCGTCAATTGCGCAGGTAGTAAAAGTTCTGGAAGATTACGGCGCAATGGAGTACACGATTGTCGTCGCGGCATCCGCTTCTGAGCCTGCTCCAATGTTGTATCTGGCTCCTTACGCGGCATGCGCCATGGGCGAATACTTCCGCGATAACGGCAAGCATGCGCTGGTGATCTATGACGATCTTTCCAAGCACGCGGCGGCGTACCGCGAAATTTCTTTGTTGCTGCGCCGTCCACCGGGACGCGAGGCGTATCCGGGCGACGTGTTCTATCTTCACTCCCGTTTGCTGGAGCGCGCGGCCAAAATGTCTGACAAGATGGGCGGAGGTTCGCTCACAGCCCTGCCAGTGATTGAAACGCAGGCCGGCGACGTTTCCGCGTACATTCCTACGAACGTGATTTCGATTACTGACGGGCAGATCTTCCTGGAAACCGATCTGTTTAACTCCGGCGTACGTCCGGCGGTGAACGTGGGTATCTCGGTAAGCCGCGTAGGTGGTTCCGCGCAGATCAAGGCCATGCGGCAGGTTGCCGGCACGTTGAAGCTGGAACTGGCGCAGTATCGCGAACTGGCGGCGTTTGCGCAGTTCGGTTCTGACCTGGATAAAGCCACGCAAGCCCAGCTCAATCGCGGTAAACGTCTGGTGGAAATTCTGAAACAGGATCAGTATCAGCCGCTTTCTTTCGGCAAGCAGATCATGATCATTTTTGCCGGAACCAACGGCTACCTGGACGATCTTGAAGTCGAAGACGTGCGCACGTTCTCTGAAGAGCTGAACAAATATGTTGAGTCAATGAATCCGAAGCTGCTGGCTGCGATCATGGAGAAGAAGTCGATTGATGACAGCATCAAGGCGGACATTGAGAAGACGCTCAAGGAATTCAAGCAGCGTTTTGTGAGCGAGCGGCAAGCAGCAACAGCAAAGGCGTAGCATAAAACTATGGCGAACCTTTTAGACATCCGGCGGCGTATCCGCAGCGTGCGCAACACGCGGCAGATTACCAAGGCCATGCAGATGGTTTCGGCAGCCAAGCTGCGTCGCGCCCAGGAGCGCGCGCTGGCGGCGCGGCCGTACGCGCAGATGCTGACCAATGTTTTGAAGTCGCTGGTAACGCGCACTGATATTTACGATGAAGAGACCGGCGAAGTGCTGCATCCGTTGCTGGTCCGCAGGCCGGAAAAGACCACGCTGCTGATTGTGGTTTCGGGCGAGAAGGGTCTGGCTGGAGCGTTTAACTCCAACATCCTGAAAGCCGCCGCCAAGTTCCTGGATACCAAGAAAGACAGGAATATTGACGTGGTCTCGGTGGGCCGCAAGGCGAGAGACTTTTTCCGCCGCCGTTATCCGCAGGCGTCTGAGTCTGGCGATGAGCGCAAAGGCGCGATTCAGGTTGCGGCTGAACATGTAGGCCTGATGAACCGCACGCAGTTTGCCAGCGCGCGGGAAATTGCCGAGCAGGTAACAAAACTTTATACCGAAGCGAAAGTGGATTCGGTTTATATCGTCTATAACGAATTTAAATCAGTGATTGCGCAGCGCCTGGTGGTGGACGATCTGTTGCCGATCCGCGCGATTGGCGAGCAGTCGCACGCGATGACGGAAGAGGCAACAGAAGCACAGTTGAAAGAGCGGCTGGAAGCGGCCAAACATGCGGGTGTGGGCGTCCGCGCCACGGACACATCAGAGATTGATAAAAAAGCTGCGGGTTTTGCCACCGCAGACGTTGATTACATTTACGAGCAGCCGCCGGCAGAGCTCTTCCGCGACTTGCTGCCGCGTTATATTTCCGTACAGATTTACCGGGCCATGCTGGAGTCTGAAGCCGCTGAGCACGCCGCTAGAATGACGGCGATGGATTCGGCCACCAGCAACGCGTCTGACATGATTGATTCGCTTACGCTGGCCATGAACCGCGCCCGCCAGGCGAAAATCACGAAAGAGATTATTGAAATTGTGAGCGGCGCAGCGGCAGCGCAGTAACGCAGCGGCTGAAGCCGGTCAGTGGTTGAGTTTGAAAACGCAGGCATAAATGCCTGCTCCACCCCGAGTCTGAATAATGCGAATCGGGGAAAAGAAATTTCGGGGAATTTAAAGGTCATTATGGCTACTCAAAATGTTGGCAAGGTAATTCAGATCTCGGGACCTGCGGTTGACGTGGAGTTCGCGGAAGGGCATCTTCCTCCCATTCACCAAGCGTTGCGGGTGACCAGTGAAGGCTTTAAAGTGCCGGACCCCATTGATGTTGTGCTGGAAGTGCAGCAGCATCTGGGCGAGGGACGCGTCCGCACGGTGGCCATGCAGGCCACTGACGGCATGGTGCGCGGCATGAATGCCACCGATCTTGGCGGTCCCATTTCTGTTCCCGTAGGCAAGGGAACTCTTGGCCGCGTGATGAACGTGATTGGCGAGCCGGTAGACCAGCTTGGTCCGATAAAGGCGACCAAGCGGCTGCCGATCCATCGCCAGGCCCCGGCGTTCGACGAGCAATCGACCAAGGCCGAGATGTTTGAGACCGGCGTAAAAGTGATCGACCTGACCCAGCCATTTTTGAAGGGCGGAAAGATCGGCCTGTTCGGTGGCGCCGGCGTAGGCAAAACGGTTGTGATCATGGAACTGATCAACAACGTGGCCAAGCAGCACGGCGGCTACTCAGTGTTTGCCGGCGTGGGCGAGCGTACGCGCGAGGGCAACGATCTGTGGCTGGAAATGAGCGAATCCGGCGTAATTAAACCGGGCGATCCGGACAATTCGAAAGCTGCCTTGATTTATGGCCAGATGACTGAGCCTCCTGGAGCGCGTCTGCGCGTGGCCCTGACCGGCCTGACCGTGGCGGAATATTTCCGCGATGAAGAAGGCGCGGACACGCTGCTCTTTATCGACAACATTTTCCGTTTCACGCAGGCGGGATCTGAAGTGTCCGCATTGCTGGGCCGCATGCCGTCCGCCGTGGGTTATCAGCCGAACCTGGCCACGGAAATGGGCGAACTGCAGGAGCGCATCACATCGACCAAGCGCGGATCGATCACCTCAGTGCAGGCGATTTACGTGCCCGCCGACGATCTTACCGATCCCGCGCCGGCAACAACTTTTGCTCACCTGGACGCAACCACGGTGCTTTCACGTCCGCTAACCGCGATTGGAATTTATCCGGCTGTGGATCCGCTGGCTTCAACCTCACGCATTCTTGATCCGCACATTGTTGGCCAGGAGCATTATGACGTGGCACAGGCCGTAAAACGAATCTTGCAGCGCTACGCCGACTTGCAGGACATTATCGCCATTCTGGGTATTGAAGAGTTGAGCGAAGAAGACCGGTTGACGGTGGCTCGCGCACGCAAAGTGCAGAAGTTCCTCTCACAGCCGTTCTTTGTGGCCAAGCCTTTCACGGGCATGGATGGACGGTTTGTGAAGATCGCGGACACGGTGCGCAGCTTCAAGGAAATTATTGAAGGCAAGCACGATGATGTTCCGGAACAGGCCTTCTACATGAAGGGCGCAATTGAAGAAGTGCTGGAAGCGGCAGAGAAGATGAAGTCGGTCGCGTAAACGCATTCACCCAAATGGCAGAGACTATCCAACTCGAAATCGTAACGCCGGAGCGGCTGGTGGTGAATGACACGGCTGAGTACATTGAGATTCCCGGCAAGACCGGGTATCTTGGCGTGCTGCCGGGCCACGCGCCGCTCATCACAGAGCTGGCTGTAGGCGCCATCAGCTATAACAACGCCGGCAAAACCAAGCGGCTGGCCGTGGCGTGGGGCTTTGCAGAAGTGCTGCAAAACAAAGTCACTATCCTGGCGGAGACGGCGGAAAAAGCGGAAGACATTGATACCGCGCGCGCTGAAGCTGCCAAGAAAAAAGCTGAAGCTGAACTACAGAAAGCCGGCGTTGAAGGCAACAAAGATGCGCAAGCGGCGTTAGACCGTGCGAACACACGGCTGGAAGTGGCGAGCAAAGCTCACAGCTAGAGCAGCTTTTTCGGCAAGAGATAGGTGAATCCCGCAAAGACCTCCCAGCGTGTGCTGGTGGAGGTAAGTCCGCGATTGAAGCCCACGTCAAACACTAAATTTTTCTTTGGCGTGTAAGTGGGGCCAAAGAGAAAGCCCACGGCGTTTCCATTCAGAAACGGCTGCGTGAAGTGCCAGAGTTCGCCGCCCAATCCCAGTTTATGCGGAAGGCCATGCGCAAGAGAGAGCGTCTGGCCGAATTGCGCACGGCGCACCGCATTTTCTAGCTGCTCGTTAAACATCGCATTGGTGTCAATGTGGAAGCCCAGAACATCGGTTGAAGCCAGAAAAATTGCCGACTGACTGTTCGAGCCGATATCGAGGTCTGGCGCGGTACCTTCATACACGCGGTGAAAATAACTTACGGCGATGGTTGGCCGCTTCCTGGTTCCGGTGACAAGCACGGCTTGCAGGCCGAGTGAGACATCGTCAGGATCGTTTGTGCGGGCAGGGCCAAGATCGGTGTGGACGAATGGCTGATTCTGAACAATGAATTCCAGGCGCGACGTAGGCGCGAATTTGATTACCTCATTCACGCCAAACTGGTTGGCAAGACCAGGTGAATCTTCAGAGCCGAGCACGCCAGTTTCAAATTGCACATACCCGGTTGGTGTGAGCGTGGCTGGCGTGGCGACGGTGGGGCGTCCGGGATTGGCTTCCTGCGCACAGGCCGCGGCCGCGAAAAGAAATAGGAACAGGCTGACACGCGTCTTACGCAAGTAAAGCTCCCCCAGCTATGGTTATCGGTCTCAAGTAAATTTAACTTAATAACCGGCTGGAGGAGAATTTATTCCATACTTATTTGCCCATTAAGCATTATCAGGCAGCTTGCTGGGATTCCAGTGCAAGGGTAGCGGCGCCAAAAACCATTTTGCGCAGAGTGATGGCATTTTGTGCGGCGTAACCTGCCTGATCGTTGTCGAAATAAACGTAGATGCCTTTTAGCTTGGTGGTCCAACCGTCAATCCGCTCTGCCCATTTGCCCAGCTCAGAATTGCTGTAACTGCCCTGATACTTTCCGGCGTCGGGGCCATGGAGCCGCACATAGGTGAAGTCAGCGGTGATCTCCAGCGGTGATTGATATCCGGCAAGCTGGTAGATACAGAAAGCGGTGTTGTAACGGCGGAGCACGCGATAGACTTCGGTGGTCATCCAGCTGGTTTCGCGGAACTCAAAAACGTAACGATGCTCGCGCGGAAGAACTTCCAGCAGCGCTTCCAGTCGCGCAACATTTACTTTCCAACGCGGCGGAAGCTGGAACAAGACTGGCCCCAGCTTTTTGCCCAGGTGAGCGGCGCGCGCCAGGATGTTATCCACGGCATTTTCCGGGTCTTTGAGTTTCTTGTTGTGCGTAATGAAGCGGCTGGCTTTTACCGCGAAAACAAAATTACCGGGCGTGGCTTTGCGCCATGCTGCAAAGGCAGCTATGGTGGGCAGGCGGTAGAAGCTGTTGTTCAGTTCCACGGTATCAAATTGCCGGGCATAGTACGCCAGCATTTTTGCAGCTGGAGTCTTTAACGGATAGAACGTTCCCAGCCAGTGTTTATAGTGATAACCAGAGGTCCCAATGCGGATATCGAGCATGCTAGGAGTGCGATGTCTTCCGCGCGCGGAATGTTGCTGTAACTTAAACCAGCTTTTTCACAATGCATAAATAAAGCGCCTTAATCCTTCTCTGAGCCGGGTGCTCTGCTTTTGTGGATTAGCTATGGTGACTGAAGTAGCGCTCGCAGGGCTCTTTCATTTTAGAAATAATTGCTCAGCGGTGTGATAGCTGCTTACCCTGCGCTTCGTCCCACGTCTGAAATAAAGGAATATAATCTGCCTTCACCCTGATCGATATTTCTCTCTGAGGTTTAATTTCACA
>DASXZE010000202.1:0-12426 GCA_036502105.1 Candidatus Angelobacter sp. | reverse complement strand
ATAAATACATGCGTGGTGATAATCCATTGGGCCATGAAATTGTTATGGGTGGAAAGAAACATCCGGCGCGCTACCAGATTGTGGGCGTAGCGACAGACGTAAAATATGCGCGCATTCGCGAAGACGCTCCGCCTACCGTGTATTTCCCCCATCGGCAGATATTTGCTTCCGTTGGAGGCTACCAGCAAGGCGCGCCGGCGTTCTCCTGGCCATTTATGACTTTTGCGGTAAAAAGTCCACAGGCAGGACAGGCTGCTTTGCTAGCCGGCGTACGCGGCGAGCTGACCGCCCTGGACAAAAATGTGCCCATGGTGGACGTGAAAACCGAGACCCAGGTCGTGGCCCAGGTGCTATTTCTTGAACGCACGTTTGCGGCACTCAGTTCAACCTTCAGTTTCCTGGCGTTGCTGCTGGCTTGCGTGGGACTTTACGGCACCATGGCTTACGCAGTAGCCCGCAAGACAAATGAAATCGGAATCCGCATGGCCCTCGGCGCAAAACGAGGGATGATCTTATCCATGGTAATGCGCGAGACTGCCTTCATTGTGCTGGCCGGGATCGCCGCCGGACTGCCAGCTGCCTGGATTGCCAGCAATCTTCTTAAGACCCGTTTGTTCGGACTTACGCCGCATGATCCATGGAGCGTGGCGCTGGCCGTAGCTGGAACGTTAGCGGTAACGGCTTTGGCCGGATATATTCCGGCCAGAAGGGCTTCACGCGTGGATCCAATGGTGGCGTTGCGGTATGAGTGAAACATCAAAGTCCGATAATCTCTGAAATCGCACAAATAGAGCCATTAAACACTTAAAACCTGCGCCAATTCGGGCTTATCATCAATGTCCGATAACGAATATTATGTAAAATTGATATTCTGGCTCGGCAATGCAGGCAAGATTATTGGATCGGGTTCGAGGGGCTTGACGTGTCTGGAGTTAACTGTTCCCCCCGAAGGATAGCCTTCAGATCAGACCGGAACTTCTCCAGCGTTGTGACTCGTTCAGGCGTAGCTTCAAGTATTTCTTGTTTGTGTACGAAAACTTTGCGGCCTTCTCGTTCCACCAGCGGCCCCAGGCTTTCACCCATCCGCCAGCCCACGTTGCCCAGAATCTGTAAACCGTCCGGACCTGGGACAAGAAACGCCAGACAGTTGTCGCGCAGAACTCCGATGGCTTTGGGAAAGCGATCAAAGGTCTGCAGGTCGAAACCGGCTACGTAGAGCTGTTGGAGTTGTTCGGCAGAGTCAGGCATAGTAAGCCGCGAATACACGCGAATGAACACAAATCAAAATCATTGGAGGTTTGCGGCTATTCAACAATTCGCGCATTTTCGCGTTCATTCGCGGCAAAAACCACCCTTTACATTTTATATCTGCCAAGATCTTCGTCGTTCAGGCCTTCCAGCCATTTGCGCAGATCGTCAGAGGAGATGCGGTCTGCCGCCGTGCTGGAGACTTTAGAGGTTTTAAGCACCTCATCTTCAACGTAGATAGGGCAATCCAGGCGCAGGGCCAGGGCCAGCGCGTCAGACGGACGGGAATCGATGCTGATGATTCTTCCCTCTCGCTCCATCCAAATGACAGCGAAAAACGTGTCGTCGCGCAGCTCGTTTACAACAATTTTGTGGACCTGCGTATCCAGGCCGATCAGCAGATTCTTGATCAGGTCGTGCGTCATGGGTCGGGGCGTGGTGACTTTTTCAATCTCAAGGGCAATGGCATTGGCTTCATACACGCCCACCCAGATGGGCAAAACGGTGTCACTGCCCACGTCTTTTAGAACCACAATGGGCATATTTGTGTTCGGATCCATCATCAGGCCGCGAATTTTCATTTCCACTTCCATCACATTTCTCCTGTGGTCGAGCCCAAACTATTTCATGGCTTGCGCTGCTTTAAACCATCTCGCCCAGCAAACTGTTGGGAAAGGTGCGCGTTACCAGCACGTTAACATAACTGCCCACGGTAGGAGCTGAATTTTCCAGCGCCGTAAAATTCAGCGTAAGATTTTGCGAAGTGCGCCCTTTGAATTGTCCACGCGCACTAATTGTGCCTTCAACCATTACTTCATAGGTTCGGCCGAGGTGCCTCTCGTAATTTGCCCTTTGGATCTCCCGCTGACGGTCCATAAGAATCTGTAGACGCGCGGCTTTCTCTGCGTCGGGGATGCTATCAATCATATTGAGTGACGGCGTATTGGGCCGTGGTGAATAATTGAAAGCAAAGACCGCGTCAAATTGGCACTCATGCATCAGCGTAATGGTCTCTTCAAAGTCAGCAGCGGTTTCTCCCGGGAAGCCGACAATGGTGTCAGTCGTGAGAGAAATCTCGCGCTTGGCAGCTTTAATCCAGGAAAGCTTTTCCAGATACATCTCACGCGTGTATTCGCGATTCATCGCCTTGAGCACCCTGGACGATCCGCTTTGCACCGGCAGATGGATGTGGTCACACAGCTGGGGCGAGGCATCGATGGCGTCAACAATATCTTTGCTGAAGTGCCGCGGGTGCGAGGTGGTAAAGCGCACGCGTCGGATACCGGCGATTTCGCCGATGTCATACAGCAGTTCAGCAAAAGTCTTTTTGCCCAGCGGATCAGCAAAAGCATTTACGTTTTGGCCGAGCAGTTGAATATCGGTATAGCCCAGCTCGGCCATCTGGCGGGCTTCAGCCATTACGGAATCAGAGGTGCGGCTGCGCTCTTTGCCGCGCGTGTACGGCACCACGCAATAGGCGCAGAACTTATCGCAGCCTTCAATAATGGTGATATAGCCGCGATGTTCATTGCTGCGTGCGGTAAACTCGGTTTCAAAGGTGAGATCGGTTTCGCGGTCGTCGAGTCCGGTAACGCGATTATTCCCTGCTTCAATCTGTACCAGCATCGCAGGCAGGTTGCGATATGAAGCCGAGCCCGCGACGAGCGAAACATACGGCGCTTTCTCGAAAATCTTTTCGCCCTCCTGCTGGGCCACGCAACCAATTACGGCAAACTTTTTGCCCTGCTTCTGGAACTTCTTATAGTCGTTAAGCCGGTTAAAGACCTTTTGCTCGGCTTTATCGCGGATGGAGCAGGTGTTGTAGAAAACCAAGCCGGCTTCTTCCACGGTCTCAACCTGGCGATATCCCTGATGCACCAGCGTGCCAATGACTTTTTCAGAGTCATGCACATTCATCTGGCAGCCAAAGGTTTCCAGGTAAAACGTCTTTTCCTTCTCGGTACTCACAGTTCCAGTATAGCGCAGCAAAATAGCGGTGTTTGCGGTTATTCTTTGATGGGACTTACCGCTAGAGACGCAGAGAGCGCAAAGTAATGACAATGAATGAGAAAGCGATCTGGAACCAGAAGCACAGCGAGCGATCGCACAGTTCGCTGGAGCCCGATCCATTGCTGGTGAGCGCTTACGAGGATTTTCTTGCTGACAAGCCCGCAGGAAAGGCCTTGGACATTGCCGGCGGCGTGGGACGGCACGCAGTCTGGCTGGCCGAGCGTGGATGGCAGGTCAGGCTGCTGGATATTTCTGATGTCGCGATTGCATACGCGCAGGAGAATGCACGGCGCAGCAAGGCTGGCGGTTCCATCATCACCGAAATTCAAGATCTGGATGGTTCACAAGATTTTGCCGCGAGCAATACGATCTGATTCTTGGTTTCTTGTTTCTGCAGCGCAAGCTCTTCCCTGCGTTAGCGGCCGCGCTCAAGCCGGGCGGACATCTGATTTATAAGACATATACAACAGAGCACACGCAGTTTGGCAAAGGTCCCAGCCATCCCATGTTTTTGCTTGATCCGAATGAGCTGCTGCATGCATTTTCCTCAATGCGAATTTTGCATTATCACGAGACCACGCAGCGGAAAGGCGTGGCTGAACTGGTGGCGAGGAAGTAGCCGGTCAGCACTCGGTTCTCATCTGTCGGCATTCGGTTGGGATGTTAGAATCTTCGTTTACTCCACATGGCAAAATCCAAGCATTCACCCGGCCACGCGATCCAAGGCAAACCCAAGCCGCGCAAAAACCACTGCTTTGTCTGCGGCAATGACAATGCCAATGGCATGCACCTGAAGTTTTCTCTGGACGAAGAGGCACGCCAGGCGGTCTGCCATTTCAAGCTTTCCCGCCGGTACACCGGGCCTCCGGGGCACTGCCATGGCGGAATTATCGCCACAATTTTGGACGAAGCCATGGGCAAGGTGAATAAGTTCCGCAATGTGCTGGCGCTTACCGGGTCAATGGAGATCAAATATCTGAAGCCGGTGCCGCTGGGCCAGCCGCTGACGGCTGTCGGTTATGAGCAGAGTGTAGAGGGCCGTCGGCACATCAACGCGGCTGAGATTCGAAATGATAAAGGCGATGTGCTGGCGCGCAGTACAGGGACGTTTATCGCGATTGATCCGGAAAAGATGTTTGCCAAGCACCTGCAACCCCTGGGGCTGGGCAATTCCCCTTCTGGTACCAAGTGAGATTCAATCGGCACAAATCCCTCACAGCTAGTAAAATAAAAGGTTCACCCACACAAGTTTTTGCCGTATTGAGCGACAAAGCGGCATAGGAGTTTCCATGGCTAGATCACAAGGCAAGAATGCAGGACGTAACGGGAAATCAACTTCGAATGGCCACCGGGCACCCAACGGCGGGAACGGCGCCCATGGCGGAACGCTGCTGAACGGCAACACCGGCTTACGACTGAAGACTGGCCTGGCAGAGATGCTCAAGGGCGGCGTAATTATGGACGTAACAGATGCCCGCCAGGCAGAAATCGCCGAGAAGGCCGGCGCAACTGCTGTGATGGCACTGGAGCGCGTTCCGGCACAGATCCGCGCCGAGGGCGGCGTGGCGCGCATGGCGTCACCGAAGAAGATCCGAGAGATTATGGAAACCGTGTCAATTCCGGTGATGGCGAAGTGCCGGATCGGCCACTTTGCCGAGGCCCAAATCCTGCAGGCTTTGGGTGTGGATTACATTGACGAATCTGAGGTTCTCACCCCGGCCGACGAAGCTCACCACGTGGACAAGCATGCGTTTAAAACGCCGTTTGTGTGCGGCGCACGCAATCTGGGTGAGGCCTTGCGGCGCATTTCAGAAGGCGCGGCGATGATCCGCACCAAAGGCGAAGCCGGCACTGGAGACGTGGTACATGCCGTGAAACATATGCGGCAGATTGTCCGCGAAATGAGAGAGTTAACCGTTCTCTCTGAAGAAGAACTTTATGCCCAAGCCAAGAAGTTGCAGGCACCGATTGAGCTGGTTCGTCTGGTATCTAAGACCGGCAAGCTACCGGTACCAAACTTCTCTGCCGGCGGCATTGCCACACCTGCAGACGCAGCGCTGGTTCGTCAGTTGGGAGCGGAAGCTGTGTTCGTTGGCTCGGGAATTTTCATGGCTGATGGAATGAATTTCTGTGAGCCGGCGGAAGCCGAGAAGCGCGCGAAAGCGATTGTCCGGGCCTGCACGCATTTTGACGATCCTAAAGTGTTACTTGAGGTTAGCGCAGACTTGGTTGGAGCCATGAAAGGCTTGGCTGTGGCGGCGATGGCTGAAGGCGATTTGCTGCAGACTCGGGGATGGTAGATCTTGCTTCATGAAGCAGAAAAGATAAGTCATTTATAAAATAAAACGATTTGGTCAGCGTGAATATATTACGGCGAACCGTGCTTGTTTTTCTGGCAAGTCTTATCTTGTCAGGGTGTTCAGGTGGCAAGCAAGAGGGCAAGCGATTTACGCTTCCATCTGGACACATTATTCGAGTGATGGCAGTAGCTCCGCTGCAATACACCAATGGAAGCCCGCCATCGCTGATGTTTCAGTATCAGACTGATCTGAAGATACCCACAACCAGCAATGAAAGTTGGAGTGATCTCATTAAGGAAGTTAATGAAATCTGGTCAGTGCTGCGCCAGGATGCGGACAATGGCCACTTTACAAGCGCGATTATCAGTGCGCGTGAAGTACCTCACGGCCTGTTGATCAAGAAATCAAACGGCTGGAATTTCGTGTATCAGATCGGTCCCGACCATCAGTGGCACAGGCTTAAAACACTATGACCATCGGCGTCCTCGCAATCCAAGGCGACTATGAAGCTCACAAAGCCCGGCTGGAGCAGCTAGGCGCGAGGGTCATACTGGTTCGCAAGCCGATGCAACTGGATAAAATCGAAGGCATCGTGATTCCTGGCGGCGAATCCAGTACATTCCTTAACTTCCTGGCCGAGCAAGGCTTTCTGGAAAAGCTGCGCGACTTTGTCTCTACCAAACCAACATTCGGCACCTGTGCTGGCGCAATTCTGCTGGCCAAGCAGGTTGAGAATCCACCGCAGCTTTCGCTCGATGCCATGGATATACGCGTCCGCCGCAATGCTTATGGTCGCCAGCTTGATAGCTCTATTCGCGAAGCGCGTACCAAGCTTGGCGATAAGCCGCTGGAAATGGTGTTTATCCGCGCTCCCCGGATTATGAGCACCGGTAAAGGTGTTGAGGTGCTGGCAAAAGCTGGCGGCGATCCGGTGCTGGTGCGCCAGGGCAAGACTATGGCGGCAACTTTCCATCCGGAATTATCGGATGATACGCGGGTTCACCAGGAATTTATCAATATGGTGAAGCGCAGTTCACGGCGGAAATAATGTCTGCCGCGCTCCGGCTTGCCCTGCTGCTGATACTTGCTGGCTGTATCTATCTTTTCCTTGCGCAGCCTTATTGGTTCCCTGTCGGCGCGTCTTTGCAGGCTGCGGCAATCGATCATCAATTCAAAATTGCGTTCTGGGTGCTGGGCGGAATGTTTGTCGCCGGGCATCTGGTTCTGGTATTTGTTCTGGCGAAAAAAACTCATGCTGGTGGCAAACCTCTGCGCGGCGGATGGAAGCTGGAAGTCACTTGGACAGTTGCTATCACGGCGATTTTTTTCTGGCTGCATGTTTCTGGCAATCACCTGTCTCTGCATGCCAAGACAGTTATGCGGGTAGGCAGCCTGCAGGAGATTGAGGTCACGGGCGCGCAGTTTGAGTGGTACTTTCGCTATCCTGGGGCGGATGGCACGTTCGGCCGCACCAGCGCACAGAAATTTGCCAGGCCGGATGAGGGAAATCCTTTGGGTATCGATCCTGCCGATCCTGCCGGCCGCGACGATATTGTTTCCTCCAGTCTGGTTGTGCCAATTGGACAGCCGGTGGTGCTGCGGCTGAAAGCTCAGGATGTGATCCACAGCCTTTTTATTCCCGCCATGCGCTTTAAACAAGATGCGGTGCCGGGAATGGATATCCGCACGAGCTTTACACCTGACAAAATGGGCACATATGAAATTGTGTGCTCGCAATTGTGTGGCATTGGGCATTACCGTATGCGGGCGGCGATGCGGGTGGTGACTGAAGAAGAGTTTGAGGTTTGGTTAGGTAACCAACAGAAAGCAGTTGCGCAGGGTGAGCAATGATGCACCGTGTCTTCAGCATCGATCACAAAGTCATAGGCAAACAATATTTTTTTCTCTCGCTAGCGGCGGTTCTGGCTGGGGCATGGCTGTCTCTGCTGATGCGCATTCATCTTGTCTGGCCGAAGGCGGCAATTCCCTTCTTTGGTGAGATCAAGCCGGAAAATTATCTGGCGTATCTGACGATGCACGGCACGCTGATGGTCTTCTTTGTGCTGTCGCTGGTCCCGCAAAGCGGCTTTGGAACTTACTTTCTGCCGCTGCAACTTGGCGCGTCCAGAATGGCCCTTCCTCGGCTAAGCGCCTTGGGATTTTGGACGGCGCTCATCTCTTTCTGCATTTTGATATCTGCGTTCTTCGTTCCCGGTGGCCCTTCGGGCGCAGGATGGACGCAGTATCCTCCGCTGAGCGCGCTGGCTGCTGCTGGTCCGGGGCAAGGATTGGGAACGGATCTCTGGTTTATCAGCATTGGCTTGTTTTGCCTGTCTTCGCTGATGAGCGCTCTCAGTTTTTTGGTGACCACGCTCAAGTATCGCGCACCCGGTATGACGTGGATGCGCATGCCTCTGACCTGCTGGACGTGGTTTGTCACTTCCATTTTGATTTTACTGGCTTTCAGTATTTTGCTGGTTGCTCTGAGCATGCTCATGCTGGATCGGCATGCGGGCACGAGCTTCTTTATTCCATCTGGGCTTTTAGTGAGCGGCAAAGCGGTTGACCACGCTGGCGGTGATCCCCTGCTCTGGCAACATTTGTTCTGGTTCTTTGGGCATCCTGAGGTTTACATTGCCATATTGCCGGCGATGGGCGTGACCTCACACTTGCTCTCAGTCTTCGCGCGCAAGCCTGTCTTTGGATATAAAGCCATGGTCGGTGCGATTTTGGCCATTGGCGGCCTGGGCTTTATGGTTTGGGGACATCATATGTTCGTGAGCGGCATGAATCCGCATGCTGGATTTGCCTTTTCCACGCTGACCACGGCCATTGCCGTTCCTTCCGCGATCAAAACTTTTAACTGGGTGGCTACGCTTTTCGGCGGAAAGATTCGTTACAACACGCCGCTGCTTTTCTCTGTTGGCTTTGTGTCTTTGTTCATCACTGGCGGGTTGACTGGCCCCATTTTGGCCCAGCCTGCGCTTGACGCTTACCTGCACGACACTTATTTTGTGATCGCGCATTTTCACCTGATCATGGCGATGGCTGGCGTATTTGCCATCTTTTCTGCGACTTACTTCTGGTTCCCTAAAATGTTTGGCCGGATGATGAATGAACGCCTGGGACGAATGCACTTCTGGATCACTCTGTTCGGCGCGTATGCCACGTTTATGCCCATGCATTTGCTGGGAATTGCCGGACATCCGCGGCGCTATTCTGATCTAACGGGCGTACAATATGTTGCAGCGATGGCTCCGCTGCAGAAATTTATTACCGTGGCAGCCATTGTGACCATCTTCGGGCAGATCATCTTTCTAGTGAATTTGTTCTGGAGCATGCGAAGAGGGCCGGCGGCAGAGGCGAATCCGTGGGAGTGCACCACGCTGGAGTGGACGCTGCCTTCACCCACGCCAGCAGAGGATTTTGGCGAGAAACAGCCGCTGGTAAACCATGGGCCGTACGAATACGATATAAGTGGAGCGGAAAAAGATTTTACGATGCAAGACGCTCCAGCCAGCTAGACCAGGCAGTAACGACATCTGAGTATCTGTTATGCCGATCATTGGCGACCGCGTAGAGATCGAACGGAAACCCAAGCTGGGCGGTGGAGGTCCGGGCAAAATCGGGCATCGCCGTGGCTTTGGCGGGGGCGATGACGATCACAATCGGCCCGGGGATTTTCAATCGCGCGAGCAGCGCATGCGCCGATACCGCATTGGCATGACGCTCTGCATTATCTCAGTTACCGCAATTTTCATTCTTCTTACAGTGGTTTATGTTTTTCGCCAGGGCAACGGCCGTTATGACGAAGACACGCACCGCTATATACGCGATTGGATCCCGCTTACTCTTCCCTACATGCAGCTCTGGGCCAATTCAATTCTCTTGCTGATCAGCAGCGTCACGCTGGAACTGGCGCGGCGAGCCATGGCCAGGAAAGAAGAGTTTGCCGCCATGGGCATTGTTCCTCCGCGGATGAAGCGAGACATACCCTGGCTTGGGCTTACTGTGTTGCTGGGATTTTGCTTTCTGGCGGGACAGATTTTGGTTTGGAACAATCTGCGGCATCAGGGTGCGTTTCTGGAGCCTAATCCCAGCAAGTCACTCTTTTACATTATTACCGGAACGCACGCAGTGCACTTAGTGGGTGGACTGATCGTATTGCTTTATGCTGTTGCGGGGCGGTTGTTGGCAGCAAAGTTTGAATCGCAAAGAATTGCCGTGGAAGTTACCGGATGGTATTGGCACTATCTGGCGTTCTTGTGGTTCGGCATTTTTGCGCTGGTCCACTTTGCCAAGGGATGAAAAAAGCCGAGCCCTATTGCTCGCTCGGCTCTTCTGAACGCTTTACACGTACCATGGTGATTTTTCCAAAGCCTTCTTCAAAGCCCGGGGCTTTGAGCTTGGCGGCCATCCGCTGGATCACATCTTCTTTTACCTGGCGTTCACGCTTACGGTTACGTTCCAGACAAACTTCAAGTGGCACATCGAAAAAGACTGCATGTACCTCATAACCAAAGCCTTTAGCCATCTTGATCCACTGGCGGCGCTCATGCGGGGCCAGATTGCTGGCATCCACGTAATTCCACGGCATCCGGGCAATTAAACGGGCACGGAGCAAGGAACGAAGTGTGGAGAAAACCAGCCCTTGATAACGCTGTTCGGTAATGTCATCAAAGAGGATGGAACGCAGCATGTCACTGGAAAGCGGGGTGACGCCACGACGCTTGAACCACGTGGTTTTGCCCGATCCAGGCAAACCAATGGCAAGCACCACAACGCCCTTGGGAGGACGCGAGGCTGATTTGCCGGCTTGCTGCACCGTGCGCTGTTCCGGACCGCCCGGTGGCGGAGTGGAAGGTGATTCCGGCTGAACTTCAGTTTCCATTCTGGGCTCTTCCGCAGCGGGCGTTTCAGTAGCCGCGTTCTGTGCGGTAGAGGCTTCATCTTCCCCTTGATCGTACGTAGGGACAATGGGTTCGGGGTGGAACTCATCAACCAGAGGCTTCTGCTGGCCTACTTTGCCAGTTGCCTCCGTCTCGTTTTCGGGTTTCTTTTTACGGCGCTTCATGCGCTCGCGCATCCAATTGCGCATGCTTCTGTGTGTAACACAAGCAGCTAAGAAGTTGCAAGAAAAGAGGTTTTCAGGCCAGAAAAGCCGGAGTGGAGCAGAGGGGATGAAGCTCCCTGGGCTGCCCTGAAACAGCCAGCAGATTGAAAAAGGTGCGCTTGCAGCTTTGATTTCGCGGGAAGAACCAAAAAAGTTAACCAAGAATGAGAGTATTCCAATTCTTTTGTTGCACTAGCGGTGCAGATTGCTATAATTGGCGCCCACAACCAAGAAAAGCTATTCCTAAGCACTCCAGGTGGGTAAAAGTCCCCGCAGATGGCTGAAATTGGTTTTGGTAATCAAAGTACGTGCGCAGACGCTTTGGCGCTGCCTTTAACGATAAGACTTGCTGGCTTGAGAGTTCTTGCCCCTGCCCGGTCTTTAAAGATATCCAGAGAACACGCAAACGAGAAATTTAGAAATACACGGGCCATGCAATACAAGAATTAAACGGCGTACGAGAGTTTTTTCTAAAGAGCTTTTTTCTGAAGAGCAAAAGAGCCATCGTTCACCGACCCAGGGCACGAGCCAGAGAAAAACGGAAGACGTAAACGCGTACTCCCCTTCACTGGTGTTTTAAGTATAGAGACAAGCAGCAGCGGCGTTAGATTGATCTTTTCCTAGCGATGGCCCAGACAACAAAGGGCCCAAGAAATGATCAGCGTAGCGGGACGCCGGCAGGAAAACTGAAGTAGCGTTTGGAAACCAACCTAGAAAAAATTGAATTAAAGCCGCGGAACTTGCGATCCGCGGCTTTATTCGTTGTGGCGACATTCTTCTCCTAAGGCCCGCAACCGCCTGTTTGCGCCTGCTCAACCCTCTCTGCTAACCTGATTAGTTTCAATCGCGTATCCGGCTTCTACTGTGGCGATTTCTGCATCCAACTGTTTTCTAACAGCATCAGGTAAAGGTAAGGAGAGTCAAAAACAATGGCAATTAAAGTGGGAATTAACGGCTTTGGCCGGATTGGCCGCAATGTGCTGCGGACCGCCATCGACGACCCAAATATTGAGTTCGTCGCCGTCAATGACCTGACGAACCCGGCAACGCTGGCCCATCTTCTTAAATACGATTCGATCCTTGGCAACTTGAAACAGGAAATCAAGGTCCAAGGCGACTCGATCATGGTTGGCAGCAAGGCGATCAAAGTTTTTTCGCAGAAAGATCCGGCGGCCATTCCATGGGAATCAGTGGGCGCGCAGATGGTGATTGAGTGCACGGGACATTTCACCGATGCGGAACTGGCAAAAAAACATCTGCGTGGTCCCGTAAAAAAGGTAATGATTTCCGCGCCGGCAAAAAATGAGGACATAACCATTGTGTTGGGCGTGAATGAAGGCAAATACGATCCGGCCAAGCATCACGTTGTGTCAAATGCCTCTTGCACTACCAATTGCCTGGCACCGGTGGCCAAGGTAATTCATGACACTTTTAAGATCCAGTGCGGCACCATGACGACGATCCACTCCTATACGAATGATCAGGTCATTCTGGATTTTCCGCATAAAGATTTGCGCCGCGCTCGTGCTGCTGCTCTCTCTATGATTCCAACTTCAACCGGCGCAGCCAAGGCGCTCAACCTGGTGATTCCAGACCTGAAGGGCAAGCTGGATGGCTTTGCCATGCGCGTACCAACGCCAAACGTTTCTGTCGTCGATCTGGTGGCGTTCGTGGAAAAGGCTACCAGCGTGGAAGAGGTCAACGCCGCACTGAAGACCGCAGCGGATGGTCCGATGAAGGGCATTCTAGGCTATG
>DASXZE010000201.1:0-5736 GCA_036502105.1 Candidatus Angelobacter sp. | reverse complement strand
GCCCTGGTGGACACATGCGGCACCGGCGGCGACGCCAGTGACACATTCAACATTTCTACCGCAACAGCGCTCACCATCTCCGGCGCAGGCGTGCGCGTGGCCAAGCATGGCAATCGCGGTATCACGTCGCGCTGCGGCTCGGCTGATGTAATGGAAGCGCTGGGAGTGAACATTAATATTCCTCCGCCGCGCATTGCCGACTGTCTCAGGGAAATTGGAATTGCTTTTATGTTTGCCCCGGCCATGCACACTGCCACCAAGCATGTGCAGCCGGCGCGCAAAGATTTGCGTCCACTGCGTTCGGTTTTCAATCTGCTTGGACCTTTAACCAATCCCGCACGAGCGTCTGCGCAGGTGGTGGGCGTCTATTCAGAAGACCTGGTGGAAAAACTTGCGCAGGCGCTCAAGCTTTTGGGATTGCAGCGCGCGCTGGTGGTCCATGGCAAAGACGGGCTGGACGAAATCTCCATCAGCGGGCCAACCAAAATCGGCGAAGTGCGCGGCGAGTGGGTGCGCGTGTATGAAGTTACGCCAGAGCAGTTTGGTTTGGAGCTTGCGCCCATGAGCGCCATTGCAGGCGGCGACCTGAAGACCAACGCCGACATCATATGGAAGCTGCTCGACGGCGAAAAATCCGCGCGCCGCGATATTGTGCTCATGAACGCCGCTGCCGCGCTGGTTGCCGCCAACCGCGCCGACTCGCTGGCCGAGGCCATGCCGCTGGCCGTGCAGTCCATTGATTCCGGCGCTGCCCGCGCCAAGCTGGGTGCGCTGATTGAGTTTACGAATAGAAGGCACCTCTAATTTTTTTGCCGCTGCGCTGCAAACCGGTTGAGAGTGTTCTCTAACGGCGGTGCATTCTGCACTTGCAGCAACCGGCTCGTCGCGCAAGCCGGACTCGCCGGTAATTTATCTAACATGACCCACCCCTCAATCCCGTTCCATCCGTGTTGGTCCGTGGTAAGGTTCTTTTCTTTGCGTGGCCGGATTTACAATGATTGAGTCAATACGCCGCAAGGAGCCCCATGCCTCTTTCCCTGAGCCAACGCGCTAACCGTACCGTGCAGTCTGAGATTCGCGCCATGTCTATTGCCTGTGACCGCGTGCAGGGCATCAATCTGGCGCAGGGTGTCTGCGATACGGAAGTTCCCGAGCCAGTGCGTACCGGCGCGAAGCAGGCCATGGACAACGGCATCAACAGCTACACGCGGGCTGAAGGGCTGGGGCCAATCCGTGAGGCCATCGCGGAAAAAATGCGGCGCTTCAACGGCATTGAGTGCGATCCGGAAACAGAAGTCATCGTGGGCTCCGGCGCTACCGGCGCATTTTATGCGGCAGCGCTGGCGTTGCTGAATCCCGGCGACGAAGTGATTCTCTTCGAGCCTTTTTATGGCTACCACCTGAACACGCTGGTGGCCGTGGAGGCCGTTCCGCTTTTTGTGACCATGCGCGCACCCGATTGGACCTTCAGCCCAGAAGACCTGGAGCGCGCGGTCACGCCGCGCACGCGCGGCATTTTGTTGAACTCGCCGGGTAATCCTACGGGGAAAATTTTTACCCGCGAAGAAATGGAATGGATCGCCGCCTTTGCCCAGCGGCATGACTTGTTCGTCTTTACTGACGAAATTTACGAATACTTTATTTACGAGGGCAAACACATTAGCATTGCCACGCTTCCCGGAATGCGCGAGCGAACCATTACCATGTCCGGCTATTCCAAGACCTTTAGCATCACAGGCTGGCGCATTGGCTATACCATTTGTGACCAACGCTGGGCTCAGGGCATTAACTATTTTCACGACCTTATATATGTATGCGCGCCAGCGCCATTGCAGATTGGCGTGGCGGAAGGCATCCGGCAGCTGCCACAAAGTTTTTATGACGAGATTGGCAAAGAGTACGTACAGAAGCGCGACCAGCTATGCGGCGTTCTGCGTGAAATTGGCTTAACGCCATCCGTACCCAAGGGCGCATATTACGTGCTGGCAGATGTCTCCATTCTTCCGGGCAAAACCAGCCGTGATAAAGCTCTTTATCTTCTGGATAAAACCGGAGTGGCCACTGTGGCAGGCTCCGCTTTTTATCACGACAACGGCGGGGGAAATCTTGTCCGGTTCTGTTTTGCTAAAACTGATGCTGAGCTGGCGGAAGCATGTAAGCGGTTGAAACAGCTGCCATCGAAACTACAAGTGCCAAGCCTGGCCGCGAATACACGCGAATAAACACGAATCAACACAGATCAAATTCGCGTCTTTTCGCGTTCATTCGCGGCAAATTTTCTCTTCTGTCTTCTATGTTCGAATTTCAGAATGCTTATAATCAACCATAATGAACTTCTCTGATCTGCTGCGTGGACTAAGCGTCTCACACAGCGGTGGCGACCCGGAAATTTCTGGCCTGGACTATGACTCGCGGCGCATACAGCCCGGCTGGGTCTTTGTGGCCATGCGCGGTGAAAGCAGTGATGGCAATCGCTATATTGATACGGCGTTGAAACATGGCGCGGTAGCTGTGGTTACAGACTCAAAATCAGAGCATCATCGGCCTCACGTGCCATGGGCTGTGATCCCCAACGGACGCCGCGCGCTGGCGCACATGAGCGCCAATTTTTACGGCCATCCCGCAGAGAAGCTAAAGATTATCGGCGTGACCGGAACCAACGGCAAGACCACCACGACATTTCTTTGCGAATCCATTCTGCGCCACTGCGGCAGACAGTCCGCGTTGATCGGAACGATTGAATATCATGTGCCTGTCCGCCAGGAAAAAGGTGCCGCGCAAAAAGCCGGAGCAGCAACGTTCAAAGTTCTGCCCTCACCGCATACCACGCCGGAATCACTGGAGCTGAATCAGATTTTTGCTGAAGCCGTAGACGCCGGAGCCACGCACGCCGTGATGGAAGTTTCGTCGCACGCGCTGGCGCAGGAGCGCGTGTGGGGTGTGCCGTATGAAGTGGCCATCTTCACCAACCTCACGCGGGACCATCTGGATTACCACCAGGACATGGATAGCTACTTTGAAGCCAAGAGTATTTTGTTTCTTGGCTGTGGGACGCCTCCGCCGCGCGCCGCCGTAATCAACGCCGACGACGAATATGGTCTGACGCTGGCCCAGACCAAGGCCGTGAAGAGCGAGCAGGTGATTTTGTATGGAATCCAAAACGGCGACTTCCGCGCGACGAATATCGAACTCAAGCTGGATGGCACTACCTTTGACCTGGTCACTTCAGATGGCATAACCAAAATTGAAACCCCGCTGATCGGCGGCATTAACGTCTATAACATTCTGGCAGCGGCTGCGGCCACTTATGCCTGCGGATTTTCTCTGCAGCAAATTGCTGAAGCCATCCGCCACTTCAAGCAGGTGCCCGGACGGTTTGAGAAAGTGGATTGCGGTCAGCCGTTCACGGTTGTCGTTGACTACGCGCACACGGATGACGCGCTACGCAATCTCACGGCGATTGCCCGCGATTTTGTCGGTCGCGGACTGGGGCTGGGCCGGGTGATTACTGTGTTTGGCTGCGGTGGTGATCGTGATCGCACCAAGCGCCCGCTCATGGCGGAAGCCGCGGGCCAAGGCAGTGATTTGGTAGTGCTCACCTCTGACAATCCGCGCAGTGAATATCCACAGCAGATCATTGCCGACGCGCTTCCCGGACTGCAAAAGACCAAAGCGCGGCATGAGGTTGAGCCAGACCGCAAAAAAGCTATACGATTGGCGTTGATTGAGGCCATGCCGGGCGACGTGGTGTTGATTGCCGGCAAGGGACATGAGAAAGTTCAGATCACGCGCGAAGGTACATACCCTTTCGATGATGTGCAGGTGGCCCGGGACGCGCTACAACAGATGAGTTACTCCAAGGGGGGAGAAGCGCAATGAAGCTGCCGCTGTGGCGAATCGCCGAGTTCATTGGAGCCAAAGGCGAGTGTGACCAGGATGCCGTCGCCATGGGGTATTCCATTGATTCGCGCACGCTGAACCCGGGGGATTTGTTTATCGCCATTCAAGGTGATCGCTTTGACGGCCATGAATATGTCGAGGCCGTGCTGGCCAAAGGCGCTGTGGGCGCTGTGGTTCGAGCAGAAAAAATGTCACAAACTAGCAAGAAAGTTGCCGGCGATCCTACGCGATTGCTCCGCGTAGACGACACTTTGAAAGCTCTGCAATCTTTAGGTGCCGCCGCACGCAGACTGTGGGGCAAACCGCTGCTAGCCGTGACCGGCTCCGCCGGCAAGACCACGACGAAAGAAATTCTCGCCCACATTCTGGCCACGCGTTTCCGCGTGATGAAAAGTTCCGGCAATCTCAACAACCATATTGGATTGCCACTGCAATTGCTCAAACTGGAAGCCGAGCACGATCTTGCCGTGGTGGAGATGGGCATGAACCATGCCGGTGAGATTCGCGACCTGGGCAAACTCGCGCATCATGATCTTGCTGTAGTCACCACGGTTGCGCCGGTGCATCTGGAATTTTTTGGCTCGCTCAAAGAAATTGCCCGCGCCAAATACGAAATCATTGAAACGCTGCCTTCGAATGGCGTGGCCGTCTTGAACGCCGACGATGAATACGTGAGCCAGTTTGGCCGCGGCTTTAAAGGCAAAGTCGTCACGTTTGGAATTCGCCGCTCAGCAGATGTATGCGCACAAAACATTAAACTCAATGGCGCCGAGGGTTCCACCTTTGATCTGGTCGTCGGCAACGTGGGTGCGCCAGTCACTTTCCCGCTGGTGGGCGAACACAATATTTATAACGCTCTGGCTGCCGCTGCGGCCGCCATGGAGCGCGGCATTCCTCCGTCTGAAGCTGCTGAAGCGCTTTCCAGCATTCAGCCTCCGGAAAAACGCGGCCAGGTTCTGCACATCAACGGCGCAACCATTATTAATGACTGCTACAACTCCAACCCTCGCGCGCTGGATGCGATGATCGACACGCTGGCCAGCATGAAAGCTGATCGCCATATTCTGGTTGCCGGAGAGATGCTGGAACTTGGGCCCACGGCGGAAGCGTTGCATCGTGAATCCGGCCAGCACGCCGCGGAAAAGAAAATCGACTTTGTGATTGGCGTCCGAGGCCTGGCCCGTGCGGTTGCAGAAGCAGCCTGCGGCGCAGGCACGCAGGCACAGTTTGTTGAAACCCCAGAGCAGGCAGGTGAATGGCTGCTGCGTAATCTCCGCCCTGGCGATGCCGTATTACTGAAAGCCTCACGCGGCGTAAAACTGGAGCGCGCCCTGGAGATGGTGGAAAAAAGCAGTCGTTAGTGATTAGTATTTAGTAGTTAGCGTTTAGAATACAGCGTTGCGGAAGAGAGTATGCGAAATTACCGGGACTTGCAGGTCTGGACCAAAGCCCACAAGCTGACGCTGGATTTGTATCGGCTTTCTCAAACATTCCCCCGCGAAGAAATTTATGGAATCACCAGCCAGTTGCGGCGTGCAGCCGTATCAATCGGAGCCAATCTAGCGGAAGGCTGCGGACGCCGCACTAGCACTGAGCTGGCAAGATTTGTAAGAATTGCAACGGGCTCAACCAGCGAACTTGATTACCATCTCCTGCTCTCAGAGACCTTGGATTTATAAATAATGAAGACTTTAAGCGCACTTCATCTGATTTGACTGAGGTTCGCAAAATGCTCACATCATTCCTGATTAGTGTTGAAGAGCAAATTGAGCTAAAGTCCAAAGCAGCAGGCACAACGTGAACGATTGGATCGAACGGCTAAATACTAATTACTAA
>DASXZE010000200.1:0-9139 GCA_036502105.1 Candidatus Angelobacter sp. | reverse complement strand
AAGAATTCTGTTTGGTTCAGTGCCGTTTTGTATGCCAATCAGCGAATCCTCGCTGAGATAAAGCCCATCAAGCCCGACCACCGCAACATTTTCTGGATGCGGCAGATAATTGAGTTTGCCATTGGCGTTGGTGGAAACCAGGTCAACCACGGCGATGCCCATAGAATAATCGGCTACGAAGAGCCGCTTGCCATCGCGCGACAACGCTGGAGTCTGCGGAGAGAAAAATCCGTCAGCAATTTTCTCCAGCCTGGCTGGCTTGGGATCGGCAGGCTTTGATTTTTTGTTCGGGGAGTTTTTGTGCGCGGAGCTTCCATTTGCTGAATTTCCGCGCGCAGAATTTTCATTTGCACGGTACACCCCGCCGCCGATACTGTCTGTTACATAAACTGTTCCGTCATCGGCGACGAGCATATCGCCCAGTAGCGCCGGGCCGCTTGCACCGGGATCAAACCGGCGCAGAACCTTGCCGCTGTTAGCGTCGAGTTCAAGCAGCAGAGTTTTGCCTTCATCTTCTTTGGGGAACCCGCTGAAACCGGGCACGGCAGATACGGTCAGCCAAAGAACTTTTCTTTTCGCATCAGCCGACAAAGCCATGGTAGGCCAGCGTTTAGCTTCGTCGGCCAGCGGAAATTCCTGCATGGTGCATTCTTTGCTTGTGGCTTTGGCTGAGGCTTTCGGTAACGTTACACGGTACAAAGTCCGGTGTTGAATGCTGGAAACAATAAAGCTGCCCGCCGCTTTCGAGTCTGCCGATTTTAAATAGGTGATGTCCTCAGGCATGGTGTCGGCTTGCGGCAGCGTACATAGAAACTCTGCCTTCTCGACCGACTGGCTGCGTTGCTTCATCTCGACGGCAACTTTTTGTCCGGCTTCATCCGCCAGCAGCGGCTTCAGGTCATCATCTTTGGCCATGTCATAGCTGAGTCCCATGGCTGCATACTTTTCCATCCATTGCAGCGCCTCGGCGTTGTGGCCCAGGTGCGCCTCAATCGAGGCCACGGTCAAAACATAGCGCGGCGTAGGCGCAGGCAATTCGCGGCCAATTTCCGTCAGCACAGCCCGGGCGCCCTGCCAGTCTTTTTGCTTGGCCAATGCATCAAGCTTGCGGGCGAGTTCCAGGTAGTGCGCATGGTCAATGGCGCGGGACGAAGACACCAGAATTAGAACCGTCAGCAAGCACGGCAATAGCTTTTTGCAGCTCGGCATTCTTTATTGGACGCGGCTCGCGGCTTTTGGCATCGACGAATACAACAACCAAGTTCTGGCATTTTTTTGCAGTTCGCTTTACTATCGCCAGAGTGTCTTCTTCAGAGCAAAACCCTATTGATAAAGACCGTCTTGTCTCCGCCGTGCAGGTGGAAGAAGACATTTCTGATGAGCTGAAGCTGCGTCCACGTTATCTGCGGGAGTTTATTGGCCAGAAAAAGGTGAAAGAGAATCTGGCCGTGGCCGTGGAGGCCGCCAAGTCTCGCGGAGAAGCGCTGGACCACGTTCTGCTGTACGGGCCTCCGGGGCTGGGCAAGACGACGCTGGCCACCATCATCGCCAATGAAATGGGCGTGGCTTACCAGCAGAGCGCCGGACCGGCCATACAGATCAAGGGCGATCTCACGGCTATCCTTACCAATCTACATGACCGCCAGGTTTTATTTCTGGATGAAGTCCACCGCCTGCAGCCGGCGCTGGAAGAGATTCTTTATTCGGCGCTGGAAGATTACAAACTGGACATCATCATTGGCCAGGGCCCCTCTGCGCGCACACACACCATTGACGTGAGTCCATTTACTTTTGTGGCGGCGACCACGCGCGCCGGACTGCTCTCCGCTCCGCTGCGCTCACGCTTTGGCATTTTGCTGCGGCTGGAGTTCTACACCACGGAAGAACTCAAATACATTGTGGAGCGCTCCGCGGAAATTCTGGGCGTGTCCATTGATTCCGATGGCGCTGCCGAGCTGGCGAGCCGCGCGCGCGGCACACCGCGTATTGCTAATCGCCTGCTGCGCCGTGTACGAGATTTTGCCCAGGTGCGCGGACAAGGTCGTGTGGACAAAACCACCGCGCAGGCCGCGCTGGAAATGCTGGAAGTGGATAAGCACGGCTTTGACGAAGTGGATCGCCGGCTGCTGCTGACGATTATCCAGAAATATAACGGCGGCCCCGTTGGCTTAAGCACGCTGGCTGCTGCATTGGCGGAAGATCAGGATGCGCTGGAAGAGATATACGAACCCTTCCTGATCCAAATTGGATTTCTTGACCGCACACCGCGCGGCCGAGTGGCCACGCGCATGGCCTATGACCACTTCGGCATCAAGTTTGGGCGACAGCCAGATTTGTTTTAGCGCTGGGAAGTTCCCCCCAAAGCCGCTGACGATTTAGAAAATTCTGCCTAGCGAGTACCGCCAGAGATCTGCTTGCCCTGCTGAACGCGCGTAATGCAAACTCCCACAAGCATCACCATCAAAACCAATGGAATGCAGCCGTGTGAATATTCGGCGTGACTCCAATGCGTATAGACTGCACCGGCCATAATGATGGCGAGTCCGGCAGCGGCAAGCGCGGCAAGACGAGGTATCAGCAGGCCCAGTGCACCTAGCATTTCACAAGCGCCGATGAATGTTGCGAACCATGCGGCGTAGCCATATTTCACAAACATCGGCTTGACCTGTTCAGGATGGAGCAGCTTCATGCTGCCGGAAAACAAGAACATGGCGGTCAGCAAAATGGTGACGATCCACAGGGCTATGGTTTTTCCTTTGGACATTCATTCCTCCATGCGTTCAATTACGTACGATTGATCTTAATTGGTGATTAAGGAAAACGGGCCAGCTAAAAGTTGCACAAGAATTACACCGGAGCGGGTAAAAAGCTCAATGTAATTTTTCACCCTGAAAGACCCGCGCTTTCAGAGAGATTGATTTGTTTGACTCAACCCGGGCACAACTTTGTGCGGATTGAGTGTTTATGCAAGTGGCAGCCAGCTTGCTCTACTAAAGAGAAATTGAGAACAGCTGGCATGCACATTACGTCCTGAATCAGGCGCTTTGCGTAGTTTCTATATGGCGCGGCTCCATCGGTTCCGGCAAGGAGGTTGTTATGGCGAAATTGATTGAATTCCACGTTCCGGCAACTTTTCATCCGCCGAAACCGCACTGGACTCCCGCAGAACTGCGCGGCAAGATCATTGACTTTCCCACCGTCACCAGAAAATCGGCCTGATTCTTTAAGAGCCGGTCGTTTGCGCTAGTCGCGCATTCGAAAAAACATTCCGGTAGTGCAGAAGCGTCAACCAGCATTTCTGCACTACCGAAATGAATCGCCATCTGGCATCACATCATCAGGCTTTGAGTGAAGCCGCAAGTTTGTCGAACGATCCGTTCCAGCCCTGGCTGGTCATCTCGCTCATCATTCCTGACGGAACTCCCTGTTGCCGCATCGTCATTTTTGTTTTGCCGTTCTCTTCTTCCAACGTTACGGTCACCATAATTTGCGCCGGCCAGTCACCCGGCAAACCATAATGCGATGCAGGGACAATGTTGCCTTGCTCGTCGGCAAAATTGTCTATGTAAACCAGGCGTGAAGGCGGAACAATCTCGCGATAGACGCCGGTGTTCCAGTAATCCTGCCCTTGCGGCGAACGCATGCAGAAAAGATATTTGCCGCCGACGCGCAGGTCGATCTTGCAGACCGGCGCGGTGAACACCGCCGGCCCCCACCAGAGCTTCATCCGGTCGGGTTCAGTCCATGCCTTCCAGACGAGCTCGCGAGGCGCATCAAAGACGCGCGTGACCACGAGTTCGTTCGGAGTGGATTCGCCGGCAGGTTGAATATTTCTTTCGGCCATAAATATCCCGTTCCTTTCTCGTCTTTCTGCTCTAGGCTTTCTGCGCTTGCACCTTCGCGAGGTACTCGGCGAGTTGATTCATGGTTCCGGCAAAGCCCTGCTGCATGGAGCTGTGTCCGGCCTTGAAGGTCTGGTGCTCTTCCGGCGTGGCATTGATGGGGATGCCGTGCAGCGTCATCTGCGTCTTTCCGCTTTCCTCGGCGAGCGTCATGGTATTCAGCACTTCCAGCGGCCACGTGGCGTTCATGGGATGGCGCGTGGTGCCGCCCTGTGCGTCAGAGAATGACACGACGAGAACGAGCTTTTTCGGCGGATCAATTTGCTTGTAAACAAACTTGCCCCACATCTCGTGGCCGTCAGGCGTTTTCATGCCGTAATGAAACAGGCCGCCGGGGCGCAGATCTACTTTGCAGGCAGCCATGGTGAGGCCGGATGGTCCCCACCACTGCGAGAGATGCTTGGGATCTGTCCAAACCTGCCAGACCAGTTCGCGCGGCGCGTCAAAGGTGCGCGTGATGACAAAGGCTTCGTCGCGGGCCAGGAATTTTTCCAGCTCCATGCCCAGCTCGTTCCATCCCCAGTTGAAGTTCTTGCGTGACAGCGGCTCATAGGTTTTGCCGCCATGCGTTTCCAGACCCGAGTGCGTGAGCTTGAGCCGCGTGCTTTCGCCTTCAGCAAATAATTCAAATGTCGCCAGTGATTCTCCGGGATGTCCGGGGAACTGCCATGTGTACGCAATCTTCTTTCCAGGCACAACTTCCGTGACCTTCCAGATATGCGGAAATTCAGCGCCTTCATGCGTGACGCTGAATCTGGTTTCAAAACCGACTCTGGCCTCAAATGCTGGAATCACGGGCATATACCACTGCTTCATCTGGTCGATCTCGGTGATGGCCTTCCACACGATGTTGATCGGCACACCATAAATGCGCTCAATAACAACGGGCGATTCGTCGAGATATTCGGCGAGGCGGGCAAAGGTCTGCTTGGCGCCTTCAATTGCGCCATATTCTTTGACTACCAGTTCGCGAGCGGCGGCCGTGGGGAAAACCATGCGTCCGGTGAGCAAAGTTTTTTTGCCCTGAGCTTCAAAGGTCCATGTGGCTTCAAAGCTTGCACCGGGGCCACCTTCTTTGCCACCGCCGTGTCCGTAAACAATGCGTTCAGGCTTGACCACTTCTTTGAAGACGCTGGCATTGGGATAGTTGGTGCCATCAGGCCCGTGCATGGTATGCCGCCATTTGCCGCCGGGACGCACGTCCATCTCGTCGATGGTAGTAGTGAAACCATTTGGTCCCCACCACTGCACAACCTGCCTGGGATCTGTGAATGCTTCCCAGACAACTTCACGCGGCGCGTCAAAGAGGCGCGAAGTAATAATCTCACGGTCAGGCGCGACGGCTTCCGTTATGAGCTGGGCGGCCATGGCTTTTTCTTTGAGTGCTGACATTACTTCTTCTCCTTCATCAGGTGGCTGGAATTTGACGTGGCTGGGTTAAGCTCTGTCTCTTTCGCTTGGCCGGAATTATTGGCTGGGTTTGCTATGAGGTTCGCCGCAGACGTGCTCTGCTGGCGCTTTTGTTTTTGCAGCTCGCGCAGATAGTCGTCGAGACGATCCAGCCGCTGCTCCCAGAACTGGCGATAGTGCTCCACCCAGTCAGCCACTTCTTTCAGTGCATTGGCCTCAAGCCGCCGCGGACGCCATTGTGCTTCGCGTCCGTGGGCAACCAGGCCGGCACGCTCCAGAACTTTTAAGTGTTTGGAGACGGCCGGCAAACTCATGTTGAAAGGCTTGGCCAGTTCCGTGACTGATGCTTCACCCAGGGCAAGTTTGGCCAGGATGGCGCGCCGTGTTGGGTCAGCCAGGGCGGCGAAGGTGTTGCTGAGTTGATCTGTTTGGGTTGCGAGCATTCGTATTAAACCTATTAGTTAATTAACCTATTGGTTTAATACAATAAATTGGGCACGCCTGTCAAGCGACTTCTAAATCAATTAAATTCTGCGTTTTGCACAGTTTTCAACAGGAGACTACACCTGAATGGAAGTGCTAAACTCATCTTGATACTTTCAAAGGCAGAGGCGAAGAAGCTAAGGCTAGTGTCGCCGGACGGCCGAACTTTGGGGGGGGACTTCCGAAGTCATAGGTATGAACAATCTGATTTAATTTGTTCCTACTCGGCGTCCGTCCGGAAATTTTTGCATGCGCGTTAAAGCGCTTGGCAGTTAGACGGAGCTCGAAAAAGAGTAGGACTTTGTCGATTCCAACTTCCTTCCACTTTTTCCAGCTTGATTTAAGAATTTCGCAGGTACTTGGGCCAGAAGTTCTATCTCAACACTCTTAGATTTAAAGGGAAAAGGACCGGAAAATGTCAGATAAAAATCAACCCAAAAAGATTGAGGCCGACTGGTGGTGCGAATGCGACTGCACCCTATGCGAAATCGGAGATCATGGACACTGCAAAGATCCCAAGTGCGGAAGGCCGAAAACTTATGACAAGAAGGAGCAGCCGCGCCCTAAGCCGCGCTAGGTCTTTTTCTTACGCAATTGTTTTTGTGCAGACTGGCGGAACTGAAACCGAAATTCTTCTGCGCTGTAAACGCCCTTGGCAATCAGAAGAGTATTCATGGCATACACGGTGGCCCGAAGGCGCTCTTCTTCTGTGAGTTGAGCAAGCGCTTCATCGTAATCAATCAAAGTCTTACCAGCGGGGACCATTTCATCACCCTGCTCAACCGATCTCACAGCAGTAGCCATTGCCATCTCTCCCTGAAAAACCCAACTTGCTTGGGTTTGATTCTCTCTTAATTCAGAATGATGTTCAAGACGGCAATTGTAATGCCACCTAAATGAAAATCAGGCAGATCTCTTTGAAGTTTGTAAAAATCGAGAGCTGCTTGCAACAATTCCTTGTAAACCCTTATTCCAGCTAGGGTTTGTAAGTTATTATGGCTTTAGTGTCATGGCTACCTCGGTTCGATCCTTCGCCAAAATCAATCTGGGACTGAAAATTGGCCCGCTCCGGGCTGACGGGTTTCATGAGCTTCGCACCATTTATCAGACGATCGCGCTGAGCGATACGGTGCGCGTGGACGTGAGCAAAGGCCTGGGCATTGAGGTGGTCTGCAAAGATCCGCGCGTGCCGGGCGATGAGAGCAATACTTGCTGGCGGGTGGCTGACCGGATATTGCGGTCGCTTAAGACGCGGGCGAAAGTCCGCATTGCTATAGAGAAGCGGCTGCCGGTACAGGGCGGGATGGGTGCGGCTTCGTCGAATGCCGTGGCTACGATGATGGCCATGGAAAAAGAGCTGAAGCAGCAACTGGCGCCGGAAGAGCGATGGCGCATCGCGTCAGAGGTTGGGTCTGATTTGCCGCTGTTTCTGATGGGCGGCACCGTTCTGGGGACTGGCCGGGGGGAACAGGTTTATCCGCTGGAGGATTTGCCCAGCTTCCATTGTGTGATTGCCACCCCCGAGGTGGGGGTGTCCACGCCGGCGGCCTTTGCCGACTGGGACAAAAAGTGGCCAACAAGTACCAACCACAAATCGAGCGATTCCAAATTGACCGAAACCGGGAGCTCGGATAGAATAAGTATGTTCAGTCGCACGGTTTACGAGTGGCTGAACGGTAATTTTACCGCAACCGGTGTCCCAAGCAAAGGCTGGGACCGGGCCGAGGCACTGCTTCTCGACCTTGTCCGTACCGGGATTGAAAACGATTTTGAAAGTGTCGTTTTTCCTAAATATCCCGCAATACGCGAGGTCAAACGTGCGCTCGAACGCTCCGGAGCGAAATATGTGTCGCTTTCCGGGTCTGGTTCCACTGTCTATGGTTTGTTCGCGGACAAAGAGTCTGCGGCCACAGCAGCGGAAAAGCTGACTGCGAGCGATATTCCGGCACAAGCTACCGTTACATTGCCCCGATCAGAGTACTGGAAAGAGTTGTTTGTGGGGAAAGCGAACGCGGCCTAAGCCATCTGGTGATCGCCGTGATCGGGTGAGCTAGCAGCTTTAGTTGAATCCCCTGGGGATGAATGGTGTAAGTGCTTTGTTTTCTTAGATGAGGTAGGGGGGGGGTACCCCCATCGGTTGATCGCCGACATCGCGCGTCATCGCCGACATCGGAAAAACTTAAGCACAAGGTCCCTCACTCCTATTCGGGCGCTGAAGACAGCGCGCCCTCTTAACGGGGTTCGGGATGACGAATTTTAAGTAAGATTTTTACAGTGCCAGCAGGCGCGAAATTATTGAGCCCAGTGCGTAAGCGCTGGGACGGGTGCAGAGAAATATGAGCAGCCCCGTAGGGCGCGGCACCCATGCAGAGTTTTTATTGGGCCGTCGACTAACGGTAGGTCAAGTGCCTTTGGAGCACTTTGTCTAGGTTCGAATCCTAGCGGCCCAGCCAAGTTTATCGGGTGATTTGTTGATCGCCGTGATCGGGTGATCGGAAGAGAAATAAAGCAGCGATCATGAAACCGGGTGAGCCGAATGGTGAGCGCTGTATCGCGCGAACCTGAGGCGAGTCACCCCAACACACGAAAAGCGCGTGTGCCGGGAGCCCCGAATAAAAGACTTTTGAAGTTGCAAGAGAGTAATTGAAGCCGCCAGCACAGAGCAGGGCTCAATCAAGTCAGTAAGCTCTGAGTTGGTAAAACCACAATCCGATGTAGCAAACCAGCTCATACGGAGTGAAAAGACGATGGCGACGATAGCGACAGCAACGGAAAAACCCGAGAAGAAACCAGACGTACCGGCGAAGGAGCAAAAGGTGCAGCGATCACGCGCAGACGATAAATTTAAAATCTTCTGCGGTACCGCAAACGAAGCCCTTACTGACGAGATATGCGCCTTCCTGGGCATGGAACGCGGCAAGGCTACGGTTACGCGCTTCTCTGATGGCGAAGTTTATATACAGATCATGGAAAACGTGCGCGGCGCAGACGTTTTTGTTGTACAGCCTACGTGCTTTCCCGTGGATGAACACCTGCTCGAATTGCTTTTGCTGGTCGATGCGTTGAAGCGTGCGTCGGCCCGGCGTATTACAACGGTGATCCCGTATTACGGTTATGCGCGCCAGGACCGCAAAGACAAACCGCGGGTTCCGGTGTCATCGAAGTTGATTGCTGATTTGCTGACCACGGCTGGCGCTCATCGTGCACTGGTAGTTGATCTGCACGCGCCGCAGATTGCCGGGTTCTTCAATATTCCTGTGGACCATATTTTTGCTTCACCGGTTTTGGTGGACTACTTCAGAAAGATGCAGCTGCCGAACCTGACGGTGGTTTCACCTGATGCC
>DASXZE010000199.1:0-4361 GCA_036502105.1 Candidatus Angelobacter sp. | reverse complement strand
TTTAAAAATTAAGCAGTCCGCCGGTGAGTAGCCGGGAATTACCGAAATCAACCCTTAAAGAGGGGTTCGAAAGAGCTTCGACCGCGCGGTGACCGCGCGGTCGAATGGCACTTCGCCTTTTGTTTGCAACAAAACATCAATAGCCGGGTGGGGTTTCTGGCTGAGAGACACAGGCAGAAGGCTGCAAGAATCGCCGGGATCGCGCGACATCGGGTCATCGCCGACATCGGGAAAGGCAAAAACTTTTACCACAGAGGACACGAAGGAACACAGAGGAGGATCGGAAACTAAACCTTTACCACTGATACGCACTGATGACACTGATTCGGGGAAAATGCAAAAAGCTTACCGCGGATCAACGCGGATGATCGCGAATCAGGACAAAGGCAGGGCTTTCTTGCCTGCTCTCTGTGTTCCTCTGTGCCCTCTGTGGTAAAAGCTCTTACAGCTTGGGCAGCACGATCCCTTGCTGTTTCTGGTATTTTCCGGCTTTGTCTTTGTAGCTGGTTTCGCAGGGTTCGTCGCCCTGGAAGAAGAGGATCTGGCACAGGCCTTCATTGGAATAAATTTTGGCCGGAAGCGGGGTGCTGTTGGAAATCTCCAGCGTTACGAAGCCCTCCCACTCGGGCTCAAAGGGCGTTACGTTTACGATGATGCCGCAGCGGGCGTAGGTGGATTTGCCGACGCAGAGGGTGAGAACGTCGCGCGGGATTTTGAAGTATTCCACTGACCGCGCCAGGGCAAACGAGTTGGGCGGCACCAGAATGGACGGCGCCTGAACGCTGACGAAAGACTTTTCGTCAAAGTTTTTAGGGTCAACAATGGAGGAATTGACGTTGGTGAAGATTTTGAATTCGTCGGCGACGCGCAGATCGTATCCGTAAGAGGAGACGCCGTAGGAGATGACGCCTTCACGCACCTGGCGGTCATTGAAAGGGCTGATCATTCCATGTTCCTGGGCCATCCGGCGGATCCAGCGGTCGCTTTTAATTGCCATTGGTTTACGAGGTCCTCAATTCGGGGGATTTATGAAGCTTGCGTTGTTATGAAAAACTTATGTTATGCAGAACTCAGCGTTATACAAAACTTATGTTATGCAAAACTGGGCGCTTTAGCTTTCGCGCCCAACTTTAACGCAAAACGTTTGCGGCAAGGCGTGCTTCCCGGCCGCGGAACGTTTTTTATCAAACGTTTTTATCGAAAACAAGAAGCCATCTTATAGGTGAAACTGTTCCATTGACAACCTGCGTAGAAGTCCAATAGCATCTATAAGTTACGCCCTGACAATCCTGAGGAGCTGACCCGTGATTAAGCTCGACATCATTAACGAAGTGGTCAATAAAACCGGTATTACCAAGACAAAAGCTGAACTGGCCGTGGAAACCGTGTTTGAAAGCATGAAGAAATCCCTGGCCCAGGGCGAGCGCATTGAGCTGCGCGGATTTGGCGTGTTTAACGTGCGCCCGCGCAAGACCGGTATTGGACGCAATCCGCGGACCGGCGCTGAGGTGAATATTCCTCCGGGCAAGGCCGTGCGCTTTAAGCCGGGAAAAGAACTGCAATCCATCGACTAATCACGCCGCGCGCTCGCGGCCAACGCCAAAGATCGCATACAAGAAAAACGACCTCAGGGCTATCGCTCCATGCCGGACAATCAGGCGCCTCTCCAGGAATATCAGGTCTTTGATCCTGAACGACGCGAAATAAACGTTGTGGTGATTGCGCCGCAAAAGCGGCCTTATTGGCTGCATGCGCTGCTCTTTCTGCTGACCATCTTTACCACGCTGTGCATTGGCGCCAGCATGCAGAACAGTTTTAACCACAACCTTGGCCTGTTCTCGCAAGACGTGGATTCGTGGCCGTGGCAATGGATCTGGCAGGATTGGCATCGGCTGTGGTTGGGCGTTCCCTTCTCAGCGAGCCTTTTGGGGATACTTACTGCGCACGAGCTTGGGCATTATGTGTTTTGCGTGCGCAGGCGCGTGATTGCCACGCTGCCGTTCTTTATACCGTCGCCACCGCCGCTGGGATTGTTTGGAACTTTTGGAGCGTTTATACGCATTAAGTCGCCCATCTATAGCCGCGCCGATCTGTTTGATATTGGCATTGCCGGGCCGATTGCCGGTTTTGTAGTAGCTGTACCTGTGCTGATTTTTGCGCTGCTTAGTTCGAAACCTTTGACAGGTGACGCTGCCGCGAATACTTTGGCTGGCGCAACTCTGCCGCTGGGGCTGCCGCTGATATTCAAAGTGGTGCATTGGCTTATGGCCGCAATGGGTAGCCAGGCCGCCGGTGCGCAACTGCCTTTGAGCGGACTTTATTTGAGCCCCATGGCCATGGCAGCGTGGGTGGGAATGTTTGCCACGTCGCTCAATTTGCTTCCCGGTGGGCAGCTAGACGGCGGACACATTATTTTTGCGGTGAGTCCGCGGCTGCATCGGCCAGCATCATTGGTGAGCATTGTAATTCTGCTTCCGCTGAGTTGGTTCTGCTGGGCCGGATGGCTTCTCTGGGCGCTGGTGCTGCGCTTTACTGGCAGCCGGCATCCTGATGTGCCGTTTTACCCGCCGCTGGATACCAAGCGCAAAGTGCTGGCAATTTTTGCGCTGATCATGCTGGTTCTTACGCTCACGCCAGCGCCGCTGGGAGACCAGGGGCTGGCAAAGATAATCGATGACTATCGCCATCCATCGCCGCAGCAGACGCACCCGTTACAGCAGCGATAGAGCGTCCACATCCACAATCACGTTGGTGCGAGGAATTTTTTCGCTGTCAGCAAATGCCAGCATTCTTCTGAGCGAGCTGTTGAGTTTCTTACGGCTCGCCGCTTTCAGGATAAAGTGATAACGATAATCACGCTTCAGCCGCATGATCGGCGCAACCGATGGCCCCAGAACGCGCACACCTTCATTGCGCGTGGATTCAAACCATTTGCCGAGCAGTCCAGTCCAGCGCAGCGTTTGCTCCAGCTTGTCACTGCGCACCAGCACGTTGGCCAGCGAACTGAACGGCGGATAATGCATCCATTTGCGGAAGCGTATTTCCTTCTCGTAAAAGCCCATGTAATCATGCTGCTGCGCAAACTGCACCGCATAGTGGTCAGGATGGTAAGTCTGCAACACCACTTTGCCCGGCGTTTCACCACGGCCTGCGCGTCCGGCAACTTGCGTGAGCAATTGAAATGTTCGCTCGGCCGCGCGGAAGTCAGGAAAACCCAGCGCGTAATCTGCGCCCACAACGCCAACCAGAGTCACGCCATGAACATCATGTCCCTTGGCGATCATCTGCGTTCCCACCAGCAGGTTGATCTCACCAGAATGAAACTGGTTCAACACGCGCTCAAAGTCATGGCGATTGCGGACGGTGTCGCGATCCAGCCTGCCGATACGCGCCTGCGGAAATGCTGCGTGCAAACGCTCTTCCACTTTCTCCGATCCTGTGCCGAGAAAGAAAATATGCTCACTGCTGCACTTCGGGCAGAGCTTCGGCACAGCCTGCCGATAGTTGCAGTAATGGCATTCCATTCTGTGCGCAGATTTATGGAACGTCATGGCGATGGTGCAGTTCTTGCACTGCAACGTTTCGCCGCAGCTGCGGCACAACACCACAGAAGAATATCCGCGACGATTCAGCAGAACCATGGCCTGTTCGCCGCGCGCCAGCCGGTCAGTCACTTCCAGAATCAGCTGCCGGGCGAATATCTGGTCTTCGCCCGTCTGCTGAAATTCTGCGCGCATATCCACCAGCTCAACCTCAGGCAGCGGACGCCGCTCCACGCGTCCCTTGAGTTGGATCAGCCGATACTTTCCTGCTTCCGCATTGTGGTAAGACTCAATCGACGGCGTAGCCGACGCCAGCACCACCGCAGCACCAGTCAACTTGCCGCGCATCACCGCCACATCGCGTCCGTTGTAACGCGGCGTTTCTTCCTGCTTGTAAGAACTGTCATGTTCTTCATCGACCACAATCAGCGCAAGATTCGCCACCGGCGCAAACACCGCGGAACGAGTACCCACAACAATCCGCGCCTCGCCGCGACGAATTCTATGCCATTGCTCCGCGCGCTCATCCGCAGAAAGTGCCGAGTGCAGAATGGCCACTTCGTCGCCAAATACCTGATGCAGATTTGCCGCCGCTGCCGGCGTAAGACCAATCTCTGGAACCAGCAAAATTGCCGACCGTCCAGACTCCAGCACAGACTGCATGGCCGCCAGATAAACCGCGGTCTTGCCCGAGCCCGTCACACCGTACAGCAGCGACACAGAAAACTTCTGCTCGTCCGCCGAGATTCGAATCGTCGTCAGCGCCGCTTTCTGCTCTGCATTGAAAATAAAATCCAGATGCGATGGGCCGCGCTTCTT
>DASXZE010000198.1:0-12281 GCA_036502105.1 Candidatus Angelobacter sp. | reverse complement strand
AACGCGCAGACTTCGCCGGTGTTGGCGCATTGCGAACCGGGCTGCTGTCCCACGCCACAGCGGCCAAAAGCTTAAACGCCGTCAACGTACGGATGGAAGTTAGAGTTCTTTGACAACAGAATAGTTTGCGGACTAGCTCATCGCGGACTGGTTCGTCGCGGGCAAGCCGGCATTTAGGCAGTCTTAAAGCTATCAGCCAGCGCTTCTTCGCAAGTATGTTCGATGATCGTGCGATAATGCTCGCCCAGGAAGACGCGCAGGCGCGCCGTATCCATGGTGCTGGAGCCCAGAAGATAGGGCAGCGCTTCCGGCGGAATATCCGAGACGCCAATGTCCCAAAGAAACCGTAGTGCTTGTTTGCAGATGGCTTTAGCCGGTACACGCTGAACTTCAATACCGGCAATATCAATGCAGCGGCGCAGCTCCAGCGGATCGCCTCGTCCAGCAACGTTCAGAATATTTAACTTTTCGTCAGCTGACGTGCGGCGCAGAATGTGCGCAATCAGCCGTGCCACATCATCTATGTGGACAAACTGAAATTTGTGCTCCAGATAATTACCGCGCGAGGGCAGCCACAGCGGCAGACGTTTGCCGCGGCGGCGAAGCCGTTCGGCCAGGCGTCCTTTGCCGCCGGGAATACCGCGCAGCACGCCCAGCTGGTAGTTTTGCACGGTTGCTCCAGCATAAATATGCGGACGCAAAATGTACGTCTTGCACTTCATGCCCTTGGTGCGTTCCTGCACCGTGCGGTCAGCTTCCTGCTGATGCAGCGCATAAGGCAGGCTTTGCGCGTTCAGTGGCGCGTCTTCTGTTACGGGCTTGGTAAGTTCCGGACCATACACCAGCGCGCTGCTGGGAAAGATAAATTTATCAATGCCGCCCAGCATGCGGTTGTGCTCGGCGATGGCTTCAGTCACGCGGCTGGTGCCCGCCACGTTCATCTGCCACATGCGTTTTTTATCGATCACGCCCGTGCGCAGCGGGTCCAGCACAAACGCCAGATGAACCACTGCTTCCGGACGATAAGTACGCATGAGCTCCAGCAGTTGATCGCAGGAGCGTTCTTCGGCCATCTCAATTTTTTCAAACCGGGCCATGGCCGTTGGGTTTTCCGGCTCGCGGATGTCCGTTCCAATCACCTGGAAATCCGGCAGTTGCTTGAGCAGACGAAGGCCCAGATTTCCTGAAACTCCGGTGATCAGCACTGTCGGTTTTTGCGGCATGTTATTTCAAATGAACGGAGCTTTTAGGTGGATATTCCGGGGCCATAGCTTGTGTTGCGGTTGTCGCAGCCGTTACAAGAATCACAAGACTTTGCATCATCCTGAAAAATCGAACCTTCCTGATCCAACCACCGAAAAGCAAGGGGAATAGAGCAATCGTAACATAAAGATTTATTCCCCAAGGCAGTCCGGCGCTGCTCCAATCGTGCTTAGTCTTTCGGGTAAGCTGCAGGCATTTTCCATGCCGTGTTCACATGCCGCTACGTAAAATACGTGATCGGCTGACCACTACTCTTGCAGCTTAGGATATAAACTCCCGTTATCAAGTACTGTGCATCCCTACTTAGCCGGAGCCGCTTGTCCCGGCTGCGCTGCGGCAGGATTTGCCGCAGCAGTAGGACCAAAATATTTTTCTTCCAGCGTGGCATGCACCGGGTTTTTTAATTCTTTAATCTTTTCGTCCATTTTGGTCCGCAACATGTCACGCAATACTTCTTCTTTCACGGTTTCCAGCGGGGCCGGCGCCTTTTGGTCCACGTGGTAGATCAGGAAGCCGTTGGCATCGTCTCCGCGAAACACGTCGCCGGGATTGTGAGAGAACACTGCCTGGTCCAGTTTGGCAGGCAATACGCCATGCCGCTGTACATTCATCTCCGTGTTCGGAGGTATTACGTTGATTCCCAGCGTGGTGTAGGCCTCCTTTTGCAGCTTGTCAATTGGCTCACCTTTGGCTGCGCGTGCCTGCATGTCATCCGCAACCGCAGCGGCTTTCTGCGGATACGCGTTTTTCTGCTCCAATGGGGCCTGCACATCAGGACTGCTCTTTGGGATATAAATGCGCCCCAGCTTCGCGCTCTCAAACTTTGCCTGGTTGGCCTGGTAGTAGGCTTCAATCTCTGCTTGGGTTGGATTGCGGAACTGTTCTGCCAGCCCATTCAGGTAGAGATCGGCCAGCGTTCTTAACCGCAGCACGCGCATAATCTCCACGAAAGCCGGGCTATTTTCCAGGTCGGCAGATTTCGCCGCTTCTGCATAGGTCAGGATATCCACGTAGGATTCGGCAAGTTTGCGCCGCTCTGCCATGGATACAGGCTGGTTCGTCGTGTTGAAAGATTTCACCAGATTGCCAAACTGCTCCCTGGTCATGACCATGGAGCATTCTTTTGTGGAAGGCACGGCAGCATTCGTGGCCGGAGTTGTCACAGCCGGGCACAGGCCCTGAATTGTAATAACCGGCTGGTCCAGCGGCACTTCTGATGTTGGTTCGTTGCGTTTTTGCAGGGTAGGCGTAGTTTGGTCGTCGTGGCTGGCTGAGCGCTCTGCCGGGGTCTTTAACGTGGGTTTATTTGGAGTCTGTGCCAGTGCTGCGGTCGCAGCCAAAACACAAATGATCAGCCGTAGCGTCATAAATGGGATTCCTCTTGCCCTCAACTCAGATTGGATTGGGCAACAATCCTAGCATAATGGTTTTCCAAGGCCGCTCACAACCGTGAAACTCACAACCCATGAAGCTCACAACTAATGAAGCTCACAACAAACGTGGCTCACAACAAACGTGGCTCACAACAATAGTCACTGGTAGAGAGCAGTTGAAACTTGAGACAATGGGGCAGTGTCCACCTCTGAACTGAACCCTGTGCTGGAAAGCATGCAGCGGGAAAAGCGCGCGGTTGCGCTGAACTCATTGTTTGCCGCCATTGCGATCACCTTTCTTAAGCTGATCGTGGGCCTTGGCACGGGCAGTCTGGGCATTCTCTCTGAGGCCGCGCATTCTGGGCTGGACCTGGTGGCCGCGTTCGTCACGCTACTCTCTGTGCGCGTTTCAGATAAGCCTGCCGACGCTGAGCACCAATACGGCCATGGCAAGGTAGAAAACTTCTCAGCTTTTATAGAAACCACGTTGCTCCTGCTGGCCTGCATCTGGATCGTCTGGGAAGCGGTGCGCCGTCTTTCTGGCCACCACAGTGTGCACATTGAGCCATCGCTGGCCGCTTTTGGCGTGATGTTCTTTTCCATGGCGGTTGACTGGTGGCGCTCGCGCAAACTCAAGCGGATCGCTGACAAGTATGACAGCCAGGCGCTGGAGGCTGACGCGCTCCACTTCAGCACAGATATTTTTTCCAGCGGCGTGGTCATCGTAGGACTGGCGCTGGTCTGGGCGGGCGCGCACTGGCAAGTTTCATGGCTTCACATGGCCGATCCCGTTTCCGCTCTGCTGGTCTCCGGCGTAATTGTCTATGTGAGCTCGCGTCTCGCCCGACGCACCATTGACGCCCTGCTGGACGCTGCTCCCGTAGGCTATCGCAACCGGATGATTGATGCCGCATTAAAGGTCAATGGAGTAATTGAAGTGGAGCGCGCGCGCGTTCGCCGTGCCGGTAATCGCTACTTTGCCGATCTTACCGTTGGCTTGGAGCGCAACGTTACTTTCCAGCGCTCCGGGCAGGTTGTGGCGGAGATTACCAAAGCGGTGCAGGAATTTCTGCCGGACGCTGATGTAGTAATCCACTCCATTCCGCGCGAGACCGCGCATGAGAATATTTTTGACCGCATCCGCGCCGTGGCTTCACGCAACAATTTCAGCGTGCATGACGTAAGCGTGCAGGACCTGGGTGGCCGCCTGCACGTGGAACAGCACCTGGAACTGGACGAAAATCTCAGCCTTAAAGACGCGCATGATGTGGTGACGGTTCTGGAAAATGAGATTCGCAACTCCATCCCGGAAATTTCTACGATTCTTACTCATATTGAAAGCGAGCCATCCACCATTGAGTCCGGCAATACCATAGTGCGTGACGCCGTACTGGAGCAAAAGCTGAAACCGGTGGTCGGCGAATTTCCTGAAGTAGTGGATATGCACGATGTGGAGATAAAACACGTGCGCGGCAAAATTTATATGTCCTGCCACTGCACCATGTCAGACGATCTGCCGCTCTCCCGCGTGCATGATGTGTCGACTGAGCTGGAAATCCGTTTCAAGCAGGCCGCGCCTGAGCTGTTTAAAGTGCTGATTCACCCTGAGCCGCAAACGGACAACAGAAGATAGACCAATACCAGTCAATGTAAGGTAGAAGCTTAGCGAAGAAAGCAAAGTAAGGTAGTGGCCAGACATTTGTAGCGCGATGGGGGTGGAGCAGGGCCTGCCCTGAACGACTGAGCAAAGCGAAGAAGTTGAACGGGCATTCATGCCTGCGGTTTAGCTGATAGGGAAAAGGCTTCAGCTGCTGAGGTAAGTCAAACAAAAAGGCTGAGCATTTCTGCCCAGCCTCCCACTTGCATACTACAGAAAAACTATTCCTGCGGTGCTGCGTGTTTGGGATGGTCTTGCATAACTTTCACACCATCTGGCATCTGGAACAATGCCGGATCAGGTTCAGCGCGTTTAATGTCAGTGAGTTGAAATACTGTCTCTCCTGTGCGCGGGTCGGAATGCTTGCGCATCACCGTGGCATGCAGATCGGTTGAATACCAGGTCTCTGACACGACTTCTATCGGCTTCTCATTGCCGATTTCACCCGCCGGAATAGTGACTGTATCGCGCTTGCCTTGGGCTGCAACGCCGGCAACGGTCTGCGTGCCCAGATCTTCATGCTTGACCTGTTTCTTGTCACTCACGTTGCTTTCAGCGCCGTCAGCGTCTTTGCTCGTTCTTACCATAACTTTTTTATTCACCATGGTGCTGCCGGCGCGATTGAGCGTGATAATTTGCGGGTCCCCATCAGTGGTGATCACCGTAGAAGTATCGGTGCTGCTACCTGTCTCCGTCATCTCTTGATGATGTGCAGTAGGATCGCTGATGAAAAGCATCTTGTGATTGTTTGTACCCGCGGACCCAATACGTCCCACGGTCATTTCACGCCGCACACGGCCCTGGCTGTCCCGTGCGACAGTTCCAGATGTTTTATTCACAATTTTGTTGCCGTCGCTCAGTGTCTGGGTTGTTTCTGTGACCTCCGTGGCCGTGTAAGGCACGCCGCTGACTGTCTCGCCCGGTGAAACCATTTCAGCTCCCATGATCGTCACATCATTGCCCATATGGCCCTGAAACTCCAAGTTCATGGGCATCTTTCCCGAGCCATCCTGAGAAAAAAAGAATGTTTTCTTTTGCTGGCTCTGGTTTTGACTGCCCTGGTTTTGACTATTAAAAGCTGTGTTCTGGGCCACGGCTCCTGCAGCAAACAAAGTTGTAACCGCTAAAATGGCGGCGATTCGATTCATGGTATCTCTCCTTAAAAAGTTGTTGTATGCACTAATCTCACGCCGTAAGGCGTTCCATCCTGTCCCACGACAAAATCAGCTAACACTCTTCTTTCCGGACCAGCCGGATTAATGGGCGCTCCCATCTGCCACAGGGTGCTGGTGGGCAACTGCACACGTACGATGTGCAGATCCTCCGCCGGAACCTCTGGGTCATATCCCGGCAAGGCAACAAATTCGCGGCTGTACGCCACTTTGGTGGCAGTAACATTGGAGTGCAAAAGTTGGTGGTGCAAAAGTTGGGGGTGCAAAAGCTCGTGCGCAGGCCTCGGTCTTTCCGCAGGCATGCTTGCTGCTTGTATTGCCTGCGACGCTTGCGCGGGCGCGTTTGCAGGTTCAATATGCGCCTGGTTTGCATTCTGCGTTGCATTCTGGGCCGGCCGCGGTGTTTGCCGCGTCTGAAAAAAGACCAGTCCGGCCATGGCAAGAAAACATGTCATGAGTCCGGCAAGGCTAATGCGGCGAATGCGTCTGCGCCTTGCATGATGCCGCCGAAATGCAGCGGCCAGTCCAAGACCAGTTTCCGCTGAAGCGCCCTGTTGCGACGTTGCGGCAAGGTTCCGCATGGCCCGGGTCAGCTTGTCGTCTGTGCCGCGCTCGAATTGTGGATCTATTTCAGACATTTTTGCGAACTCAATTTTGCTTTCAACTTTTCTTTCAATAAGGTTCGTGCCCGATGCAGCCTTGAAGCCACCGTTCCCGGCGCGCAATCGAGCAACGTGGCCGCGTCGGCGTAACTCATCTCTTCCAGCTCGCAGAGCGCCACCACTTCTCGGTATTGCTCTGGCAGCGCCAGCACAGCTTTGCGCAGATAATCCAAAAGCTCAGAGTTGCTGAGATCAGCCAGCACATCCAGATCGCTGGCGAAGGCCGAATCATCGGCATCCAGCCATTCTTCTTCGATCGGCAGATCCAGCCGCGACCGCTGCATGATCTTGCGCGTCAGGTTGCGGGCAATGCCAAACAGATATCCGCCGAATGTCCCTTTGGTCGCGTCGTATCCTTTGGGACTTCCAATCAGCAGCATGAATACTTCCTGCGTTACTTCTTCCGCCGTGGCGCTGTTGCCGCTCATGTGCCATGCAAACCGGTAGAGCGGGCCCTGGTAGCGCGCATAAAGCGCACTGAAGGCCGTCTCATTTCCTTTGGCGAGCTGCCTGAGCAGCTCATGATCTGTTGGGTCTGCCGGAGACGATTCTTCCATGGCTCTCTGCTTCGCTACCTGCGCTCCTGTTATCCATTGCTCGAATTGGAAGAATCGTTCCATTATTTTTTTTTTGGCGGTCCGTCCGCCCGGGCCTTAAATCTTCGGGGTGGAAATCTTCCGGGATTAAAATCTTCCGCCTTGAACATGAGACGCGGCAATCCGCTTTCAGTTATCCGGCTGGATCAGGTTAAAACTTTCAAGCTTCAGGTTAAACTTTCAGTATGGAATGGTTTGAAAATGAGGATTTCTGGCGCACGTTCTATGGCTACCTGTTTTCCGCCGAGCGGTTTGCCGCTGCACCTGACGAAGTAGCCCGCATCTTGGCGCTCACCAAATGCACCGGAGGAAGCGTGCTCGATCTCTGCTGCGGGCCGGGTCGGCATTCCGTGGAGTTTGCAAAAGCTGGCTTTCAGGTCACAGGCGTCGATAAATCCACATTCCTGCTGGAGAAGGCGCGAGAACACGCGTCCAAGTCTGGCGCTTCTATTGAATGGGTGCAGCAGGACATGCGTGACTTTCTCCGTCCTACAAGCTTTGATCTGGCCTGCAGCATGTTTACCTCGTTCGGATACTTCAAAGATCCAGAAGAAGACTTGCACGTGCTGCGCAATATCCATGAAAGCCTCAAAGACAGCGGTGTATTGATTATTGAAACTCTGGGCAAGGAATATCTGGCACGCGTATGGCAAAGCTCCATGGCAACGGATCTGGCCGACGGCTCATGGATTGTCCATCGCACGCAGGTGCGCGATGACTGGACGCGTGTCTCCAATAGATGGACACTGCTGAAAGATGGTCATGCCAAAGACTTCACCTTTGAGCACACGATCTATTCCGGACGTGAATTAAAGGAACGCCTCATGGCCGCAGGCTTCAAGCACGTGCAAATCTACGGCAGTTTGCAGGGCATTCCATATGGGCTTGAGGCTCAGCGCCTGGTCGCCGTGGCCCGCAAAACTGTGGCTGTAAATTCTTGAAACTATGAATTATTGGAACCATCCAGCGAGTGAACACTCTTTCTTATGATAAAGTTTTTCGCGCGCGTGTTTAGCAGGAGGCCCCAATGGTAGAAGCGCAGATTACCTGGACAGATGGCGAACGGTTTGTCGGCAATGCCAGTAGCGGCCACGCAATCGTGATTGACTCAGATCGCGAGCGCAACACCGCAACCGGTCCCCTGGAACTTGTATTGAGTGGCTTATGTGTTTGCACGGCAACGGACGTTGTGAGCATTCTGCGCAAAAAGCGTGAGCCGTTTTCCGGAATTCATGTGCGCGCAGAGGCGGAGAGAGCAACCGAACCGCCAACGGTCTATACGTCGATCAAACTGATTTTCACAATTTCCGGAAAGGTATCACGCAAGGCCGCTGAAGATGCGATACGGCTTTCTGAGGAGAAATACTGTTCGGTTTCCGCCATGCTGAAATCCACGGCCCGGATTACCACAGAGCTACATCTTTCGGAAGCCCCATAAATCGCGGGTTTGGCGGCAAAATAGTGAAGCATTGTTGCAGTAGAAAGAATCAAACAAACACAAGGGAAAAAGGAGCTTTTTCATGTCACAAAAGAAGGTTGTGGTTTATAGCCAGCCGGGTTGACCGCCATGCTCATGGGCTGAGAATTACCTTTCGGAGAAAGGTATCGAATTTGAAGTGAAAGATGTAAGTTCAGACCAGCAGGCGGTTTTTGAGCTGGTGCGGACTTACAAGAGCCGCTCCACTCCAACCATTATTGTGGGTGAAATGGTAATGATCGGTTTCGACCCTGAAAAACTGGACCAGATGCTTGCCGAGTAGCCGTCCCGCGTCCGAACATGCCCTTAGCTCCGCTCTGGAAATGAAGCATCCATGGCGGGGCTATTTCTTTATTGCCATGGCTACGCTAGGCTGGGGCGCAGCCGCCGCGCTGGGAAAGAAAATCTTCAATGGAGGTGTTTTTGGCGGGCATGCCTCTATCTCTCCTGTGGTGCTCACCCAGATGAGGACGTGTTTTACCGTTCTTATATTTGCTCCCTTGCTATTGCTGCGCTTTGGGCACAGCATCTTTAAAATCAGTCGGCGTGATCTAGCGCTCTGTGTCTTGGTAGGCACGCTGGGGGTGGCCTGCTCGAACTATTTTTATTATCTCGCGGTACAGAAATCCACCGTCTCGCTGGCTATTACTGTTCAATACACGGCCCCGATCTGGGTGCTGCTCTATATGGTCGGACGCGGCAGGGAAGCAGCCACTTTGCAGAAGATCGCAGCCACTCTGGTGGCGATCCTCGGCACTGCGCTGGCTATTGGCGTGTTTCACTCTGGCGTCCAACTGAGCACCATCGGTGTGGGTGCAGCGTTACTGGCTTCCTTTGGCTACGCTTTCTATAACATCGCCGCCCAGGGTTTGGTGGCGCGTAACCACCAGTTCACCGTAATGTTCTATGTATTATCGAGCGCGGCGATTCTCTGGCTGGTTGTGAATCCGCCCTGGCGGCTGGTGCAGCAGCATTATAGCCATGAGCAGTGGGAGTTTTTTGTGGCATTTGCCTGCCTCTCCATGCTCATGCCCTATATGTTTTATCTGAGCGGATTGAAATACCTTGATCCCACGCGCGCCGTGATTACCAGCTGCCTGGAGCCGGTGTTCGCCATTTTATTTGCGGTGATTTTTGTACATGAAACTCTGCGCTCCTTACAGATAGTGGGGATTGCGGCGGTGCTGGCGGCCACAGTGATGGTCCAGGTCAAACCCAAACCAGCTTCCAGCGCCTCTTTCTAAGCGATCCAAAGCAGCGGGATGAAAAACCAGGGCGGCCATTTTTGCGGGCCGCCCTGGATGGCCTTGGGGGCAAAAACTCAGTAGTAAACCGTCTGGTTCTGCCATTGCAAACGCTGAACAATGGGTGCGTTCATATTGGCGGACTTGAGCCCTCCCAGCGTCAACGAGGTTGAAGGGAACCATGGCGGAGCAAAATTGCCGTTGGCATAACGCACGTCAAACAGAACGTTACGCGTAGTTGCATTAATATTTTTGAGCGCATTCTGAATTCGTCCGCCTACAATTACCAGGGTATTGATTGCGTTTCCGGTATTTACCACGCCGCCGGAGCCGCTCTGCGAAATTGTCGCCAGTGAAGCGTCAATCTCCAGGTTGCCGTTGGATTGCGTGTTGCTCAACTGGATATCGCCCTTGGCCGTGAATATGCCCAGAGCTTGTCCGTGATTATTTCCCGCAATCAGCGTGTCTGCCGCGGTGGTGCCGCTGGCTGTAAGCGTTACCGGCTCAGATTTGTAGAGCAAATCTCCGGTGATGGTTACGTTGCTGGCCGCGGTGATGGTGAGTGCCGTGCCATCGTTAATGGCGGCTTTGCCCTGTCCCGGGCCGGTGAGAGCTGTGATATTTCCATTGTCGTACAGCATGGTGTCATAGCCCATAACGCCGCCTGTAGCAGGATCGTATTGCTGTGGCATTCCGGAAATTGTGAGTGGAGCCTTGCCGTTGATGGAAATCAGCGTGGTCTTGGCTGACGGATCAATCGTGACTTTAGTCGTTGTGCTGCCTTGCGTGATGGTATAGATCTGTCCTGCTGCTCCGCTGGGTGTAAGAACTACAGCGGCATCACCCTGAATCATGATGCCTCCGCCGTTGAATGTCGGGTTCTTGCCGTTGCTATCCACCGAGTAAGGTAGATACACGCCGGTTGAGGGCGTACCAGAAGTGGGATAAGATGCACCATTGCCATCGCGTAAGGAGTTGTGCAGGTCACTCTGTGATGGCTGCCCAGCGGCGCCCTTGCCGTCAAGAACAGCGCGCTGCTGGTTGAAGTCGTTCGTAGGCAGCGGAACGGACGGCTGCCCCAGACTAAATCCCTGCTGAAACGTGGGCGATATGCCGTTGCCTGAGCTACCTGCTACCTGCTGGCAGCTGGAACCCTGATAGCCGGCTTTGGCGCCTGCACTGCCCACAGCGCCTGTGAACGTATATTTACCGGTGCCAAAATTCCAGGCTCCATTGGTGAAAACTGGCCCCGTGAGCGTGCCCGCAACAAGAGTGGTACCGTCACAGATTGTTGAGCTATCAATGAACATACCCCACGCAGCAAAGCTGGTGGTAGAACTGGCATTTACGACGTTCGCGACCAGGGTAATCTGTCCTCGATCCATCACGGTGGCGTTCTGGGTCCCCATAGACTGGCCCTGGACGGTGGTGGAATAGTTGTAAACGTAGGTAAATTGAGTCGGGGTGGCTGGGAGATGCGTGCAACTCCAGCTACCGGCTGGTGTCCCAATCACCGTGCAGCTGGCCTGAGTCAATGTGAATGAAGTCTTGGTCGGCAGCTTGAATTGCTCTGGAAAAGAAGAGATAGCCTGCCCGGTGCCGGTTATCTTCTGGTAGCTGGCATATTGGGTGTTGATCGTGGCGGCAATCGTGACTTCTGTGCCCGCTGGAATCGGCTGTACACCGGCCGCGAATGTGGCTGGAAGGGCCACGCCAGGCTTAAATTGGTTCAGCGTAGCCTGTCGTACGATGTTCAAGCCTGAATCAGCCGCATAAAATGCGCCACGGTAGTTCTTGTAGTAGCCGTTCACAAGCATGTCAGTTCGCGTGGTCCAGACCATGGTCACAACAAGCCCAGTCAAAAGCATGAGCATGAGTAAGGTAGTTATAAGAGCAACGCCGCGTTCATTTTTGCCGTTGCGCTGGCGTTGTATCCTGGATGCAGACTTCTTCAATCTCATAGTTATCTAATCGGCAGGATTCTGCAGGAGTACACCCCCAAAGCTGATTTAGGTCAACGTCTTTAGTAATAAACCATGGCCAGCGCTCTACAAAAGTACTCATTCTCTTTAAAGCTGGCGCGAAGGTTGACTGGGCAAAAGTAAAAGGCGGCCTTCGCAGGCCGCCTTCCGGTTCATACTTTGGAACGTCGTCTCAGTAGTAGGGTGTCTGGTTCTGCCATGAGAGACGCTGGATCTGAGGCTGAAGAAAGTTGGCTGACTTCAACCCACCCAGCGTCAGGTTGGTGGAAGGGAACCATGGTGGCGAGAAGTTACCATTCGCATAGCGCACGTCAAAGAGCACGTTGCGCGTTGTTGTATTGATGTTTTTGATATTGTTCTGAATTCGTCCACCCACAATCGTAAGCGTATTGATCAGAGAATTCGGGTTTGTAAGGCCGCCAGTACCGGTCTGTGAAATCGTTGCCAGCGAAGCGTCGATTTCCATATTGCCATCAGCCTTGCCGGTCTTGGGATTGATCTGGGTATCGTTCAGAATGATGTCTCCCGTGGATGTGAAAATGCCCAGCGCCTGCCCGTGATCGTTGGCAGGAATCAATGAATCAGCCGGCGTGCTGCCGTTGGCGGTCAAAGTAACTGGCGGTGATTTGTAGAGCAAATCGCCCGTGATGGTTACGTTGGTGGAGGCGGTAATCGTGAGTGCCGTACCGTCGTTAATGGCTGCCGTGCCTTCCCCAGGTCCTGAGAGCGAGGTAATACTTCCATTCACATAGAGCATGGTGTCAGGTCCCATATCTGCTCCAGTAGCTGGATCATACTGCGAAGGCACACCAGAGATCGTCTCCGTAACTTTTCCATTCACGGAAACAATAGTTT